>MBAA01000091.1:7198-7392 GCA_001940655.1 Promethearchaeota archaeon CR_4
AAGGAATCCATACATCCGCGAAATCCCGCCACGCGAACGAGAAGCAATGACTTGCGTACATTGCATCGCCTAAGGTGGAGGTAATTTTTCGCGAATCTATGGACAAGGAGATAGCTCGCCAGAACCTTAAAAATTTTATTGGGAAAAGGGGATTCCCTATCTTCTGTAGTAACAACCAATTGCCCACATTATTT
>MBAA01000091.1:7472-7929 GCA_001940655.1 Promethearchaeota archaeon CR_4
ATGCTATCTCTGTCATATTCAATAAGGTCATTGAAGGAGCAAAGCTCGGCAAGTTCTATTTCTTTCGTAATTGCATCCCAGCACGCCTCGGAGCAGACCCCGGAGATCCACTGTTCTTTCGCAATGGGGTCTTGACTTGCCATCGATTGTCCTTTCGTCGGAAATATGGGCAGATATGAGCGCAAACAACAAGGACAAACCTTCTTGATTGTGGGCATATCCTCTCAATCGGCACGAGTATAAAAAGGGGGAGATTGCCAAAACTCAGAAATTACTCGGCGGATTTATGATTTTCTTGATTTGTCGCGTCAAATCGGTCGCGCGGGTCGCAGTCAAGACGAGTTTGTGCACTGCCCGTGTCATCCCAACGTATAATCTTTGCCGGTCCTGTAGTGTATCCCAATAAAGGTCAATCTCCGGGATGATCACAATATCTCCTTCAAGGCCCTTGGTACCG
>MBAA01000018.1:0-539 GCA_001940655.1 Promethearchaeota archaeon CR_4
TCTGGCAAGTTATCAACTTGTTGGCGATGGGGCTGGTGGGGCGATTATCACGTGGGGAGGTGTTCGCGCTGGGGGACTTTATGTCAACATCTATGCCCAGCGGGTCAACTCCGCGGGAAACGTCCTGTGGGCTCCCCCCGATGGAGCTCCCATCTGTACCGCTTTGGATGTTCAAGAAAGTCCCCAATTGGTTAGTGATGACGCTGGCGGGGCGATTATAACCTGGCAGGATTATCGGAACGGGAGTCATTATGACATCTACGCCCAGCGGGTGAACTCCGCAGGGCAAGTTCAATGGACTACCGCTGGGATCGTCATTTGCAATGCAACCGGTGATCAAACGCTCCCGCAAATTACCAGCGATGGAGCTGGCGGGGCGATTATTACTTGGCAAGATGGTAGGGACGGAAATTTTGGTGTTTTCGCCCAGCGGGTCAACGCCACGGGTACCGTCCAGTGGACTGAGAACGGGGTGAACCTATACGATGGTTTATACGCCATGCCAGTCCCTGACCGCACACAACCGCAAATCACGACTG
>MBAA01000018.1:552-830 GCA_001940655.1 Promethearchaeota archaeon CR_4
CGCGATTGTCACATGGCAAAAAAGCGTATCTGGATTGAATTTCAACATCGAGGCCCAGCGGATTGATGCTACGGGAGACCTCTTGTGGGGAATTTCAGGGATGTTTCGATATGGGATTACGGTTTGTAATATGGTAAATAATCAAACGTACCCGCAACTTGTCAGCGACGAGACGGGAGGTGCGATCATTGCCTGGCATGATGAGAGGGGAAGTGATCTCGACATCTACGCTCAGCGGGTCAACGCTACGGGTAAAACCCAGTGGACACCTAACGGGA
>MBAA01000018.1:883-1138 GCA_001940655.1 Promethearchaeota archaeon CR_4
ACTCGACTCGTGGATGATGGAGCTAGTGGAGCGATCATCGCGTGGGCAGACGAACGTGATGGAAATCGTGACGCATACGCCCAAAGGGTAGATGCCGGAGGGATAAATCTTTGGGGAGCTAATGGAAGCGCCTTCTTCACCGAGACAAATAGTGCAGAGTTTACTCCTCAACTCGCGAGCGATGGGAATGGTGGAGCGATCATAGCCTGGTTCGATGCGCGAAATGTGGCTACTACCAGTTACGATGTCTTCGTC
>MBAA01000018.1:1521-1663 GCA_001940655.1 Promethearchaeota archaeon CR_4
CTACACGAAGGAATTGGGTAAGGTAATTCATCGCTTGGAGGATCTGGGATTGATAGCGAGAATATTCCCTTGGTGGATTGCTGAATCGTAAATCTACCTAGAAGTCACTCAAAACAGTTTTACTTACGTCTTTAAAGACTTG
>MBAA01000018.1:1779-10412 GCA_001940655.1 Promethearchaeota archaeon CR_4
AGGTGAGTGAAGAAGATGGAGTATGCAAAAAAGCAGGAGAGAGGGTTAGTATCACTCCTCCTCGTGGTTACTCTGCTGGCAAATCTCTGTGTGCTAGCAGGCGTAGGAAATTCAATCGGAATCAGCGATTATTCGCTCAAAATGGGGCCGTCATCCTCGGAAAATATGGCGTGGACTCCCAATGGAACTGCTATTTGCACTAAAGTAAATGGTCAAGGGGGAGTTCATCTCGTGAGTGATGAGGTTAGTGGCGTGATAATGACGTGGGAAGACAACAGAGACGGGAATTATAACATTTACGCCCAGCGGGTTGACTCTGCGGGGAATGCCCTGTGGAGTCCCAATGGGACTGTCATCTGCAACGCGACTTCAACCCAATTGGAACCCCAGATCACGAGCGACGATGCCAGCGGCGCAATCATTACTTGGCAGGATGGGAGAAATGGGAATTATGACATCTATGCCCAGCGGGTAAACTCTGCCGGAGTGACCCAGTGGGATGATAATGGGACCGTTATCTGTAACACGTTAGATGATGAAACTCTCCCGCAAATAGTGAGCGATGGAAATGGTGGGGCGATCATCACGTGGGAAGTTCTTTTGGGGGGAAGTTCTTATAATGTCTACGCCCAGAAAGTTGACGCCGAGGGAAATCCCCAGTGGGATATAAACGGGATTCCGTTGTATAATGGATTAGAATCTTTACCGCCGATTGATAAAAGACAACCTCAAATCGCGAGCGATGGGGTTGGGGGGGCAATCTTCACATGGCAAAGTGGTGCTGATGGGACATGGAACCTCCAAGCGCAGCGGATCAATGCCACGGGGAATCGCAAGTGGGGTGTTTCTCCTCTTGGAGAAGCAGGGATCATCATATGCAATATCGGGAATGATCAAAAGGATGCGCAAATTGTGAGTGACGGGGTTGGAGGCGCGATCATCACGTGGGAAGATTATCGGGATGGCAATTCGGACGTCTACGCCCAGCGGGTCAACACTACGGGGGCCATCCAGTGGAGTGCCAATGGAATCACCATCTGTAACGCGACCGGAAACCAATATAGCCCCAAGCTTGTCAGCGATGCCTCTAGCGGCGCAATCATTACGTGGCAAGACGGGAGGGGGAGTACTTTCGACATCTACGCCCAACGGGTCAACTACGCGGGAGTCGGGTTGTGGGGGAGTAATGGTACTGCTATTTGTACCGAAACAGGCCAAGAAAGGTACCCCCAACTTATCAGCGATGGGGCAAACGGTGCGATTATTACGTGGAACGATGATAGACTTGGGAATAATGACATCTATGCCCAGCGAGTCAACGCAGCGGGGACTTTCAAATGGGTTGCAAATGGAACTTCCGTCTGCACGATGAGTGAAAGTCAAAGGTATCCGCAACTTGCCAGCGATGGGACGGGCGGCGCAATCATTGCTTGGGATGATTATAGAAATAGCAATTATGACATCTTCGCGCAAAGGGTGGCCAACCTCCCGCCCACAGCAAATAATCCCGCGGACATCTCCACGAGTGTCACTGGATCCGAGACTATCAACTGGGTCCTAACAGACGACCAAGGATCAGGACAATACCGCGTGCTCGTCACCAACTCTTCAGTGACCAACCAAGAGTGGGTGGCGTTGACGGAGTGGGCCAACGTTGTTGCCTTGAACGTCCCGATCGACCGCAGTACGTCCGGTAACGCCAGCTACACTATCGAGTACACAGATGACCAAGGTGTGGCGGGGATTTCCGACACCGTGGTCGTGATGGTGACCGGAGGTGGGATTCCCGGATTTCAAGTGGTCTTACTCCTGATGGTTACTGGTTGTGTCACGTTCTACCTCTCGCATCGGGCGCGGAGAATTTCCCGCGCCTGAAACCTCTTTTTTTGTACCCTCTCCCATTTTTTCTTCTTGTTGCCTCTACATTCGTTACTTGAAGAAGCTCCCAACGAAATCCTTGACCTCTTTCAAGCCCTTGCCGAGCTTTGCTGACACGGGGAAGATGTCTGACGGCGGGACTTGCATCTTTTCGGCGATCATGGCGAGGTTGTCTTTTACGGCGAGTAGTGGAATCTTGTCGATTTTATTGGCAATGATTTTGAAAGGGATACCCAGTTCCCGCAAAAACTCGGTCATCTCCATATCAATGGGAATCTGGACTACTTCCCATTTTTCAACATTGCGACGGAAATTCTCGATGGATACGACTATAAACGCCATGCGCACGAGTTTCGCGTTCTGTTCCAAATAATGGATGATGATGTCCCAGACGTGTTTCGTGAGTCCCCGCCCTTTACTCGCCATGTATCCTAGGCCCGGCATATCCACGATTTCATAATTTTGGGGCATTACAAGGGGCCGAATCTTGAGAGTCGTGCCCGGGTGCTTACCAATTTTGCCCACATAACTGTGAACACCCTTGAGAAGGTAGGTTGTAATAGAAGATTTGCCAACATTAGAATTGCCAACGAGGACGATTTTTGGCAGGGAGTCGCCACCCTGGGGTGTTTTATGTGACATATGAACGCCCGCGCGAAGTTAGATGTCCAAGAAATCGTCACCGAGGAATTTATCAATCATATCTTTTTGAGTTTCCGCGGAAATTTGCGGCCGTGGACTGACGGGTTCTCCAATTACCTGCAAAACTTCGGAGATTTTTTCCGCTTTCATATTTAATCGGAAGGTTTGGTCGCGATACCGCACCACATTCGCGTCTTCGAGTCGTAATTTCAGGAGGGGGCCGAGACCAAAGTAAAACACGTTTTCTTTCACGTCATCAATCGCGGACTTGGAAGTCACCGCACTCAACGCGTCAAACAAGGCTTTCTTCGTGGCAACGTGGTCGTCAACAGAAAATATGAGATACCAGATCGCGTGATACCAGATCTTGTCGCGTTTTGAAGAAACATATTGGATAAACTCCTCGCGAGAAACGGGAGGCAACGCGGCTGCTTCGGCTTTAAGGCGCATCTCGTCCTCGATTTTCTGCTGGAGCTCATTCGAGATTGACCCTGATGTGAGTTGGTTCTTTTGCTTCAGTAAATCTTCGAGGTTGATCTGGAGGGTGTCTAGAATTCCTTGAAAGGTTTCTTGTTGCCTGTCCGCGAGTTCCACGATGAAGGTAGTGTCAAGGGCAGACAACAGACCTTTCTGGTCCGCGGGGAGGGATTCATCCTCCGCGAGCGCCTGCAAGAGATCGGTAAGCTGTTTCGCGTGGTCGGTACATTCCCGGTGTTCTTCGTAAGCATTTGCAACAACCTTGCGGATTTCGCGTTCCTTGAATGTCCGCTCATCGCCTTGCAATTTATTGTCCACGATGGCACTGAGGAAAGCGGCTGTTTGCGCGTTGTAGTCCTTCAAGGTTTCTTCCTCTGCCTGAATGTCAATAGTCAATTTCTGCAAGACATCTTTAAGGCGGTCGTTGTTAATCATATTGAGGTTATTATTGAGTTCTCTTACGAGCTCCCGCATGTGACGGTGCATATCGAGGATCTGTTCAGTAGCAGGTTGCAATTTTTCAGCAGTCAAGGGTTCGAGCGGAACAGGAGGATGTTGTGCCCCCTCAGAAGTTGGTGGGATCGTTCCTTCAGGGGGCGGTACCTGAACGCTTCCTTCTGAGACGGACGGTATGCCTAGGGGTGCTTGCCCACTGACTTCAGCTTTCTGGATGTTTTCACTGATGGCTGCTTGCATATCGGCGAGTTCACTTTCATCCAAGTCAGCATCGTCGGGATTGGTAACAAGTGAAGGTTTGGTATCCACGATAGGGACTGGCGCGCCTGCATTCGCGGCATCTTCTCGCTTTGCGGCCTCGGTGACGAAGGAAAAGTCCAGATCTTCGTCAGTAACTTCCTCGAGTATTTCTTCCTTCTTGGGGGGTTCCGGACTTTTTGCCGTTGGCAGGGGGTCAGGGATACTGGTGACATCCATCTCGTTCGTGTCGAGTTCGCTACCGACTGAATCATTCTTTGGAGGTGCTTTTACTTGTTTCGGTGATTTTACCGACTTGGAAGCTTTTTTCGCGGGGGACATCGTCCAATAGTAGTCAAAACGTAGATGAAAGTCTTGTGGTCACAAGCGAATAGCATTGATCCTTTTGTGTTATTAAGGAACGCAATTCGAGTATAAGGGATTATTGACAATAAGCGTGAAACACTGGCGTTAATATGGCGTTATTAATAATTTCCTTTTTTAACGGGAGGAGATATAATGGTGAATGAGTCTAAAATTCATAGTGTTAAAAATTGGCGAGCGTTTCTCCATTCCCCAGTTATCACAATGAAAATCTATTTTCCAACTATTATTTAGAAAAACATCTCCAGAGGGAGTCGTTTTGGACTACTATAACAGAAAACGAATTAGACTCCTTTTGGAGCTTCATTCATACATTATTCTCAAAAGAACAAACGGAGCTTGCCAAGTATAATGAAACGACCCTCGAAGAGAAATGGATTAGACCAATTCTCGACAAACTCGGGCACATTTATTTGATAAAGCATCCAATCAAAGCACTGGGAGAAGAACAAATCCGATCACCAGATTATGTTTTTTTTAATACGGAAGAAAACCAGAAAAATACTCTAAGAGATCATGATGCTGGGGAAAGAACAGGGACTTATGCGGTGGGGGAAGCGAAATCTTGGGATAAAAAATTAGATGCTAACGATAAGAACACAGATCCTTTTGAATCAAGGTCACCCCATTACCAAATCACCTACTATCTCCGTACAACGAGCACACAATGGGGGATTTTAACCAATGGCAAACTTTGGAGACTTTATCTTGGAGATTTTGGTTTCAAAAAGGTCTATTATGAAGTGAATTTAGAATCAATCCTTCGGCGAAATATCAAACAAAATATGTTGTATTTTTTGGTCTTCTTCCGGCAAGCGTCATTTATCCCTTATGGGGCCCAACCATCGATTTTAGAAAAGATTAAAACGGGATCGGAGACCTACGCAATAAAAATTCAGCAGGAAATCAAAAAACAAGCATATGAAGCACTTCGAAATTTATGCCAAGGATTTCTTGATTCGTGGTCAGAACCCTCGAAAAAGCCAGGTCTAACCGAAATTCAAAGGAATGGCTTAATATTACTTTATCGTTTACTTTTTATCTTTTATGCGGAAAGTCACCACATTCTACCGGTTTCAGATACACAATATTTTGAAAAATATTCATTACACAAACTCCGTCTAGAAATAAGAGAAAAAGGTATTAAACGTGCATCGAGGACTAGCCTTTATTGGAGTCGACTGACCGCTCTTTTTGCTATCATTAGTGACACTCAAGAGACATCGAATCTGGCCTTAAATATTCCCCGTTTTAAGGAAGGTTTATTTTCTCCTAAATATCAGACCTTTTTTGAAAAACACGAAATTGGGAATTCTTCTTTGATTGAAGCAATAAAGAGATTGTCTCAGAATCTTGGAACTCCAGAGAAAGAATTATACGACTATTCCTCGCTCGAAATTACCCATTTAGGCTCAATATATGAAGGTCTGCTAGATTATCGAATTAGATACGAGCAGGAAGCATATGTCGGAGTGAAACGAAATAAATTACCGGTTTGGATACCTAAATCAGAGGTTCAACCATGGGAAAGAATCTCTGAGGAAGTCCCTCCCAAGACTATCTTTTTGGAAGCAGGTCAGGGGGAGAGAAAAAGCTCAGGTTCCTTTTACACACCGTCCGAGATTGTAAAACATATGAGTTATACCTGCTTAGAACCTATATTCGACCATTTTCGCGAAGAAGCAATTCAAAACCTGCAATTTGATCCCAAGAGATATATCGAATTAATTTTACACTTAAAAATTCTAGATCCAGCGATGGGATCCGGTCACTTTCTCTTAGGTATCGCGGAATATATTGCCAATGAATTGATGCGCGTCCAAGTAACGCTTCCTGTTGAAAGCGAGGAGGATAATTTTCTTCGATATGTAAAAACAGTGATCGAAAATACAATTTATGGGGTAGATCTAAATGCTTTGGCCGTGGACCTTGCAAAAGACGCGCTCTGGTTCGAAATTGCCTTTCTTAATGAGTCCCTTTCATTAATAGAGCAGAGAATAAAATGGGGAAATGCCCTCACTGGAATTATAACAGCGAATAATTTCCCATTTGAAAGGATCACGGGATACGACACTGAGGGTATAATTCATCCGTTTGACTGGAATCTTGAATTTCCTTTAATATTTCAGGGAAAAGACCCTGGATTTGATTTAATTATTGGAAATCCCCCTTATATCAACGCAATCAATATGAAAATGCGAATGCCAGAGGTACGGGATTATCTGAAAGAGAACTATAAATTTCTAAGTGAAAAATGGGACATATATATTGCATTTATCGAAAGATGCTTGTGTTTACTAAGAAAAGGAGGAGTTCTAAGTTTTATCGTGCCTGATGCCTTCCTTTCGGAAAAATATGCAAAACCAATTCGAGAATATATTCAAAATAGTTTCAGAATTTTACAAATTGATTATTTTTCCGATGTTATCATTTTTGAACGTGTTGGAATACATAATATAATTTTAACGCTCCAAAAAGAACCCCCAAAGCTTCCAATCCGCAAGATACTTTATCGGGATCTCAAAGGATCTGTGGAGATTAAAGAAGTATTAGATTATGAAAGAATTTTTACGGAGTTTTTTGATGAAACTATAACTCTTGACGAGTCCAAGTTCTACACATTAGATGATATTGCGTATATCAGTACTGGAATCGTCTTTAACGCTAAAGAACCGGAATATAAAGGACAATTCAAGAAGAAAGATTTAATCTCTTTAACGCCGACAAAAAATCATACTCGAAAACTCCTGGAAGGAGATAAGGTGTTTCCTTACGAGATTCGTGGACATTGTTATGTCGAGTGGGGAACCGAACGCGTTCCTAGGAATATTCGCCGTCCGACATTTTCCGAATTGCACCAGAGTCATAAACTTGTTACAAATAAGCTAGGAGCATTTAAAGTCGCCTACGATGATGAGGGATACCTGTGTGACCAAACTGTTCGTGTCATTATAAAATGGCAGCAAATCCAAGGTATCACAAATGACAGTATAAAAAAAACCCTCTCGAAAGCTCGTTATTCTCGGGAAGACCTTGAATTGATATCACGAGGATTTGACTACTATGTCTTGCTGGCTTTATTAAATTCGAAAATCTACCGCTTTCTCTTCTATAAAAAACGGACATCTCACAGTATGGACATAAATCCCGATGTCTTGCGAAAAATTGCAATACCGGAAATAAATTCGGATGATCAAAGTGAAATCAAGAGACTAACGCGAGAAATTATAGACCTTTCCAAAAAAATCAGTAAAATCCGGCAAGATTTTGTTTCCTCATTATCTCTGGAGTTCAAGATAAAAAATTCTACAAAGATAATGGATTGGGATAATTTGGATTGGGGAATTTTTTTAAATGAACTGCATCGCTTATCACG
This sequence comes from Promethearchaeota archaeon CR_4, assembly GCA_001940655.1. GTDB lineage: Archaea > Asgardarchaeota > Lokiarchaeia > Sigyniarchaeales > CR-4 > CR-4. The sequence goes on from MBAA01000018.1 coordinate 9,230, forward strand.
AAAATCGCAGAAACAATTTAATCAATTTAATCCAAAAATAATTCCAAAACCTCTTAGTCTCTCACAGAAATCTGAATGGAATACCCATTTCAAGAGACAAAAAGCGGCAATTCGTTTAGCGGAAGAAGAAATTCAAATCCGTATACAACAACTAGATACGCAATTTTATGCGTTGTATGGATTAACTGCCACCCAAGTCCAAACGATCGAAAATTATTTCTCCCAAGGATATTAGTAAGGGCACATCTTATGTCAAAACGCTCCAATACGAAAATCCTCTCGTGAATCATTGAATGTCACAAAACATCCTCGAAGGCGTGAAGTTAGTCATTTTCGACTTGGACGGCGTCATCTTCGACATAGTGGGAGCCATTCGCCGATCCGCAGCGGATGGTATCCAGAAATATGACCTCAAGACAACCATCGAGGATACGATGGCGGACCTCGCGCACCTCGTTGAAAAACTGCAGGCTGTCCCCATCCCGCAAATCGTGCTTAATAGTTACGAGTTACTGAAGATTCCCGCCCTCGATGGGATTCCCCTCCTCAAACGCCTCCAAATCACCCTGTATTTCTACGCCCGCTTCCGAGAATACAAGAATGAAGCAAAATTATTCCCTCGAATTGATGAGATCATCAAACAACTCGCAGCAAGGCAAATTCCCCTCGCGATCTTCACGAATCAAAAAGCTAGCTATGCCCAAGAGGTGCTCCAGAAATTTGGCCTCGCCCAATACTTCAATAAAATCTTCGGTTTTAACGAGGTAAAGAAAACCAAACCCGACCCGGAAGGTATTGTCAAGTTAATGGATGCCTTCAAAATCAAGAACCCCAACGCGGTGATTTATGTTGGGGATATGATCACGGACATCCAAGCGGGGTTGGCTGCCCGGGTTAAAATCATCGCGGTCGGTAGCGGATTAGTCGCGAAGGAGAAACTCCAAAAGGAGAATCCCACGCATTTCGTAAATGACACGGCGGAGCTCGCCAATTTATTAAGGTAATACTGTTTCGAGCTTCTCCACCATCGCCGGCAGATCTCGTAAAGTTTCGATGTTATGATCCATTTTTGGTTGGGGATGTCGGCGAAATGAATTGGGATCCTTGTCGATGACGAGGATAGGGGTCATACCTACCGCGGTTGCCCCCTCCATCTCATGGTCGTCTCCGTCCCCGATATAGG
>MBAA01000018.1:10447-15689 GCA_001940655.1 Promethearchaeota archaeon CR_4
GCGCGCAAGAAGATCTCGCGGTTAGGTTTTCGAACTCGTTCGACGCTGGAAAAGACGGGGGTTGGGAAAAATTTCGAGAGCGAATGTCGATGCCAGATATGGGGGAGTTCGATCGTGCAGTTGGTTATGAGGCCTATGCGATATCCGGTTTGCTGTGCCCATTCGAGCACGGGAATCGCATCTGCTCGGGGAAGCGTGTTTGTCAGGAAGAAATTCATGCGAATTTCGACTGCTTTTTCCAGCATTTCCTCAGTACATTTTGCATTTAACCCATTACACGCGTCTGCAATTCGATCTCGCACCGCGGAAAAGTCCCCCTCCCTGTGGAGCGCGGCTTGCATCCATTGCGTGTTAAATTTCTCAGGATTTACGTCCAGGACTTTCGCCATTTCCCGGACATTCTGGAAATAAGCTTGGACCTTAAATATGTCCACCAACGTGCCAAAAAAGTCGAAAAATAGGGCGGAAAATCTCATGTGTGCGATGACCCGCCTCTATCACGGAAATGCAAGGTAATAAATTTAGTCCGGATCCGTGACAAGTTCAAACCGGGCAAAAATTTGGTGGAAAAATTGGGTTAATTCGTCCAAGACGGGAGTAATATCGTCAGAGGGAAGACCTAAAGCTTCAAGCCACGCACGATCCAAGGGGATAATTTTTCCCGCGAGGAAGAGTTCTCTGAATGAATCCCCAACTTCTTCATCCAAGGCACGGGCCGCAGCATAAATCCTTTCGCGAAATTCAGGTTTGATTCTTTCGAGAAGGGGGAGACAAGTTTTTTTCACGTCTTCAATCATGAGCTGGTGGTATTGGCTCGTCAAACTCCTCGAGTGCGTCAAGAGTTGGTACACCCACAGGGAGGAATTAAACCACGCGGCGAGGATGGGTTCCCAATTGGCATTGTTACAGACGACTTGATAAAACGCGTTGTGTGCGGCTCCTGGTTCTGTAGCGTAAAACCCAAATCCACGGCGGGTCTTGATGTTGAATTTCCACACGATCCAGAGGTGTCCTACCCTATTTTGACTCTTGAACCTTGCTGTGTGGGAATACCAATTGCGACTAAAATTCCTGGTCCGAGCAGCCCCTTCCTTTTTCTCTTTTATCCGTCGCCCGTTTAGTTGTTCCGTCATCGCGCTTACATAACGCTCGAGGTCACCTGACAGGGGTGGGTGCTCGGGAATGATGAGTAAATATTCTTGAGGCCCTGGGGTGAATATCTTTTCATATAACCGCGGAAGTCGAAAGGATCGCAGGAGATTCCTCTTAGGTATGGTCAGATTTTCCCTAGTATATCGATTTTGGATTTTCATGTCGTAAGAGGGAGTGATTGTTGCTATTGTCCATACCTTGTTTGGTAAACTCAATTCATCGATGTGAGTCCCGTCAAATCCTCGCCGAATTTTGACCTGGACAGCGTTGATAACGGGAATGAAACACTCCGGATCATTAAAGAGAAAATCGAGTTTGGAGTCTGCTTTACCATCCGAGGTATTCTGTTGGAAAATGGAATTCCAATTGACCATTGAAAGGAGGATTTCTTGAGGGATTGATGAGAAGCGGATTTCCGGGGGGATAGAGGGATTAAGTTGTCTGGTGCTCTTCGCTTCTTCCAAGAATTCTGCCAGGAGGGGGACTTCTACATAATCAGGAACAGTATTTAATGTAACTAACAAGGTTGTGGCATCGCTTTCAATCCGCCGGCCTTTTGTCACTACCAAGAGATATTCTTTCAAACCGCATTGTTCGGAGAATGTATTGGCAGATCCCACGCGCTCGATTAGGAAGTCTATCGAATACCGTTTATCCCGAAAAAGCTGGAGAATATTTATCCCATAATTGGAGGAGAAAGTATTTGCAGGTAATACAAGGGCCATTCTCCCTCCCACAGGTAGGAATGTGTCCGCGTGGAGGATGAAGAGTGCGTGGAGACCCATTCGCCCGTTCAGATATTTTCCCAATCCTTCTTGCATGAGGGTAGCATGAATCTTTTCCTTTTCTACGGGATTCAATCGCTTGTGCTGGGTAAATGGGGGATTCATGAGCACGACATCGATGCTAGGATAATCGACAATCTCCTCTGATGACCCGTTCAAGGAAGGTTTTCGTCTTTTGAACGTGGAATCGTGGGCCATGAGGGTTGCAGGGGAGATCTCAAAACCATCTCCTACTGTCACGTTCACTCGTTCTGCTCGAGAAAGATTTCCCTGCAACGCGAGGTTAATGGTGGCCAAGTGCGCTGCGAATTGTGCCACGTCATTACCAAAAATTTGAGAAAGTAATTCTCGGTGCGCTTTAGAATCATCGGGATGTTGCATCAAGGCCCTCTTGCGAAGGTAGGCTTCTGTAAGGAGGGTTCCAGACCCACAAGCGAGGTCGAGGATGGTTGCATCCCAGTGGTCAATGACAAGGTGGGCGAGGAGTGCTGCCGCTTCGTTACTCGTATAAAATGCGGCGAGATGACGCCGGATCTCCATTGGTATGAGTTGGTGGAAGATCTTTCCAAGAAGATCCCGCCGGATCTCCGCGATCTTGGAATTTTTAATTGTGTGTATGACAAAATTAATCGCTTGGGTGACAGGGGCAGTCTTGGGGAGGAGATTCACAATATTAAAATCAAAAACCGCTTGATAATCTCCAAAAAGCACTTTGTCAAAGTATTTCCTGAGTTGAGTTGGGTCAGTCCCTAATAATTCTTCGAGAGGAGGGTACTCCGGAGATTGTAACGATAAAATATGATAAAATGACACCTGATCCACGAGAATATATGAGGCAGCTCTTCTCGCATCGTGTTCAAGTTCACGAGATTTCTTGTCGTCATCATATGTATAATCTAATTTGCGAGCCCATAACATTCCTGTTTGTTTTTCAAGAGCTGAAGAGGGGACTTGGATCAGTTGTTCCTCGAGAATCTGCATACAGGTGTGAAGAATGCGAATTGCATCGGCATCTGACGGCACGAGAAGACCTTGGTCTCTCCCCATCACTGAGAAATTTGTGGTTTCTGTATACCGGTGCACTTTTTTTCCACTAACCACGACCATAAAGATCCCGTCTCATCGAGGTCTATAGTGAAGATATTAACATACCAATATATCCATCCATATTATCTCAATCACATTAGGAAACAACAATACAGCACCCGAGTGCCTCTTCAAGTATCTACAATTGCTATCCCACGCAACCACGGAAACGTCAAAGAGCCCGTCCCACGACTTGGCGTAAATTAGCAGAAAATTTATAATCCCTTTTTGCCTTTTTCACATAGAACCGCGCTGGTTGTATAGTGGTTAGTATGCGGGGCCTCCATGGCACGCGATGGATGCTATTTTCTCCGTATTGAGGAAACCCCGCGACCCGGGTTCAATTCCCGGCCGGCGCATCCACATTTTTTCTCTCTTTTCTCCTTTACGTTGCTTAAACCGCGAACTGGAGAGTGTAGGGAGAAAAGTAGAATTTCGTGACATTAAAGACTTGGTTTTATCACGACTCTTCCTTGAACCGTTTCAACAGTTCTCGGGAGACCCATTTAATCATGAACTTGCCGAGGATGGGTAATTTCATAGCGTTGAACATGAGTTTTGTTTTCACGTTAGGATACATCGACCCGGTTTTTTTCCGGATGATAGCCCTCACGAGCGGGCGGGCGATCTGGAGTGGTTTATTGAAAGATGTGCCTTTCGAGGAAAATTCGATAATGTGTTTGACATCTGCGCCTGGCGCCGTGATCACGCTGCTATACAGGTCTTTTTTCACGGGACCGGGACGGATGAAGAGAATTTTCACTTATTTTGGGACTTCAAGTTTGATCACTCGCAACGCTATTTCCACGCCCGCTTTAGTCCCACGAAATCCGCCCACGAACGGTAAGGGAACAACGGCGGACGCGCTGGACGTAAACGTGAGATAGCGAACATCTTTTTTTGAAGGTGTGAAAGGTATACATAAGGGGAAGATTTCTTTCGTGAAGAGGAGTGTGCCGACGAAGTTGATCTGCAATCCCCGGTAACGACAAACCATTTGTTCCTAAACCAGATTTTACCTATTTGATATCCCCTTTGCATTAATCTCTAAAAGTCAGCACGATATAAAAAAAATGATTCATTAGGGGTAAAAGAGGTGGCGTTTCTTTTACTCCATATGGATCTGCATCATCAGCTTCCATTGGAAGTTGGGAGAGAAGGCGGATTCGTCCCGTTCGAGTCGTTGGATTCATTATTGTTAGCCTTTGTCTCCATCTCCCGAATTACCTCCGTTGTCGCCATGATCCGCCGCCGGTATTCTAAGATGGCTTGCTCGTCCCGGGAGATGATATGCCAGTATTCACGAGAGTCGATCACATGCTCGAACTTTGGTTTTACCCACCGACGCAAGAGTCGGTCGTAACCTCGCTTGATTCCGAGGAACGCAGGGGATATTAATAACATCAAGAGTGCAAAAAACACTGGTAAATACCCCGGCATCAAGACCCAAGACGGTGGAAAGACGTAGGTAACCTTAAATCCGTAAACAACGGTGGTCCAAATGATGAGGAGGTAATTACACATAACGTGGATGCCGAGAGTAGAGGTAAAATCGTTTTCGGGGGCATACCCGTTACGTTTGATGAAAGCGACCCGAGTTAATGCTAGGAGTAACGGTCCACCACCCAACAATAAACCTAAACCTAGGAGAATGGGATACTGGGGCGGTTCAAACAACGCGTAGAACGTGGAAAATGTGAGATATTGATTAAAAATCCCAGATAGAGCCCAAATTAATCCGTTGAGGATGCCAGTATTGATGAATACGAGCGCCAATTGCCCTTTTTCGATGACGAAACGGTTCCGCTTGATGAGGCGCAATGCAATGAAGAAGATAGCAAAAATTACCGCTAGAATGCCCATAAATCGCGAGAAGCGTTCTTTAAAGATACGTTCCTCAACCCAGACATTTTGCAGCTCTTCTATTTGGTGAGTCAAATTTTCGGCTTTAGCCTCAATTTTGCTCAAACTATCAGTACTATCTAGGGCTGCAGCAAAAATTGTATCGTTCTTTAGAACCATAAATTCCCTCGTGAAATTCTCAATCTTCTCGGGGGACACTTCCACTTTCAAGACGTTTCCTGTCGCGTTGAGTAAACCTAGCGCCCTTTCTGCTAATTGAATCCCCATAGACGCGTTACGTTGGTAGGGTGAGGCATCAGGGGCGCTGTTATTGAGGAGGGAAAATAATACTTCTCCATTCGAATGCGTGGGGAGGG
>MBAA01000018.1:15760-16654 GCA_001940655.1 Promethearchaeota archaeon CR_4
TTATTCACTCCTAACCCTGCAAAGAAAGTATAGGTAATGGCTACATCCGGTTCCACTCCTCCATTTCCACCCTTACCACCAGGGAGCGCGTTGACGTGCCCGTTTGTTGTGGTGAGGACGAGGAGGGTTTCCTCCAGGAGATTCACGTTTGTTAGGGTTTGGAGAATCTGCCCGACTTGGTTGTCAACCAAACGAACCGCCGCCTCGTATTCATCGGAATTTCCCCCATAAGTCCACCCTGCGACATCCGTGGCGTTTAGGTGTACCGCCGCAAAGAGTGGGGGGAAACTTACATAATACGTAAGGAAAGGGGTTAGGTCGGAATAGCTAGAATTCACGTAAGGATCAAAGAGTTGTCGCCACTGTTGGTCTCCACACAGTAAGGTTCTGCCCCCCGGTTGCCGACAGGCGATATGGAATAACGTCTCGCAGGGCATTTGGGCTGGATAATCTTGCATATTTGTCAAATAGGGATGGGTGAAGGGGGCTGCGCCCGTATAGATTGTCCCTACGGCGCATTTTAGGGTCGTGGGGAAGCGGGCACTGCACCCCCTGAGGCGAGTCCCATTCAATCTCGCCTGAGAGATGTTCCACGCTAATTCGGGATTTTCCAACACGTCAGCTCGTCCGCCCTCTATCATCACAAGGAGTACTCGTTTCATACCTCCAGCTGGTGACGGGGGGACTACAGGTTCGATGGGGGTACGGTTATCGTCCTGTAGCTCATAATAATAATTAAGGCAGAAGTTATCGTAACTATTAACAAACCCGATGGTTAATCCCACCCCCAAACTCACCGCGAGAATGACAGTCGCCCAGCCGGCTCTAGTCTTGTGATCCATCATACTCACCTACGTTTGATTCGTCTTCTCCCCAGAGCTGCACACCCGACCC
>MBAA01000018.1:16678-22681 GCA_001940655.1 Promethearchaeota archaeon CR_4
GCTAACTCTCGTGGGTCGTAGTTCGGGTTTTGCCTGGACTCCCGGAGGTAACCCTTTGCAAGAAATCCCCCTGCAAGCAACATCAGGACGCACGCGATTACATAGCAGAAGGTCGCTAGAAACGTCCCTTGTGTCGACAACGCTCCAATCACGATGCTACCAATTACACCCCAACCAAGTAATCCCCCTGTCATCATGTACCGCCGGATCTTCAAGCGATCAACAGATTTTGGGGGAAATTTTGTGGGGGTAGTCATTTTTTACTCACGAACATTTCGATGTTCATAGATAGTGCGTGGATGAACTTCTTCGTTGTGATTGGTTTGCTAAACACTTGAAGATAATTATAATTTTTTTTCTCGAGTGATGATGGGATATAATTTGTTTTTTGTATAGATATGCGTTTTTAGACGTGGTCGGGCGTTATTAATCCGCTACTTAATTGAGTTGGCATTAAAATTTCATCCTCTCGCTGTACAAATATTGTATCTTAGATTTCCTAGATGACAGAAAAAATCTGGTTACATTCTTGATTCTAATGCATCCACACCCGGCGCGCGATTTACGTTGTTCATAGTTAGCGCCAACTGTGCTGGACGATCTATACACCGTCACCTTATTCCTCTCAACGTGATAAACGTGACGAACTGCCCACACCTTTAAAAGAAGAGGCATCCCATTCAGATGTCGAAGCGAGCAAGCAAGGATGACCGTGCTCGATTTCAAGGCAGGGGAACTAGCAACGACCCTCGAAATGGACACCACGTGGAAGGGCCGGTCTCACAAGTTTTTCGCTAATAAGAAAAAAATATCTTACCTCCAACTATTAGGAAAGATGGACGATGTTTGAGTCTGTCCTACTAGACCCATTAATTTCGTTATTCTTCTGATTTTGCTAAATAGTTCCTAAGACAAAATGCTGTTTCCGGATTCGCGTACTCCCAAATAACCTCCCTATTTGGCAATACATTCCTCTCGAGAGAATGGCAGTGATGCTTCGCCCAAACTTTTTAAGGGGGTTTGCATCCCCGCCACCATACCACGAGGATCACGACCGCGATACCCGCGAGGACGAGGACGAAGAAGAGCAAGAACCACCGTCGCGCCTCCCACACGACCGGCGAGAGCTCCACCTCGACCGCCACGGCGCGGAACCCCCACCCTGCGGTTATGTGGTCGGATGTGCGGCGCAGGGTGAACGAGGATCCCTCGACCCACTCCGTCCAGCACCCCTCGGTGTAGTTGCCCGTGAACTCGGCCAGGTCGGTGCTCGAGTTCAGGATCACGTAGTCGAACCCCTCTTCCACCTCGAGGCGCGAGAACTGGACTCGGCAGCGCTTCACCCCCTCCAGTGCGACCGGCCACGCGAGGTCGGCGTTGTCCGGATAGGGATGGGGGCTCCGGATGTCGCACGCCCGCGTCTCGACATCGGGTTCAGCGGGGTACAGGAGGGGGAAGGCGATGAAGCATACCATAATGCCGGTGACGACCAACACCAACCAGCGGGTGTTCGTGGGCGCGACTTTCTTCCGCATCACCGGTTGAGCACCTCCAACACGGTCACGGTACCGCGGATGCCCTCCCACGCGTGCGGGCCCGCGGTGTACCCCCCGAAATCGATGTACACATGGTCCGGGCACGCCGCTACCGCGAAGGTCTTGGGGACGTCCACTTTCGCGCGCGCGATCGCGGAATACAGGGCGAGGGGGGTCTTGGTCGCGTCCACGTAGACCGTGACGTCCTCGCTGCCCTCGATCCACGCGCCGTCCGCGGTCAAGATTTCGGACCGGATTCGCACCGTATCCCCTTCCCGCACGTCCGGCCACCCGGTAACGGCACTCCACGCGAGGATGCCAATCACGACCCCGATGACGACCACGCCGAGGGTAATTCGCTTGATCCTCCGCCAGTTGTGGTATTTCGGCCGCACGTGCTCCCCCGACGAATTTGAGATTTGCAGGCGTTTAAAAAGTCAACTTTTGAAACGGTCTCGCACGGGGTTCCAGAGCTATGTAAGGTTTGCCCTCTAAATCCCCGTTCACGCGCGGTGATAAATACATTGGCCATCGTTTCGCTTCATGCTCGAACTGCAAAAAATCCGGGCATAATACGTTTGGATCCCCTCTGGAGTGAATTCACCTCGTGGACATCGGCATGTCGGTCGCTTGTGGTAGAATCTCATTCTGCATCGGGATAATATCACATAGCATTCCCTCCGGTTTGTCCTCGCTAGGTTGCCAACATGATTTGCATTGAATTGCTTTTCCACGTGATGGGGCATCGGGGGGCAGGTTCCTGCAGCGTTTCAGTTGCCCATTTCGTCACGAACATGTCCCTCGCCCCTAATCCTGCGGATCCGTAGGTCCCTTGCCTTCCTCTTCTGGGAGGATCCCCCCATCCATCGAAACGAAGGTCGAGTAGCAGGGCATACTCCTTGCGGAGTGTTCGCTCCCTCGCGCGCGTGATTCTCAGCAGGCCGGTGAGAAACTGGCGGCACGCTTCCGCCGCTTGCTCGCCCCTGGGGAGCAGGAGATACTTCCCGCTGTTCTCGGGGTATGGCATGACCAGCTGAACCTTTTCGAGTACTGCCAATTTCTGCCGCACGCGGAACCGGTGCAGGCACGTGCCCGTCCCGTACACCTTGCTGGCGAGTTCGAGGTCGTCCGCGCATCCGGTCACTCCTAGGAAACCTAACATCCTGGGCCCGACCAATCGCGTGTCTACTCGTGTAAACCAGGTAATAACCTCTCCTGCGGCAAGATTCTGGGGCAGGATCGCTTTGAGAGCAATCGCAAACTTGGTTTTTAAACCTCGGATCTTCCCCACAGGTAATCTAATTCGACCTCCTCGCTCCCTTGAGGGGCGTTCGGGGCGGGATGCGCGTTTCGTATACGTCATACTGGTATCAGCATCCCTTCGGTATACTCGATCTATTTAAACCCAGGAAAGAATGATCTCCTTAGGTTCGGGGCGGCGCGGCCCTCTCCATCAAGGATCATTTCGGAGTAATTGAGTAAATTCAGAAATTTTACAATGGAACTCGAATTGTCGGGAAAATATCACATCGTATTTCGATAAATGGGTATACTCCCTCCCCAGTCGAGAGCATAGCAGAAGTCATCCTAAATCATTCGGAACTTTTTCGGTCGGGCGTATATTTGAGAAATTTATATATCACGAGCAAACTCTGAACTTGGGTTGTCTGTCACTCCAAGATACGGGAAAGTAATCCTAAACCCAGAAGCGAGGGAAGATCTAAGGTCAATTGTCTTTGATTCTGGGTGTTGTCGAAGGGATTTATGTCAGTCTTCTAGAAAGGAATTTTGGAAATATAGGAAATCGATTTCCATTGTAAAAGATACACGACATCCTCATCGTTTTCCCGGAGATGGTTTTCTGTTATCATCTATGCTATGTGAATACTCGAACCCTGTTGCTGACGCATTCCTCCGGAAATCCCTTCATTCTTTTTCAATCCAGTACTCCTTAGCGTTAATATCATTCTCCCACCGCGCGACCAATTTCTGGTACCTCTCGCGGCGAGCGGCCTCCTCCTTGACCAGAAGGGTGAAAATGTTCCGAGGAGTGTGCAGGTTGCCGGCCACACCCTCCCTCACTTCCACTTCGGCATCCTCAGCGAGACGCGCGAGAATCTCCGGGGGCGTGTGGGGATTTCTCGCCACATTGACCCGGACGTACTTGTATTCGTCCCTCGCGAGGCGTGCGAGGACTTTCGGGGGGGTGTGGTCGTTTCGGGCGACTGCATCCCGCACGTCCGTGATCTCGTCCCTCGCGAGGCGTGCAAGGAGCTCCGGGGACGATTGTACGTTTTCGGCCACGCCTGTCCGCACATAAAAGTGTGCATCTTCCGCGAGGCGCGGGAGGTGCTGGGGGGGCAACCGCGAGTGCTTGGCCGCACGGCCTCGGACAAGCCCCTCCGGATCATAGCTGAGTCGTGCGAGGATCTCGGGAGGAGTTACTATGTTTTCTGCAATATTCGCCCGCACATCCTCATTCACATCCTGCGCAAGGCGTGCGAGGGTTTCCACTGGTGTAAACAGGTGCTTGGCTACCGTAGCGCGCACGTGTTGATCCCCGTCTTCACCAAGACTCGCGCGAGTCTCATCGGAAGCAGCACCGTGGTTTAACACAGCCTCCCGAACGCGGAAGTCATCGACCAACGCGAGATGTGCGAGAACTTCAGGGGACACATGTGGAGCATGCGACAACCAACGAGCCAGCACACTTGTGATTTGGGGGATGGAGGCAGGCCTGTGAGGCGATTGCGCGGCAGGTAGGGTTGCGTCGTCGATAAGCCACAGGGAGAGGTCGAGGGCCGCCCTAGATGCAACTCGAAAAAGGGTTTGCAATATCTGCTGCTGCATGAGGTCGTTGAACCCCACCGATTGGTTACCTGCCTCCCGCGCCATCCGGAACATCGCCCCGATGCCCACGTCGGCAATTCCTGCCACGTACGACTTCAGGGCGAAAAAGTGCTCCTCTGGCGCGAGGGAGATCGGGTGCTGCTCGGACGACCGGGCCAAGTCTGCCTCTGCTGGGAGGGAGGCGAGGGGACCCGCGTACACCGCCACGTGCACGCATTTCACGCTCGCGATCTTGCCGTTCGCGCGGAATGAAATGCGTAATTGAGGGGATTCTCCGGACAGCAACAACATCCGCGCCCCTATCTCGACTCCCGCAGCGTGCAATGCCGGGTCGTTCGCGAGGGGATACCAGTGTTGCTTCCCGCGTCTTGGCGATCCAGTGTGTTGTGGTAAACCACTTTCCCGCATCGCTGCTGCGGTTTTTAAACCTCGTGGAACACCAAAGATCAATGCGGGCCGTCTAACCTCCCTGATCTCGCTCCATTTTGGTTCCGAATCGCCGAAATTTGCACGGAACACTAGACCGCACACGGTACAGGTATGCTCCCCCCGAGCGGATCCGAATACCACGACGTATGACCAACATTGGAGGCATTTTATCACCATGCAGTGCTGGCGGGACGACTCGGGTGGTGGAGACGACATTCGATGGCACCTACCATTCAATACGTTGTCTCCCCTTTTAAACCTGCGGACGAACCGTCACCATCAACACCTCGAGGGGAACAAGGTGACGCAACGACCAAAATCCCTCTAAAATCTCGCTTCGAAGGAAGGTGCACTTCGATGCAACTTGGGGCCTACTCCCACCATTGATGGTTTCTCATAACGTCTAGACGAGAAACAAAACAATCTAATACCCAATGACGAAAGTAATACGATTGACTTGTTCATTGGCCGTTGACCAAGGTCGAGGTGGTTGCCCTTCTTCGCATAAGGTAGTTTGCATTCCCCTTGTCTGTCATAATGACATTTTTCTCTAGTAATTTTAGGCGATATTTTGGTTTTAGTCTTCATTCGTAATTTTAGACGTATTTTAATCCAGATTCTCCGGCATTTCGACGAAAGAACGTTTAAATCTCTTCCTTTTTTTTGTTCAAGTATTGGGTTTCAGATTTCCCAGATAGCAGAAGAATTTTCAGGACTTAATCAATTATAATTCCTCCTTTTGATCAAAAAAAGATGCGATATCTATGAGGTTATTTATGTATTTTATGAAATTATTCAGATATTATTTCTATTGTTTTATTGCAAAATAGAGTTCAGCTGTTTCCTCCGGAAGGTTTGGATATTTTTTCAATATCCTGTTTTTTTAATTATTTTCACATTTCCCCTTGGTGTCGTGACTTCAACAGACTTATAAGCGAATACCCGATCTTTACCTTAGTAACAAGGGCTTGATGCAATTATTCCTATTTTCGAGGAGCAGACACTATCAACATGCAAAATTGCTGCCAAATTTTCGAATGGGAACCCTTATTCTGCCAAGAATGTGCCAAAAGACTTATATAGCTATATGACGATATAGTTAGTGTCAGAAATTGACGTTTGGGAATATTAACATTGGCCTTCGCGCAAACCACGACCCAACATGTTAATAGCATTGGAATTTCACCCT
>MBAA01000018.1:22725-22934 GCA_001940655.1 Promethearchaeota archaeon CR_4
GCCGTGAGGCCAAACGCCTAGGCGTGGGGTGCGTCGGCCTGCCTTCTTTTTTCTTCCCAAATTCCTGAGTTCAATCTTACTCTACAAAAGTTCCAGATCAAAATTTTGAAAATAGCTACAAAAACAGGTCAAACAGGAATCAAAATATTGGGGAGGAGTGAAAAAAGAGGAAGAGCCGGCAGACGAGGTAGCAAAAAACTTAGAAGATT
>MBAA01000018.1:22952-23609 GCA_001940655.1 Promethearchaeota archaeon CR_4
ACACAGAGGAATACTGGAGGCGGCGCATTTAAATAGTACGATTACTATTTGGCTAAACGTATGGCTCCAACGCGTCGATCGTTCTCCAGAGCCCTTACACGAGTCGTATTACTCGGACTCGTCTGTCAAGGGTTGATGTTATTTATTATTTCGTCAACGCGCGCACAAACCGGAACACCTTTGCCGGGTGATTGGTTCAAATATCAAGTTAAGCAGACATTGCGCGATGGGACGGGATATTTCGAATATTATAAAGAAGATACCCATTCTACTGGCATGTACGACATTACAGCGGTTGGCGAAAATCTCACAGTTCATGCAACATACTCGTGGACTTGGTCCGGGTATGACAGTTGGGAGGAAGAGCGGTATTCTGGTTCGGGCAATGAGGATCGGACGGTAAATGTGACTCTGGCAACTCGACATTATGCCCAAATCCAGACCGACTTGGACGAGTATGATCACCTCGATGGACGAAACCTTGCTGTGTGGTTTTGGGTGCCGGCAAACTTAGAGGTTGGAGATACTGTCGAAATATTAGATGCGATCTATACCGTGACCAATGAGCAAGCGACCATTTGGTCAAATGGAGTCCCGAGAGTTGGGGTTGAATTGAAAGCCCAAGGAACCAATACGCATTTTAACTATGATGATAAG
>MBAA01000018.1:23640-24477 GCA_001940655.1 Promethearchaeota archaeon CR_4
ATTGTGACCGAGATTCGGGATTTGTATTTGCCGAGCGTTGCGAAGATCGTATTATTTCCACTAATTATATGGGTTATTATTCAACAAGTTTCACGTGGCGTACTGAATACGATGTGACCGCCTCCAGTTATGCCATTTCGATCGAAGCCCTCACTTTGACAGGTTTGGTGATCGGCATCATCGCAGCGATTATGCTCCCGGCAATTGGTATCTTTGCAATATATCACCACGTTCGATGGCGACCTCGAACTGATTCGTTCCGGTCCTACGGGATGGTCAAGATTTCTCGCGTTCGAAAAGTTGAGGATTTCCCACAACACTTGGACAACCTTGCATCAGAGGTTTTCAAGGCTTTCCTCGTGGATTTTACGATTAAGACCCTCCTTGCAGGGGGTCGGGTAGCAGTAGCGGTAGGTGTAGATAAGAATGACCAGGTTAATGTTGGCAAGGATAAACTAGTCGGGGTGGCGTACTACAACAAAGAGGAAGACGTAGGAAATATCTTGTGCAAGAATACGGAAGTGACAGATGCCATGCGCCGATACATCAAATGCAAAGACTTCTTCTCTGAGATGCGTCACGAGATCCCACAAGAGCTACTCCAGAACCTGCGCACTTATGGAAATCCGAACGTCCCACCACAGGCGTACAATATTTTCGAGACATACCAAGTCCTCAAACTCGATCCAATCTCACAGGGGGACTACGACACGAATTTCGTCACTTACATGCAAGAAAAGGATCTCCCTGATGTAGTAAAAATAGCAAAAGAAATCTACGGTCGCGTTGGCAGGAGGACATTCAGGGCCCTCCTCGACTCTGGCGACATTGGATTCG
>MBAA01000018.1:24483-25707 GCA_001940655.1 Promethearchaeota archaeon CR_4
GTAATAAAGGACAAGTGGTCGGATTCGCTTTTGCCTCGTTCGTCAACCAGTTAGGGCGGAATCACACGCTTTCAGTATTACCAAAATTCCGCAACCAAGGGATTGGACGGGAGCTCACGCGGGCGAGACTAACAACCCTTGCGAATTTAGGGGCAGAGGCTGTGATTACGGAGATCGCAGACTGGAACCTCTCCTCCTTGCAGGTTTCGAATTCCCTCGGATTCCGGAAAGTCGGAACCATGTTCGTGGAAACCGCACGTTCCAAGAAGATAAAGAAGACCATCGTGAGGTGGTAAGACTGGGATCAGGCCCCGTTGTTGCAAGCGCTGACCGCGAGGTCTTCACTACCTTTCCAGCGGGTAATACACTGCGGTCTTCCGTCCTTGCATCCCTACCAGAACATTTGCTAACTGGTAAGATTGTCCTACCACACAGAGGAACAAAAGAAAATGCCATATTAGGAGTACCGGACGATAATCGGACTGTTATATTCCCAGAGATTGTAACAAGTGTGGCGGGTCGGGACTTTGTTTTATCGGTGAAGGGTATCGGGGCGAAATCATTAATGTATGGAGACTTGCTCGATGCTGCCCCCTTTAGGACTTATTATGTAGATGGAAATATGTCAGAGCACCAACCGTCTGATTCCTCGCGTCTCATTACAAGTGAGTCTTGGTATGGGGAGGAACCGTGGGGGGCGTTGGGGGAGGTATGCGCCCAATCAGCGCTCGCATTTACAGAGCTCGTTACGGACGGGTGCTCCATCAACGGGTTTCACATCTGCCCAGTCGTAGAAGTGAATGAATATCCCCCGAATCTCTTAGAATCGTTGCACGTCAATGACACATACTGGTATCGTCGATATTCTGGCAAGTACTTTCAAGAACAGCGCCTGGTCCCATCCAACGTGCGATTATTCCACCAGTCAGAGACTACCTTAGGAGCAACGCCAATTGGTGCCCTACACATATTTGGCATCGAAACAGTAGAAGATTTAGATGCATTCATTGACCAATACATCGCATCGGGCATTGCAGCATTAACACTCTACGCCCGCACTCTTCGCACGGGTAGATGGGGGTTCGAAGGTCTCGACTACGGAGATACCTGGTTTGACAAGGATTCTGTGATTGCTCCAGATGGTACGTTATTTTTTGCCGATGTCGAGGATTTGGACTGGTACATTGCCGGTCAGGATCGGACACTCGCTGACCGTGTACACCA
>MBAA01000018.1:25740-26483 GCA_001940655.1 Promethearchaeota archaeon CR_4
CGGATTGGACAGTTTATTACGAGAGCGCGAGCGTCGCGTTGGTAAATCCCTAACCCGCGCGGAACGGCGAAATGACTTTGCTTCGCGTTTAGAACTAGCCGTGGAACAGGACCGGTTCATCCGCTGCGAGCGTACTTCAACCGCTCTCAATGTCATTATTACCCCCTACGTGGGTGGATGCGAGAGCATTTACGAGCACGTGGTCGACTTGAGGTGAAATTCATGAATTGCGAACACGCTGTAGAACTGTTGACAAAATTGGATCAAGCTAAGCAAGGGTCCGTTGACCTGACCCTTTCAGAAGAATCAGACCTCCAGGAGCTTCTCCGCGATGGATATGTGGGCAAGGTAAATTACGAGTTCATCGAAACAGGGGAATTGCCTCAACTCAAGGCCCAGATCGCAGAATTACAAGCGAAAATTAAGGAAATGCAGAGTGCTGTTGCTAAGTGGCGAGCGGTCAATCCCACGTTGCGTACGGCCGATGTGAAAATAAATCTGGCCCGTATGGAAACTGAGTTAATTGAATCACTCAGGACAGAAAAGCTGGTGCGAACCCAAATACTGGATCTGTCTGCAAAATCAGCGAGTCTCGCTGGAAGCATCAAGGTTGGGACTGAACGCTACATCCTGACTTATAAGGCACGGGAATTTCTAGAGAACGCTCTCGCCCGTTTCGCACGTGTCAAGGAAATGGAGATGGGTGCACTCGAACGAGAACTGAAGAGTATGGAAGACCTCTT
>MBAA01000018.1:26491-26790 GCA_001940655.1 Promethearchaeota archaeon CR_4
GAGCGAAGAAGGCATTCAAAGTACTCAAGATCATTTCCCCAAAGCTCCCAATTATCGATGAAATCCACCTCCGGTGCGCCGCGATTGGATTGTCCATCCGCCGAGAGTCCCCCGATGCGATTGCGGAAGGTTTCCTCGCGGCAATCGAGTTTTTAGGCATCGGAGCGAATTTTGCACTCAGCGACCGACCTCTCATTGCCGAGTGCCTTGTCGAGAATGCGCCAGCAGTCACCAAGAAAGCGATTAATATCGCAGTAGGAGACTTTACTTACCTATTCAAGCGTACCAGCAAGTATCTC
>MBAA01000018.1:26822-28138 GCA_001940655.1 Promethearchaeota archaeon CR_4
GTTGTTACACCCGTTGAATATGACTCCCGAGGACCAGGAGAAGACATTGCAAGAGGCCACTGCATTTGCCCAAGGACACGTCCAGAACCCTACAGATACGGAAGCACTGGTAGCGCCAACCATTCTCTTGATGCGATCCGATGGGCCTTCAAATCCACAGACCGTGGCAAAATTCGACCAATTATTCCAGCAAATGAACCAACCCAGACTTCCGGTGCAAGACGCAGCTTTCGCGGCGGGATTGTTTGCCATTTCTCAGGAAACTCCGGAGGTGTTACTCGGCCGGTATGCGGCCGCAAAGGACTATTTCGGGCGATTTGCCGAAACCCCAATGATCTTACCCGCAGCGATGCTAGCGCTCATCTCATCGGATATAGAGGAGACGTTCGATACCCTGCGGTTCGCCGCATCGGCGATTTCAAAAGCAGAACTCTCCCTCGGTGGTCTTGAAAATCTGAGTTTAGCAGCGAAACTGCTCGCGTTGAGTTCCCTCGCTGCCCGCAGGGAAGTTGAACTCGAGGGTAAAATCGAAGAACTCAGAGTAATCCCGAAAGAGGGGGTTTTACCACCATCTTTGCAGATTGTAGCATTTAGCGTGATTCCCGTTGCACTGGTCGCCTTCACCACACTTCACGCTCTGACCTTCCACGAAGTCGCTGTACGTGACTATCATTATCACCCAGTACACTCACACTACATATATTATGGTTATGGCTACTATCGCCGCTACGGGGGTTTCGGTTAAAATCTATTTCTGCGAGCATTGAATATTTACACCCCTGCAATCCAGTCTTGCATATCCTTTTTCTTTACAAACCACATTTAAGCGCGAAGGATGTGGGGATTGCGGTCGAGGTAACAGATGCCTCTCCCAATATCGTGATTTTCTCCCTCTCATATGTTGCAAATTAGGGCTATAGTTTAAATAATCTGCAGAAACAATTGACACTATGGACAATCAAGTCGCGTTAATCACGGGTGGGAACAGTGGGATTGGTCGGGCATTGGCTATTGGATTTGCCAAGGTTGGGATTGACGTAATTCTCGTCAATCGCAAAGCAGAACACGCTGACCAGACGAAAAAAGATTGTGAAGCTTTGGGGCGAAAAGTGATTGTGGCCGAAGCGGATGTCGCTAACTATGAGCAAGTGAAGAAAGCGGTAGATTTAGGTCTTGCAACATTCGGGAAAATCGACATCCTTGTCAACAACGCGGGATATAGTCGCATGAAGCGCATTGAGAGGATGAGGGTGGAAGAGTTCCAGACTATCTTGAACACTAATGTCCTCGGGGTCTACTCCTGCACCCATGCGGTA
>MBAA01000018.1:28160-30956 GCA_001940655.1 Promethearchaeota archaeon CR_4
GCGGTGGGATAATCCTCACAACAGGGAGTTTAGTCATAAAGGCTCCCACTGCGAAGATGACGGCATATGCAATGAGTAAATCCGCGATTGTCGGATTTACAGAAAGTTTAGGCGAGGAACTCAAGGGAAATAAGATTACCGTCAACGCAATTTGTCCGAGCTTTGTTAACACGCCGTTATTTCGGGAAGGTTTGACTGAAGAGCAAATTAAAATAATGAACCCAATGGATCCCGAAGAACTCGTGCCCTTCTTCTTATTCTTCACTACGGTGGAAGGCAAGAATGTCACGGGGTTGGTAGTTGACGTAGAGTTGGTCAAGAAAGTCGTAAATTTTGCGAGTCAGCTCCCTGCCGATGCCCAATCTGCTCCATCGTGGAGTGCCCTTGAACCCATAGCAAAAGAAAAACTCAACCCAGAAGATTTCAAAACCGCTCGCAAGTCGCGCAAGTTAATTGAGTACCTGCTTATAACGCGAAAATCTTAAAGAATTTGCATCTTCTTTATTTCTTCAACCGGGACTTCTTTTTTGTTGTTGGTCAATTCGCGAGAAGAAGATGGAGAGTCCTACGAAACAGACTCTCTGAAATCGTAATCCTATTAAAAGGTACACAATGTTTGATTAAGAATATATTGAACCAAAGACATACTGAAGTAATGAACATCCTCTACGTCAATGCAGGTCACTCGGGTTCACTCGGTCTTGACAGTTTCCTCCGGGCTCCCCCGCTCGCCCTAATGTACCTGAGTCCAACGGTTCCGGAGCACAAACGCTATCTCATCGACCTTAAGAGCAAACCCATTAAAGAAGACGCTCTCCATCGGATGATGGCAAAAGCTGACCTCGTGGCCATTTCGTCCTTCACTCCATCCATAAAGAATGCGATTTATGTCGCGTCGTTGGCAAAGCAGCACAATTTGCCCGTAGTGATCGGAGGTTACCACGCATCTCTCATTCCCGAGATAGTCAAGGACCCCACGTTCGATGTTGCGGTGCGCCAAGAAGGGGAAGTGACTTTTCCAGAGCTCGTGAAGACACTAGAAAAAGACGGCAAGTGGACCCCTGACAACCTGAAAAATATTAAGGGTATCGCGTATAGAAAAGATAAGGAATTGATCCTGACCGACCCGCGCCCGCTCATCGAGAATCTTGACACGTTACCCATGCCAGACCGTGACCTGATCGGCGACACGCGGTATGAGTATTTGGGGTGCAGCGTGGACTCCCTGGAGAGCTCCCGCGGGTGCGTCAATAATTGCATGTTCTGTTGCGTGAGTGTCCACTGTGGGCGAAAGTGGCGGCGCAAGTCTCCCGAGCGAGTAATATGCGAGATCGAGCAGTGTAGTCGAAAGGCGCGGATGATCACGTTCCAAGACTCTGAATATACCATCGACATGAAGCGCGTGCGCCAGATCTGCGACCTCATCATCGAACATGGGCTCGACCAGCGGTGGTATTCTGCCCAAGGACGGGTGGATGATATCGTCAAGGATGTAGAGACTGTGGATCATATGGTCGAGTCTGGTTTCCGCATGCTCTTCATCGGCATCGAGTCCGCGTTCCAGTCCTCTCTCGACAAGATTGGCAAAAACCTCAATCACGAGAAGATCAAGGAAGCGGTCAAGATTTTGCACGACCGTGGGGTGGCCATTTACGGGTCGATCATCATCGGGAACATCGGCGAGACCTACGAGATGGTCAAGAAGACCGCCCAGTACGCCAGCGACCTCGAGCTCGACATCACGCAATTCACGGCCTTGACGCCCTATCCAGGAACCCGCTTGTGGGATGAAGCGAGGGAGAAAGGGTGGATCGAGGACGGGGATTGGACGCATTACGACTTTGTCCGACCAGTGATGCGGACTGACCTGCTGACTCGCCTCCAGATCGCGGAACTGGTCAAGAATGGGTATCGGGATTTCTACCTGCCTGACATATGGGGAGGGTTTTGGTGGAAGCGGATGCCCCGCTTTTTAAAACAACAAAACTTTCACTGGTTTTTCAAGTGGCTGCCGGGCATCTTGCAAAACACCCCGGCCTACTTCCAATTCATCAAGGACATCTCGACACCTTTCAAAGTCGAAGAATTCGACAAGACGCCCTAGATTTTCTTTCCTTTCAAACCTCCTAGTTTATTACACGATTTTGGCCTAAAAGTTATACCCCAATTCTCAGGTAAATAAAGTGCCTAGCCAAGTGGATTCAGATTAGTACCTCCTTATCAATAGGAGAGGTTTATTTCAAGTCGAGAATGGACTTGATTGATGCAATTTCCCAAGTGTCGCAAGTCAATTGAGTGCCTACTTCCAACGCAAAAATCTTAAAGAATTTGCTTTTTTCTCTTTTTCTTCTACTGTGACTTTTAGTTTTGTTGTCGGTCAATTTGTGAATAGAAGATGGAGGATCCTACGAACAAGACTCTCTGCAATCGTGATCTCTTTAAATGGTACGCAATATTTGATTAAGAATATATTGAACCAAAGAAGTAATGAAGCAATGAACATCCTCTACGTCAATGCTGGTCATGCGGGGTCCCTCGGTCTTGATAGCTTCCTCCGGGCTCCCCCCCTCGCTTTAATGTATCTGAGCCCAACGGTACCAGAGCACAAGAGATTTCTCATCGACCTGAAGAGTAACCCTATTAAAGAAGAAGATATCCATCGGTTGCTGGCAAAAGCTGACCTCGTGGCCATTTCGTCGTTCACCCCATCCATCAAGAATGCAATGTATGTTGCTTCTTTGGCAAAGCAGCATAATTTACCCGTAGTCATCGGGGGGTACCACGCGTCTCTCATTC
>MBAA01000061.1:0-3059 GCA_001940655.1 Promethearchaeota archaeon CR_4
GTCTATAGCGGGCGGGCGGTTTCTACAAACGACCTCCAGCAAGCCAAGACTTTCTTTATATCAGCTCAAAAATTCGTGCCGTTCTCCGAGCAGGAATTCGTGGCGAGTAAAGCAACTGAGGAACAATCTTCGCCTCCCAACCAAGCGGGAATCCAGCAAGTCGTCCCAAAAAACAACCAAAAAGGAAGCGAGACTAGCAAGCCCAACCAATGAACCCTCAATGATCCCAAACTTTTTTAGATTTGAGGATGCATTTAGGGATCGTTGAACGTATCACATTTACCAAACCAGAAGGGTGCCACAAAATGGCAAAAAAGAAAATTGAAACAAGTTCGCTGGATTTAAACGAGCGAATGCGCCGCGTGAAAATCTTACAACAAACCAACCGGACGAAAGAGGCTATTGCTTACATATTTCTCACCTTCACAGACGTGCTAAAGGAAAAGTACGGGCCGAAGGTGTGGAAGCCGAGTCTGACTATGCAAGAATTAGCTATTCGTTTGGTAAAGGCGCGACAAGTCCGCATGGATCCTGAGAAGATATATCCCTTCATCTCCCATCTCGAGCGCGTGTTATATGGAGGGGAACCGGCAACAGATGCAAAATTGGAAGAAACCAAGCAACACTTCCAAAATCTCTATAATATTCTCAAGTCCGCTGAAAAAGTAACTGTGACGGAACAAAGTTAATTCAACTCTCCTCCCACGTTCGCGTGGGAGTAAAGATTTCCGCATAACTCAAAGTAAGACTGAATTAAATGCACATATCTCGGAGATAAAATCGTTATGGCCGGTACCGCGAGGAGTAGCTTTGTTTGGGGAATGATCTTTCTTACAGCTACTCTCATATTCGTCATTCTTGCGTTCCTGGCATTACCGACTGGTGGGGAGGAAGAAACTTGTAGTATTAGTGAAATGCTGTCGCCGCTCTCAATGATTCTTGACATGGTATTAGGTTACATACCAACTATTGCTTATGCAATTCTCGCTATAGGTTTCGGTTTGTTCTGCTTTAAAAAGATGAAGAAGTTTTATAGTCTGTGGCAGGCGAGTAAACCTGGACCAAGATTCCATTTTGGTCTCAAACAGGCGATCTTCTTACTAATATTCATTTTAGCATTCATGCCCTTCATCCTCCCCTTAATCGACCACGGTCAGAACACGAAAGATCACTCTATTTACAACCCTTATTGGAATGGTTGCTCTAACTTGAGAGAAATGTTGAATACCTCGAGTAGTACTACAGGAAGGGTTGGTTACAACGTGCAAGGGATCGAGTCGTCTCTTTCTGCAACAATGCGAAATAACGACACATATAAAATCATTGTTTTGCTCGGACCTAACCGACTCTACAATCTGGCAACTGACATACCCTTCTTTATTGATTTTCTCCGAACGGGAGGCTCTCTCTTCATATGTGACGATAAGGGAACCACCAATGATTTTATTATGGATCTAGCCATTTTAAGTGGACTCCAAACCCCTTTCGTAGAATTTCCCAAGGGAGACCTAGCAGATAATGCGAGTTACATCCCTGGTGAAAATCCACACTTTCCGGTAATCAAGAGTTTCGAAGCAACCCACGCGACGACCAACACGCCGTGGGATATAATTGGGGAAAACAAGGGTGTGGCTTTAAACCATGCTTCGGCTATCCTTCCGTTTGGAGCCATTCTAGGCGCACTGATGGGTGGCGGTGAATTTAGCGGGGAAGAATCCGGAATTAATGTCGTGGGGAAAACCTCGAGTGATTATTCATACATGGATATGAACGATGATTTTTACTATGACCCAAACGTTGACAAATGGGATCCAAGTTTTCTCGTGGATTTTCTGGCGAGTATGGTTTGTGTTTTAACTGATGAACAAAAACAAGAACTAATTGATTACGCTTCTGCCGTAATGTTAGGAAATCTTCCGAAAACGGTTTTTGCTGCAAGCGACCTCCCTCAAGGGAGATTATTTTTGTCCTCAGATGCAAGCTTCCTCAATAATCAACTACTCGAAGATAGTCGGTTTAGCAACGCTCATTTTGCAGAGAATATCTTTAATTGGCTTTCATACGGCAACTCTCCTAATAACATTACCATCTATTTTGACGAGTATCACATTAAGCAAGAGGGTTTTGAGGAATTTTCCTCTGCCTATATCTATGGGGTATTCATTGGATACGTGAATTGGATGTCCTCGAGCGCGATACTCGCATGGTTATATCCTTTTATCGCAATATCGACCTTATCTAGGTGGCTCCCCAAGGATCCCGAGAAAGCTTTAAAGAAAAAGGAGAAGAAAGCCGCGAAAAAAGAGAAAGGTGAGGATGCCACCAAATTCCGTATCAAATTTGGTAGTGAAACGGCTTTTGTCAAGAAGATTAAAAGTCTGCGGGAAAAGTCTGATTTTAATGAACCCGTGCTAATGCTTTATCGCCGTATTCTTCGCCGACTCAACCGTCTCCTCGGTGACAAGGAACCTACAACTGATAATATCATTTCCTTAATTAGAAGTGCTAGTAAAAAAGAGATTACCGCGAAAGATGACGTCCGGTTGAGGGAATTCTTCGATACTATGAACGAACTCAAAGCAAAAACGAGACGCAAAATTTACTCAGAAGAGGAGTTTAAAGACATCTTCTTTGAAATGACGTGGGTTGCGGACTGGTTAAACCTTAACGTGATCTAACCTCTTGATACCTTAAAATAAAAAAGGACAAAATCCCTTGATGCAATCTATAAGTATCCATTAGTATCCCATAATGTAAGGAGTTAAGAAGGGAAGTAACTAGTATGGAATCACCCAAAAAGGAAACCCTATATGAAATACCTCCCGTGGGGGTTAATGTAGACAAGGTGCGCCAAGTCGCCCAAGATGTTCTATCTGAAGTTGCCAACGTGATAGTGGGCAAGGGAGACACGCTTCAACTAGTGTTCATTGCCCTTCTTACAAACGGTCATTGTTTGTTGGAAGGTGTGCCTGGGTTGGCAAAGACCGTCTTGGCAAAATCATTTGCAGAAGCGCTTGGGATCAAATTTAAGCGCGTGCAATTTACCCCCGATCTTTTAC
>MBAA01000061.1:3090-3173 GCA_001940655.1 Promethearchaeota archaeon CR_4
CAGAATCCTATAGAACAAGAAGGAACATATCCCTTACCAGAGGCACAACTCGACCGCTTCATATTCAAACTATGGCTCGATTA
>MBAA01000061.1:3292-10101 GCA_001940655.1 Promethearchaeota archaeon CR_4
TTTACATTGACGCGACCGTCCTCAATTACATCCGAGATATTGTCTACAAAACGCGAGAGGACCCGCAAATCCTACTCGGTGCCGGACCGCGAGCTTCACTCGTCCTAATGAAATGTTCTAAGGCACGGGCCGCAATTCTGGGACGTAACTACGTCACACCAGATGATGTAAAAGAATTGTGTACACCAGTTCTCAACCACAGATTGATGCTCAAACCTGAAACAGAGCTTGAAGGAATCAATGTTCAACAGGTCATCAACCGTGTTCTTGATGAAGTCGATGTACCTATTTAGCGGTACTCATTTCATTGGGTATCATAATATTTTCCCAACATTCAGGCGAAAATTATGGGTCTAGCAGATAAGGGAAAGAAATTCATCATCTTCGGAGTCTTCATCATCACAGCAGGGTTCGCCTTCAACAATTATTTCCTCCTGTTGTTGTCCCTCATTTTATTTTTCAGTGCTGTTGTTTCCCTTCCTGCTTTCGATCTTTCGCTAAATATTGAGGATCTAGAAGTACATCGCGAGCTGGAAAAAGAAAAATTGTTTAAAGACGATTTTCTCCACGTGAAGGTCATCATAAAAAATAACGGAAATAAAAAATTCGATTTTCTAGAAATCCTAGACCAGTATGATGACCAAATTTTTCGTCGTGTCTTAGGAGAGAATTTCATCTCCACGAGGATCAATGCTTTTTCGGAGGTGAGATTCTCATATGTCCTCGCGCCACGTATCCGCGGGGAACAAAAACTGGGACCATTAAAAGTCATTGTAAAAGATCGTCTTGGGTTTAATGCGGAAGAACGAATTGTGCCAGAATCCATTCAAGATGTGCTCGTTTATCCTCCATATGAGGACATTCGGAAGATCGAAGTAATGGGATCCAAACGCGCGGCTGGCATCAACTTCGGTATACACCGTTCCAAGCAATTAGGCATTGGAAGTGATTTTTACGGCATGCGCCATTATGTAGTTGGGGATGAATATCGGAAAATCGACTGGAAAGCGTCAGCGCGCTTGCAAGACCTCATCGTGCGGGAATTTGAGACAGAACGGGCTATCGATATCGTGATCTTAGTTGATTCCAGCGAATCTATGGGGGCTGGGGAAGTTGAAAACACAAAATTTGAATTTGTGGTGCGTGCTGCTATGTTATTAGCTAAGATCGCCTTAGAACGGCACGACAATGTTGGAGTATTTGTTTTCTCGGACGAAAAAAATTGCGAATTCCTCCGTCCCGCTTCAACAAGTGCCGGGCAATTTTTCATAATTCTCGATTTTTTAGCGCGTGTCCGTCCCCGGGGCTCGAAAAAGCTTCCCGAAGCGATGGAATTTCTCAACAAACGTTATGCAAAACGGTCTTTGATGTTTCTCCTCTCAGATTTAGACACCCAAGAGACTGCGGCAATAGAAGGTCTTCAGAAACTCCGGTCTCGAGGACATGAAGTAATTGTGATTTCCCCCTTCTCTCCCTGGTTTGAGATCTTAGGCCTAGAAAATATGACTGTGACAGACAAAGCCATTGCAGAAGCAATCGCAGAACGGATGATGGAACACGTGATGAAGATTAAATCGGGAGCTCAACGGATGAACGTACCCCTGATTTCGGTAGGTCCAGATGAGATGCTAGACACCATTCTCACGGAGTACCTCCAAGCGAAAAAGAAAGGGAAGGCGGCTTAATATGTCACGCGTGTTCACACACATTCTACGGATTGTGGCAGCAGTAATATTCGTTTGGGCCTTCTTGTTTTTCATCTTCGGTATGTTCTACAACGAGAACCTTTTCACCCTAGATGCAATCATTGGTTTCTTTACGAATCTCAAGGATCTCGTTGCATCCGGTCTGTATATGCTCCTCTACTACGCCCCTCAAGGGACAAGCATGGCCCTCAGTGCAATGTTTGGGTCGACTTCCCCCGAGATATTTGATGCTACTATGGTCAGTGGTTTAAATGGGGGATTGTTGAACTGGTACATACTGCAACTCTTTTCTTTTCCAGCAAAAACTGTCACAGATGCTAGCAACAATGTCATTGGAATCTATTATATGAGAAATATTCATGATGCAAACAATTATATAAAGGCAGCTTTTGATGTATTGGTGAAGGATGTCTATTCCCTAGTTTTCATCGTCTTAGGAATAACCGCTATTATAAATGCAATCTTATTCGTTACCCGGATGCGAGGTAAATATTCCTTAAATGCCGTTATGTCAATGACAGGTATGGTAATTCTACCGCTTACCATCCTTGGTTTCCAACAGATGTTGGGTTTTTTTGGTACGAGTTTAGACGCTCTCGCGAACCTCCCCTTCGTGTTACGACCAGAAATTATCGAACCGATATCAGAAGGCTGGGAATTTTTCACTATGCCAATGTTCTCTGCTATCCTACTTATCTACTTATTTGTCGAGTTGTCTTTTCAAGTGGAATATTCTGACTTGGTTACGAAACCATCCCAAGAACGGGAGATGCGCTTACGATACCAGCTTGACTCCCTTCAACGAGAAGGTATGCGAGTAACGACCACTATTGAGAAAGTCCAGGCAGAAGCAAGGGAACAAAAAAAGATAACTGGTAACCGGCAAAACCGCCTCAAACAGTTCTTCTCCAAGGCGGGTGGATTTTCCTACGTGAAAGAAATGGTAGAGAAGCGAAAATTTGAGAGAGCTACCCAGGCGTGGTTGGAAGCAGCATCGGATACACGTCGATTAGGATCTTACGTTCAACGCCTCACGACCGAAGATCCAGAGGCCCGACGCACCCTCACGGCCAAATCCTCTTCTCCTACAGCCGGAAAGATGTTAATATCTACGTTAGTTAACATTCTGATTCGAACTGTTGCAATTATTACTCTAACTTTCATAGTTAGCCAACCCCAGTTTATTCTTACTAACCTATTTACCGGGTTTGGCACGCTCGACCCACCGTTAGAAAATTGGGCTATTTTGTATAGTGCGGAGCTAGCCACCCCCGAGGCAATCCTCGTGCTGCTCATACCCTTCGTAACCATATTCCCTATGGCCTCTTTAATTATTAAGAAAGTGAAGTCCCAGCGATTGAAAGAACTCCTCAGGCAGGAAGAACTGAGGCGACAAGCGGTGGAACAATCCATCTTTTCTGCCCGGCCCGCGGAAAGTGCAAGTACCACCACCAACGTGGTACCCCCCACCGGAACAGAAGAAGAATCTAAAGAATTACAAATATAGTCGAATTCCTTCCTTATTTTTAATTCTTGAATTTCTATAGATACAAGAGGTATTATAATGCTCGAATTTTTGACGAGTCGGCGAAGTTACAAGCGTGCATTTGCCGAGCGTCCCGTAGATTTGTCTTTGATAAAAAAAATAGTGGAATCTGCCCGTTGGGCTCCGTCTGCCCACAATTCCCAACCATGGCGATTCATCGTAATGCTTGACAAGGAACGACGGCAGGTTCTCGCAAGGGAGATGGGAATTCTTTTCAAGGATGATTTAGTAAAAGATGCTTTATCTCCCTCACAAGTGGAAGCCCGTGTCAAACGCTCAGTCGATGTCTTCAGCAGTGCGCCAGTACTTGTTCTCGTTTGTGGTGAAATGGCCGGCACGATGGACAACTATCCGGATAGCCATCGACGTGATGCCGAATCGACAATGTTCATTCAAAGTGTTGCTAATGGCATTTGTTATTTTATGTTAACTGCCCACGCATATGGACTCGCCACAAGTTGGTATTGTGCGCCTCTTTTTGCTAAAACCACCGTTCGGGAGGTTCTTCACCTCCCACCAACGTGGGAACCTCAAGCTTTTGTGACCCTTGGTTATCCCACGGACTTCCCAATAAGACCTCCAAAGCGACTCCCTGTGGAGGCAATTTTGAAATTCCAGTGACCGTTTCCAAGCTTGATGACAGTTGTTGCGCTCGCCGGTGGAATTGGAGCAGCCAAGCTTTGTGAAGGATTGTATGCCGAGTTGGGTAAAGATCTCAATATTATCACCAACATCGGTGATGATGATGTGTTTTTTGGACTGAATGTGTCCTCGGACTTAGATATCATCACCTATACACTTGCAGGAATCGTAGACCAAGACCGGCGGTGGGGCCTAGCAACCGAGACTTTCAGCTGCATGGAACGCCTCGGTATTTTCTACCCCGAATCCTGGTTTAACCTTGGCGATAGGGATTTGGCGACCCACATTTTCCGAACTGATCTCCTTCGGCAGGGCAAAACCCTCGCGGAAGTGACCGCGATCATCACGCAAAAGCTCGGCCTCCGATGTAATATCCTTCCAGTCTCAAATGATCCCGTTCATACCAAAATACATACCAGTCACGGAGTGTTACATTTCGAGGAATATTTTGTCAAGAATAAAGCAAGCGTACCCTTGACCAAGATTGAGTATCGCGGTGCGAGTGAAGCCATTCCTGCTCCCGGCGTTCTGGAAGCGATAAAAAATGCAGAACGGATTATCATCTGTCCTTCCAATCCTATATTGAGTATTGCCCCTATCCTTGCCATCCCCAGCATTCGGCAGTTAATTACTAAATTTCGGCAAAAAGTGATTGCTGTGACGCCCATCATTCAAGGTGCGGCTGTTAAAGGGCCCACCGCCCGAAACCTCCGTGAGCTGGGGTACGACAATTCTGCATTTGGCGTTGTAGACTATTATAAACCGAACCTCTTTTCTCATTTCGTGATAGACCAACGAGATAAAGACCTCTTGAATCATTTTACGTCCAATCGTTTCTCTCCCCCCATAACTTTTTCGAGCTTCGACACACTTATGGTTGATATTACGAAAAAAATCGAGCTTGCCCGCCGCATACTTTCCCTTCCGCTATGAAAATTACATTTATTAAAAGAAAGTGAGTAATTCTTCCAATTTCTGATACACCCGCAACATCTCCTCTATATTATATCCTTCCTTTCCCTTCAAAAACATAATCCACGCACGATCTAGCAGTCTTCGCGGGTGGGTGGGATTTTCCATGCAGGATCGCATTTGGGCGGGAAGCTTTTCCTGAGGGTGGTCTTTCAACCACCGATCCAAGTTATGGATTGAGGCAATAATTTTCTCACAAAGGTCTGGAAGCTCGAGGATTCTTGCCACTCTCGGGACTACCATTTGGCGGTGTTCCAATAGATTTATTTGTTGAACGTGCTTAGCAGGAGTTTTTGCGTGTTGAAATTGACTTAACAGATAAAGGGTGGAGTTAAACCAAGCAACCAAAATTTGCCAATACTTTTCCGCTCGAGTTTGTAAATGTGGGTCTAGGAAGAAATAGGTATAGCAACCGTGGTTAGCAGTCACTGGTTTTTGGGTTAGAATTGCGACTGATTGCCGTTGCCAAAGACCATACCGATTGAAAGTCCAGACTAGCCCAGTTAAATCTGTTGGTTTGTGGTTGTTTCTTTTATAATTGCCGGAGAAATATTCCCAAGGGTGAAAATACCAATCTTTGCGTTGTTTTGGTGCCTCTTTTCCACCATTACTCATTTTCTTGCGCATCAACTCTTCGATGTGCTTTGTCAGGGGTTGGAGGTACGTCTTAGACATAGATTCGAAGTATTCCTTTGGTGTATCTGGGGGAATAAGAAGTAACCAGAATTCATTATTTTCTCCCATAATTACATCGTGGGATCTGGGATCTCTCAAGCACGGGCGCAGGAAATCAATGGGAATGGCAATCTGTTGGTTGTCAATAGCACTTGATGGAATATTTCTGATCTCGAAACAGATTGACTTTCCTGATGATTGCATAACTGGATTACATAAAAATTCATTAGGTAGGATCAAATAGCGGGAATAGGTGGCATCAAAACCTCGGAATGTCCCAATTTCGCTACTTTCTCCGAGCGGGACGAGGTATTTGTGTTGGGTCAACATATCAAGGAAGGATCGATTGTCTATGAACTGTACAAATGAAGAACTCATAGGGTTCGGTAAGATGGTCTGCTCGGGGATCAATTTGCTCGTTCCGTATAAAATCTCCCCTACACACAAGTCTTCCCTTCCTGAATGGATTTGTTCGGCCAGGGAAACGATCGCATCGGATCTCGGTATTTTCTCTAATCTTATCATTTGAATTTCTCTCGTTTCACTTGCGTCCTTGCTCCCTTTTCGGGCTACCAAGAGATATTCTTTCCAACAACAATCGATCGAAAACGCCTCTTTCAGGGATGCTATTTCCACTAAGAAATTGTAAGTATATTTTTGATGGTTGAGGAATTGCAGGAGTTTTCGAGCGGTGTTGCCGGCAAAAGTTGTAGCAGGTATAACGAGAGCTAGCGTCCCTGATTCTTTGAGGTACCAATCAGCGAGAAATAAAAAGTAGAAATGTAACCCCATCCGCGCGTTCACATAGTCCTCTAAACCTTGCATTTCCACCCACGACATTAATCCTTTTTTTTGTTTCTGAGTTAACCGCAATTGACTTGAAAAGGGCGGATTCATAATTACAAGGTCGTAACTCCCTTTCTTCCTGGTAGATGCGATGTGGAACGCGTCTCCTTCTAAGATATTCACTTCTACCTCCCTTTTCTCCGTAGAGGAATTGCGAACCCATCGGTTAATAACAGTTCCGGCGACCTTTGCCGCAAACGGATTCACTTCTGAACCATAAACCTGAATTCTGCCATTTTCTTTTCCACGAGAATGGATACTCTTCACAGCACTTAGAAGGAGCTGTCCTGTCCCGCAGGCGGGATCACATATCATTGTTTCTGAACCTACAACCGCTAATTCCGCAAGTAGATCTGCAGCCCACACCGCAGTATAAAATGCAGCAGTGTCTTTCCTGATCTTCTTAGGTAAAAATTGGGGAA
>MBAA01000097.1:0-220 GCA_001940655.1 Promethearchaeota archaeon CR_4
TGGAACCGAAACAAAGCGATTTAGGAACGATAAACGAAAATCGTCCTCCAGGAGCAACCATTCGTTGAGCCAAGTAGATGAAATCTGCTGCTTGTCCTGCTTGCCCAATCCCAGCGGTGCCAATTTCCCGGCGGAATCGTCTGAGCTCAGTTGTCAATACGTTCCGGTCAACTTTTGGCAACGTACCAAAGAGGAGGTTATCACCGCAGGATCGTGCATA
>MBAA01000097.1:238-1868 GCA_001940655.1 Promethearchaeota archaeon CR_4
GATTTGAAAGACAGGTAATTGGATTGGGACTTCAAGTTGAGATTCTGTGGGTTGAGAAATACGAATTCCTAAAATGGGAGGGGGATGGTTTTTCTTACTCATTTGGGTCAAGAAATCCAAACTTCCCAAGCGAATTGCAGGGGTTCTACCGAGTGGTAAAACATAAAAATTGCCACAGTTTTTTGCAACAGGGGATTCCAAAGTCAGGATAGTTTTCATTGCTGTAATAATGGCTTTCTTGACGACATCAAAACCGAAACACAATTCATTGGCAAACATCTCGTGAAACGCGGTTATTTGAGGCGATATTCCTACGATTGAGTTCTTTTCAACGAAAATTCGTTTCAACTCGAGGTAAAGTGCCGTGAGTAACATTCCTTCCCCACATGCAATATCCCCCACGAAGAATTCACGCCACGATTCCAGTTCAGGTTCGAAATTCCAAGTTTCATTGGGAAATCGGAGCGTACAATAAGCTAAAAGTCGGGCATTCGGGGATTTCGTGTAAAATTCAGATAAGTGTTTGGAACTGTCACCAGAAGAATTCATTTGGTTCGATTTTAATGGGGGCATACGTATCGTTGCTGCTTTATGGGATGGGAAAGAAGAAAGAAGAGTGAAACAGGGTTCACTTCATCATTCCCGGCAACTTCCCAGCTGCAAAGGCGGATTCCCACGTTTCTTTCATAGGTTTGATGGCCTTCACCAGAGCGATAAAGTACATGATAATTGCGACCCACGATAACAAACCTGGGGCAAAATTTGAGACTAAATCTGTTATGGACGGAGATGCGGTTGTTGTCAAGATCCCCTGGATGATAGAATAGCTTGCCCAGGCGGATGTAGCGACTGAGATGAGCATCGCAACCGGTTTACTAACGTTGAGGCGGATGGGGCCCAGCTTGATCTGATAATGTTTCGGTTGCACCGTGACGCCCAAGACCGTATGATTGACCGTATCACTTTCATAGGTCACCATAACGTGGAGATGCCGCTCGTCTGGTCCTTTTTTCTTCTTTTTCCCCTTCTTCCTCCCTTCTGTACTGTCCTCAACTTTAGGTTTCCGGGGTAAGGGCATCACGGAAAAGATAATGAGGGGTGGGTTGACGGCTTCTTTCAACACGGTCACCTTCCCGCTGAGCGGGTGGACTTCAAAATCCTCCCCATACACCTTGAGCTCGAGCACAGGGGGTTCCTCCTTCTTCGAAATGAAGGTGAACGTGGTTTGATAAACGACTTTTCCCTCCTCGGTCTCGATTTTGAGCTCTTTCTGGGACAAGTGGATGTAGAAGAGGTAGGACGTCTTCTCCATCATCACGGGAAAGTACTCCATTCCCAGATTCATAGTATATTTCGTCTGGGGCGGAGGAACGGGGACGCTGGATTGTTCGGACTCCTCAAGCTTGCGCCTTAATTCATCTATAACCTGAGGAGGAACAATAGATTTTAACTTTTCTTGTTCTGGTTGTTCAATTCCCGCAGGGGGGGAGGGAGTTGGTTCCCCAAGGCTCGGTGATGGGGGTGGTCGCGCTTCTCCTCCCGCACTCGTTGAGGGGAGCCTGGCGCGTCTCTTTTCCTCGGCGGGATATGATTCGCTCATTTTCACTATTTCTTCCATTTCATCCCGCTG
>MBAA01000097.1:1886-4877 GCA_001940655.1 Promethearchaeota archaeon CR_4
AGCGTCAACTGCGAATTTTACCCTACTCTTTGATTTCTTCGGTTTCGCTTCGGATTTGCCACGTGTTTGCTGCATTTCCGTCTTACTGTCAGAGCTCTCCTTTGTTCCACGCGTGATACCATCGGTTTCGTCAGCGAGCGGCACAGCAGGTTCAGCTGTGACTAATTTAAGGGCGGTGGAGGACGTGGTAATAAAGTCGCCAAGCGAGACTGACGTGAGAGGGGTGATGAAGTCGTTGAAATTAACGGTAGTTCCATCTACTTGGACGAAAAAAGTGGTGAGCCTTGCTTTAAACTTAGATACAATAGTCGAAGCCACGGATTCCATAGTCTGACCGAGGGAAAAGATCCAATTGAACGGTTTTCCTTCCCCGATTCGAGGACCCGAGATTAGAACCTTTAAAGTATACCCGATTACGTATTTAGGGACTTTTTTAGCGACAAGGAGTTTGCTAACCTTGGTTGTTTCTTCAATTGGGATCTTGGCTCCTTGACGTAGCAGGCAGAGATCGCCCCGTTTCACGGTTTGGATAGACCATACTTCAAACAGCGTGTCTATCAATTCTCCCACTTTTAGATTTGATTGATAAAGCGCAACGAAAGTTTGCCCGAAAAGATTTATGGTATAACGTTTGGTCTTCTTTTCAAATACCACTTGACCGAGGTTCATCATAATTCCTCATTCTTAGTTGTTTGAACGCCTAGATTTTGGGTGTTTTGGGTTTTTCACGACCCACATTATTTCAAATATATGACTTGCCATGCAAATATAATTGTTCATACACCAGAAGGTAAATCAAACCTTAATACTCCAACGCACATCTGGAGTGTATGTACTTGGGCATCATTGCACTCTCCCCGGATAACGTGGAAGTGCAGGACCTCCACTGCGAATTAACCAAGCGGAAAATTTCTCACGACATTTTCTCCCTCCAACATATTGAAACGCGTCTTGGCGAGTCATTTGGTTTACAAATTCTCTCGAAAACTGGACAAATAATTTCTGACATGGACGGCGTATTCGTTAGGGGGATTGGGAGTGCGACCGTGCCATACCCAAAAATCTTTTTCCGCCTAGATACGTTGTATGCCCTCGAGCGCTTGGGTGTGGTAATTCTCAACACACCCCGTAGTATCGAATATTCCACGGATAAATATTTCACCTCGATGATTCTCGCCCAGCACAACATCCCTACTCCTCGCACCATTGCCTGCGAAACTTTCAGCACCGCAATAGCTGCTTTCGACAATCTTGGGGGAGATGTGGTTGTCAAACCAATCTATGGGGCGATGGGCATCGGAATCATGCGCCTCACTAACCGAGGGGAAGCAGAGCGCATTTTTATGAAGCTTGAAGAACTCAACGAAGTTTTTTACCTCCAAGAGTATGTTGAGCATCAGAACCGGGACATTCGGGTCTTTGTATTGGGCGGACAAGTGATTGCTTCCATGTATCGCATGGGGAAAGACTGGAGGACGAACATTCACATGGGTGCGAAACCAACGCCTATAAAAATCACGCCGGAAACCGCGGATCTTGCCATTAAATCAACAGAAGTGACCACTTTGGATGTTTCAGGCGTTGATATTCTCGAAACACCTAATGGTCTCCAAGTAATTGAGGTGAATTCTATCCCCGGTTGGAAAGGTATCCAACAAGTGGTTCCTATTGACTTTCCGTCTATGATCGTTGATTATATGTTAGGGAAAATTAAGAAGTGAACGCAAAAAAGTCTTATAAAGGAGATGACTCTTAAATTATACGATGGAAATAGATCCAACATTACGGAAACTTTTTGAAAAATACTCTGAAATTAATTGCGTGTATTTATTTGGATCCCGGGCGAGAGATCAAAATCAAAAAAAAAGTGATTGGGATTATGGAATATTAACCATAGAAGTGCCCTTATCGGTTAATGCATTGCTTGAGATAATCCGAGATTTGGAACATTATCACCGTACATCAGTAGATGTAGTAGATTTACGGAACGTACCACCGTTATTAAGCCATCGTATTATTCACGACCGGAAAATTGTCTTTGAAAGAAATCCTCTCTTACGAGTCAATTTTGAGGCACGACTCTTATGTGAATATTTAGACTGGACTCAATTCCTTGAGGTGCATCGGTCTTGACGCCCCCACTTGATTTTGAGGTAATGAAATCGAAATAAAATCTGATCCACCGGTACCTGCAATATCTGAAACAAATCCAACAAACTCCCAAAAATGAGTTTAAGACAGATTTTTACAAACACGCTGCAGCAGAGCGATATCTTCATCTTTGCCTGGAAGGATTAATAGACCTCAGCAATCATTTTATAAGTGCTTTAAATTTACCCCACCCTTCTTTTTACAGAGAAATTGCTCAAATACTATTTGAAAACCAAATTCTTTCTTTAGAAACCAAGGAAATTTTTGACAAAATGATCGGATTTCGCAATATTTTAGTTCACAGCTATTCTTCGTTAGATTTAGACCGTGTCTACGAGATCTTGTTGCACAACTTATTAGATATTGAAAAGATTCTCATCGAATTTGAAATATACGAAGAGAAATTAAAGAAAGAAACCTAAAGAATCCACTAGTATGAGTTTAAACAGTTAAAAGTTGTTGCAACTGGTGATTTTCGCCTTAGGGGACGTAAATCCTCTATAAGCTCCCCCTCGTGTCGAGAAGAAGCGAGTACTCCTTTATTCAAGTTTGATATAAAAGGATTCTTTAACATTAGTGTAGATCTCCATCTCCAAATTCGAATAAATTACCAAAAATATTGGGGGATTATGTAGGTAGACGAAAAAATAGCATATTTTCGAATTGAGTATTAGCATTAATCTGCATTTTTTGAAACATCACCCCATTCTAAAAGAATGAGAAAAGTGATGTTATGTTCCTTTATAACAGAGGGAAAATTCCCAAGAGTCTCGTTTTCGCTTTGAGAGTAGTGCATGGGAGAGATTAAATGTTTTTACCATTGGATGGGACAAAATTGAG
>MBAA01000097.1:4931-5773 GCA_001940655.1 Promethearchaeota archaeon CR_4
AAAAAGAGATTCAAATGAAACGATGAACGAGTACAACGTGTCAGCTGGCAGGAAAAATATGGAAGAATTGCAGAAGAAACGCACCCGGATTGACGAGATAGACACGGAACTCATCAAATTAATTAATGATGAAGATTATTTTGGTCGTTTTCCCCCTAATTGAAATTTCGAGGGTTTTTATTACCCCGGCCTGATAAAATTAGGAAGATTTTCTTTTTCGACCTTTCAACAGTGCAATAAATTCCGTTATTGAGAGGCCGACCCGCCGAAGTATGGAATGAAGAGTACCCCGATCCAACTCCTCATGATTCGGTATTATGATTTCTGAAAAAGGAACATCGCGATGCAATAAAATATGACTCCCTCGTTGCCGCACCACATAAAAACCGACCTTATTTAGCACTTTGATACATTTTTGTCCCGAGATTCGGGGTAATTTTGGCATTAATTCACCAGAACCGTGTCTTAAATGTCCACAGCCACGGTTTCCATACGATCTTC
Organism: Promethearchaeota archaeon CR_4; assembly: GCA_001940655.1. GTDB lineage: Archaea > Asgardarchaeota > Lokiarchaeia > Sigyniarchaeales > CR-4 > CR-4. The sequence goes on from MBAA01000097.1 coordinate 5,433, forward strand.
TGGGATCGGCCGGCCTTCCTCTTGGAGTACATCGAGATATAATTGAATTGCTTCTTTGATATTGATGATTGCTTCCTCTTTCGTCTTCGCTTGACTGATGCATGGGGGGAGACTTGGACACTCGGCTACCCAGTATCCATCTTGCCCGGGATAAAGAATTACTTTCCACATATAGACTTAACTTCCTGAATACCTAAAAAAGCACGAAAAAATAAAGTTTTGCGTGCAAGCCAGTAAACTATTTTTCAGAAAACTCGGTTTTCTATAAACAATTCTCAATATTAGTGTTGATCTCCATCTCTGGACTTTTAAAATTATTCGTCTTTCGATAACTGACTTTT
>MBAA01000097.1:5791-7323 GCA_001940655.1 Promethearchaeota archaeon CR_4
CAGTAAATTCTGTCGGTTTATTGCTTGCTTCAACTGGGTGCCAGTTTCTTGCTCGACATACATCTGTTTTCGGTATTTCTCAAATTCATCTCGTGTTAGCGTGGTTTCAATTAGCCCGTCTTTTAAAATAATCATTTCATTCGCGATTTTCTGAAATAAGGGGTCATGGGTGACGATGAGGATAATTTTGGTGGGATCCTGTTCGCCGATGTGTTTGATTAGATCAATTATTTTCAACTTGTTTTCAGTGTCGAGCTGACCCGTGGGTTCATCGCACAACCAAATCGGATTGTTTGTCGCTAGGCTCATGGCGATGCTCAACCGCTGCTTTTCGCCCCCACTCAATTGATAGGGATAGGATTTCTGGCGATCAGCGAGTCCGGTAACTTGGAGAATCTCCGAGATTCGATCCGGTGGAAGCGTTTTACCCAATGCCTCCACGGGAAATTTGAGGTTATCCACTGCCTTAAGGAATGGAATTAAAATGGGTTCCTGGAAGATGAACGAGGTGTTGGAAGTTCTATATTGAAATGCAGCGGCGGCATCCTCCAAATCTATTGCATTGCCACTTAAACTGACCGTACCGGAGGTAGGTTCCTCGATCCCCCCGATGACTGCAAGTAAGGTAGTTTTTCCGCTCCCAGATGGCCCGAAAATGACGTAAATGTTGCCCGATTTGAAGGTATAATCGATCCCCCGGAGGGCCGCCACCGAGATGCTCTCATCCTTGTAGACTTTCACTATTTGCTTTAACGTTAGCGTGTGTTCAAGGGATTGGGGCGGAACCTGCTCCGTTAGGGGGGTTGACGTGTTTCCTGCGTTTTTCTTTGAATCCATGTAGTATTCCTCCGTCTTTTGTACATAGAGTATCTTCCTTCTTTCTCTCTCGCTATTCTACTATATTCTTGCGAATGACAGAAAATTTCAATTTGAATTTGTTCATTTTCATGTTCATTAAACCTAGCAATAACAATTGCATAACTGCAAATTCCACGAAAATCAATATGGTTATCGGGGAAAAGGTAAAGAACACGGGGTATTGGAAATATATGGCCGTAAAACCGCTAAATCCCAACCAAATTAGAGTCATGCCAGCGAATAACCCCAGCACTCCTAAAATCGTTATGAAAAGCCCCATGCCGAGAACGCTATTAACCATCATTCTGCTCAGAGTTTTTTTTCTAAAACCGATTAAATTCATCTCGTGAAATACAGCTTCGTTTTGGGTATAAAGCCAGTAGATGAGATATCCTTCAAAAATGCTAAAGATGACAATCCATAGGGTAAAAATGCGGTTATAGAACTGATCCAAGATTGTATCAAATTCTCCGTTGAAAGACTCCAATTCTTCTGCAAGTGTAAATAAAAAACCTGGTAATAAAGAAGAGTTACTCCCTAGGGACCCTTTTCCGAATGTAACTCGAGTATATAAATAATCGGGCAATTCTTGGAAGAACACGAATTGTGGAGAAACTATTATGTATAATTTACGTGTAATTTCACCTTCATCTCTGTAATTTTGTCGAGCCTAT
>MBAA01000234.1:0-247 GCA_001940655.1 Promethearchaeota archaeon CR_4
CTTGCTCATATGTACGCGAGTGGTTCGTCACACAAAAATTCACTGGTAATGCACGATTGCGGACACTTGAAAGCTATTACCCGTTTTATCCCCACAATTACGTTTCTATTTTCGCCTACAAGTATTATTTTGCTTTGAGATATTAAACAAAAAACCTTCTTCTTCGAGCTAAATTCCTCCTGTTTCAATTTCCCTCAAGTAATAATTCATTTTAATCAAGTAATGTTTTTTTAGCGTTGACTTCTAC
>MBAA01000234.1:295-6579 GCA_001940655.1 Promethearchaeota archaeon CR_4
AACATACTCAATGAATCCCCCTTCTTCCCCTGACAAGTGTTATTTATGGTAAAAAAACTTCCTTTCAATTGATAAGCATAAATTGATGTTCAACTATTAAAAAAAACCATCGATTCATAAAGCTAAATCCTGTATAAGAACAGGGGTTATGTATCCAAGTACTCTTCTCGATTGTATGTCCGAAAAAACTAAAAATATTGGGTGGCCAATAGCCAATTTGGTAGCCTATGTTCTTATGGTTCTCATCGACTCTCTTGCGAATATCATCCCTTTTAATGGATATACTCAGGCGGAGCTCTCGGACGCGATTCCGAATTATATTGTTCCCGCGGGATACGTCTTTTCCATCTGGGGTGTAATTTATGTGTTTATGGGTATCTATGCCATCTACCAAATTCTTCCTGCCAACCGCAACGCTGCGTTTCAAAAGGCCATCGGTCCTTGGTTTATCGTTGGAGTAATCGGCAACGGAACTTGGATTTTCCTGTGGCATTGGAAACAAATTCCTTTATCGTTGATGGGAATGTTACTCCTCTTGGTAAGCCTGCTTGCAATATACCTACGCTTGAATATAGGTAAGTCAAAAGCAGAAGTTTCGTGGAAGGAACGTCTCGCAACTCAAGTCCCCTTCAGCATCTATCTGGGGTGGGTCACGGTTGCCACCATCGCAAGTGTAGCCGCCGTCCTCGTAAATGCGGGAGTTCCTGGTTTGGATAGTGCAGCAATTACTTGGACTGTATTCATCTTGCTTGTTGTTACTCTCATCACGGAACTAATTTTGTGGTTCCGGAAGGACGTAGTCTTTGCTTTAGTGGTTACTTGGGCGGTTATCGGGATACTTGTGAAGCAAATTGAGGTCATACCAATCGCCGTAACCTCGGGAATCGTGTTGGGCGCAGTGGTCTCAAGCATCGCGTGGGTCCTCCTAATCTCCCGTAAATAAGTAAATTGCGTGGCACGGAGGACTTTTGCCTGACCCACGTTTTATCTTTTTCCTTTTCGCGGGCGAACGAAAAATCCCAAGGAACAGAGGGATTGGTTATTCCGTTCTTGTTCGCGTCAAAAAGCATCGGGATTCGAGGAGTGTTTGCGAGACTCGGGGATGAAACTGTTAATTCGCGTCTGCAAAGAGACATATGAATTATTTTCTCCTCTTCAAAATTATTCCATTCAATGGTAATGCTAAAAACCATTCTATGCACTTGTATCATTATGGAATTTGAGTGTAATGATGCAGGCCACTTGGCGTGTTTTGGCGCCTATGATATCCGAGGGAAGGTGCCATCCCAACTCAACGAAGAATTAGTAAATCGTCTCGCGAAGGCCTACGCCACTCAATTCAAACCAAAATCGATTGTCATTGGTCGTGATGTTCGCCTGAGTTCGCAAAATCTCGCATTCGCGTTATTCGATGGGTTTGTTGATATGGGCGTGGACGTCATCGACATCGGCCTCTGCGGCACAGAGATGCTATACTTTGCAGTGGGAAGCTTGGGCGCGAGCGGCGGTATTATGGTCACCGCGAGTCACAATCCGAGTGATTACAACGGTTTGAAATTGGTTCGGGAACACGCCATTCCCATCAGTGGAGACTCTGGTCTCTACGAGCTCGAGCGAAATATCATAGTGGGAGATTTTCCACCAAAAACTACTCATAGTGGGAAGGTAAAAATCATCGAGATAATGCCCCGATACATAGATCACCTCCTCTCCTTTGTCAAGGGGAAAAAACTGAAACCTTTCCGCATCGTGACCAACGCCGGTAATGGTAATGCTGGTCCGGTCTTGGACGCGCTCGAGTCTCACGTGCCATTTGAATTAATAAAACTCAACACTAATCCTGACGGGACGTTCCCCAATGGGGTACCCAATCCACTACTCCCAGAAAACCGAACTGCAACGGTTAAAAGCATGCAGAGTCATACGTGCGACTTTGGGGTTGCTTGGGACGGAGATTTCGACCGGTGTTTCTTCTTTGACGAGCAAACAAATTTCATCGAGGGTTATTACATCGTGGGTCTTCTCGCGCGGCAAATGCTTATGGCACATCCTCGTAGCAAAATTATCCTCGACCCCCGCTTGACGTGGAATACAATTGAGCAAGTGCAATCTTTAGGCGGGACTCCTGTCATATCAAAGACTGGCCACGCATTCATCAAGGAAAGGATGCGAAAAGAAGATGCCGTCTATGGCGGGGAGATGTCCGCCCACCATTACTTCCGGGACTTCTACTATTGTGACACGGGGATGGTGCCCTTCTTACTCATCTCTGCTCTGTTATCATCGGAAAATAAACATTTGGGACAACTTGTGTCCGGAATGATGGACGCCCATCCCTGTTCCGGGGAAATTAATTTCCAAGTCACCGACCCGCCAGCAATTCTCAAGCGAGTGGAGGAGACGTACAAATCCCACGCTAAAGCAGTGGATTACATTGATGGTCTCAGCATAGAATTTGCCACCTGGCGATTTAACCTGCGAATGTCGAACACGGAACCCCTGATCCGGCTTAATGTTGAAACTCGAGGTGATCGTCAATTACTAAAACAAAAAACACGGGAATTACAAGGAATTATCAAATAAGTTTTTTACCCCTCTGAGTGGTAGAGTGTGTTGGGTTCGATTATTGTATTTACTTGTGACGCCATTCCATGCCGCATTTTCCACAAATCAATTTTTTGCCATAAAATGGAGGATAAGGATTAAGCAGAACAGTTTTGTCTATTTCTTCGCGAATCATCCGCCGGTCGTTGTTCCCACAGTGAGGACACACCCACCGTTTGCCCGCATCCACTATCGATAACATAGCATCAGGATCTTCTACAAAATTTGTGGGATCAGCTTCTAGTGGAAGGGGGAGCATCGCGGCCGGTTCCAACGCTTTCAATCCTGTAGATGCATGAGTGGGCACCAGTGTCGGCGAAAGCGGAGCGATGGGTTGTAATTCGACAAAAAATTGCATGTTTTCATCTTTCGATACTGATTCAAGCGATATTCCTGCCTTCTCCACGGTGACCTGGATTTTTTTAGGAGAGGTAATTACGACATCATTGTCCTTGCCCACGAATCCAAGATTTTCGCCTTTATTATTATCATATACCTCTATATAGCCTAAATTTGGGGAGATCGGGACGATATCTTTGGGAGATTCTAGAGACGCGTCCCGTATCCTGCCTTTCTTTGAATTCTTCTGCTTTTCATCTTCAGGGTGAACTATATCCCATACAACCAAAAGAACTAGGGCGCCACCGAAGATAATTTTTAGAGGTATCGAGATAATAGGATTCCCCAACCAAATCACCACGGATCCGATATAGGGAATATCCCCCCAAACGACTCCCAAGATATGGTCTTCTGGCACTTCAATTATTTCATCGGTGGAACCATTGGGACATTCGAGACTCAAACAGTCAGGTGGATCAACATCAAGATTGTGATCCCCTTTTGTCTTGAAATACCACATATTTGTCGCAACATCAAATCTCTTGCCAACAACGCGGTGCACGATGGGATCTGATTGCGGGTTGTCCCATAAACCATTAGAATCGTATAGAATTACGTCCCCGGTCTTGTCTTCGATGGTACCAGTTTTAATATTCTCTGGTGCCACATAATGGACGAATAATAGATCTCCCTCGTGAATGGTCGGTTCCATTGACCCACTCACAACCACGACCACGGGATTTTGCGCCCCCGAGGCAAACTTCATTCCTTCATAAAAACCCCAAAAACCCAAAATTATAATGGCAAGAATTATGACATCTTTGACAAGACCTTTACGTTGGCGGCGCTTCTTTTCCTCGGGAGTTAGCGGTGATATCTCCCGTGTTTTACTTGGATCGAGTTTTTCTGCCACGGAGCTCATGAAGCGCTACCTAATATCGATGTTGGTTTTATAAAAGTTTCTTCGTTTAGAACTTCGTTTTTTTGAGTGTGTAGGTTTTGAACGTGAGAATTGTCCATAGGGCCACTCACGCGTGAAGACGCAGGATTTTCAAGAATTGATTCAAAAGAAACGAAAAATAAAACGATTACGAAAAATCGAAATCCTCCTTTTTCGTGGAAGTCGCTTGTGTTGAAGGGGATTCTTCTGTGGAGGATGGTTTTTGTGAGGAAAGCGCATTTTCAATTCCTTCCTCCTCAAAGAGTTCAGGGAGGATTTCTTTAGGAGTCGCGAGGACTTCCCCCCGTTTCTTGCTCTGCTTTTTCCGCTTGGTTTCTTCTTCTGGATTTAGCGCATCCCACACGATAGAAATCACTAATGCGATGCCGATGATAACTAAGAGGGGAATTGCGATATTGGTGTCCTGCAACCAAATTTTAACCCACCCGATGTAAGGGATGCGGCCCCATACGACTCCCACGATATGGTCTTCCGGTACTTCAATTATTTCATCGTCGGTAGTGTTGGGACATAGGGAATTAAAACAGTCAGGTGGATCAACGTCTAGATTGTGATCTCCCTTTGTCAGGAAATACCACATCTGTGTATCATTATCAAACCTCTTACCAACGACTCTGTGCACTATGGGTTCTGATTCTGGATGCTCCCAAAGACCTACAGAGTTGTAAAGGATCACGCTCCCATTCTTGTCTTCGATGGTTCCGTTTTTAATGTCTGCGGGTGGCACGTAATGGACGAACAAGATGTCTCCCTTGAGGATGTTTGGTTCCATTGACCCACTTACGACCACGACCACAGGATATTGCGTTCCTGCGACGAGCTTCATTCCTTCGAAAAAACCCCACGAACCAAAAATGACTATGGCAATAACCGCCACAGCTTTTATGATCCCTTTGTTGCGGCGACGCTTTTTTTCTTCAGGAGTTAAATCTGCTTTCTCCCGTTTTTTGGTCGTTCCGAGTTTTTCTGCCACTGAGCTCATATTGCGCTGCCTCACAACGATGCTTCTTTTATAGTGGTTAAGTCCTTTATAACTTGGTGCTTTTTGAGTATGTAAGCCTTGAACGCACAATATATTCCAAAAACTACGCACGCGCCGAAAACACAGGAAAGCAGAATAGCTCCCGTCTCAGTCAATAACCAGTCGCCACTCCAATTCCAAAAAGCATCCCTCCCCCCCCCACCGTCTACCGCACTCACGTAATATTCGTGGAAGAATCGCTCTAACGTTCTTCCCGTTATAGTCAGACTGTCCGTGTTGATGTGGGTCAAGTTATCTCCAGTTGTGTGGTGATATGGCCAAGGGCCAGACGTGTCGGTGAAATCGATGATGAAGTCCACGGAAGGAATCCCGCGTGCGGCAAACCACTTGTGGTCGTCTAGGAGGTTACTGAAATAATGGGGATCCGTTGGGAAGGCACTTGTATATCCTAAATCGCGTCCGAGTTGGAAGAATAAGTCTTGTATCGTGCTATTTGAGTATCCATCTTTCGCGAACCTTAAGCCTGTCCCACCCACCATGTCGAGAAGTAGCATTAATTTTACTTCCGATAATGGGGTTAACCCGAGGATAGTTTCCAGGTGAGACGCGAAGACTTGAGACCCTTCTGCATAATTCCACCCTGATAAACCGCCATACCCTTGGTCTTCCGCATCGAAAAAGACGAACCAGATTTGGACCCTAAGTATTTGGCGAATTTGGTATAAAATGCGGGTCAATTCCAGCAACACAGCTGACCCTGCAGCACCATCATTCGCTCCCGGGCAAGGACTTGCGGGAGAAATTGGGTCTTTTTCTGAAATCGCCCGACTATCATAATGGGCGCCAATGATTACAATATTTCCCGATACCGTAGGATTGAGGATGCCAACGACATTTTGGCACGCGGTGCCGTGGAGTGTATAGTTATGGTCGATAACTGTAGTATAGGGTGCAAGCTTTTCCTTGAAATAATTAGCACAATCTTCACGAGCGGTGGTGCCTGGAATCCTGTTCCCGAGATTTAATTGATCTTGGATCGCGGAATATGCATTATCTGCATTAAAAATTAAAGGGAGAGTGGATTCCCCGCGAGCAAAACTCACCAAAAAACTGAAGAAGCTTGTAAATGGAACCAACCATACGAGAAATATTATTTTTACCCACGGTCGTGTTTGTACCCGCGCCATTAGGACGAAAAAGGCTCTACTCTCACTTAAAGGTTAGCAGACAGAACCTTAGTGAGATCTTCTTGTGGATCAGTCAATATGACTTTCCAGTGAAAATTTAGAACGAATTAGCTAGATTGAAAGGAGAAAAAAAGTAGGGAAAATAGCGGAAGGAATTCCCTACTCGGAAAAACATCTAATAGCGGAAGGAAACATTATGGCAAATGTTCCT
>MBAA01000234.1:6592-7503 GCA_001940655.1 Promethearchaeota archaeon CR_4
TCAAAACTTATTAATAAAAGTTTAGGCGGAAAATGCAATATTCTGTGGTTATTTCCAACCTGTGCAGGAAATTGTTGCCGGAAGGGTCACTGCGTGCAATAACCTCTCGAAAACCCGTCATTAAACACGAAAATTCTTTCTGAGAAATATCAACTCGTTAATTTCAAGATTGCGATCGGAAATTTTTGGCAGTGCAAACCGACTAATAACTAATCTAACTCAGTGGTCGTCCACATTGTCCCGGGAAAAATGCGAGGAGAATCTATGGGGATCAAAAAAAAACCAAAGCCGTGGGCAATTCTCAGGTGATCAAGGAAATTGGAGGAAATTTGGGTAAAATCCTTTCTCGGTAATATGGAACGTTCTGAAATTAGTTTCCCTAAATATATCTTCCCATTTGTTGATTAAAGTATGAATTTTCTTCATTCCTGCTTGGGGAAAGATTAAACGAAAATAATGGGTGAGACTTAATTTGCTCGAAAGGTTTTTTCTCAATCATTCGAAAGATTACAAACCTGCTAAGCTATCTTAATATTAATCAATAAACACGAAAGATATTAGTCGGTGTTGATAATGGATAAATCGCGAGTTGCAATGGTTGGCGCGGGAATGACGTCATTCGGGCGCTTGGATGGTAAGAGCTTGCTCGACATATTGTGTGAAGCGTCAATGAAAGCAATGGAATCCGCTAACGCGTTTGACAAATCCTTTGATGCGATCTATGTCGGGAATATGGCAGGAGGGGAGCTGTGTGACATGACAGGGATTGCGAGTGTCTTATCTGATCGGCTGAATCTCATTCCAGCCGGGGCAGATCGTATTGAAAATGGTCCTGCTAGCGGAGGTTCCGCCTTGCGTGCGGGGTATGCTGCAATTAAAGGAGGATTGGCGAATTTGGTTCTCGTGGTCGG
>MBAA01000234.1:7546-8160 GCA_001940655.1 Promethearchaeota archaeon CR_4
GGCCCTCACCGCCCCCATGATCGCTGACCCGCTGCGTCTATATGATTGTTGTCCGGTGTCCGACGGGGCTGCAGCAATAGTGCTAACATCTGAATCATTATCTAAAGAGTTTCCCCCAAACCCCGTCTACGTCACCGGATCTGGGCAAGCAACTGACTTGCAGATATTGGCCGAACGAGAAAATCCTACATTTCTAAACGCTGTGGCACAATCTGCAAAGATGGCCTTTAATATGGCTCAAATAAGTCCTAAAGACGTCAAGGTGGCAGAACTCCACGATGCTTTTTCCATCCTCGAAATATTAGAAAGCGAGGCGGTTGGATTCTTCGCACCTGGACAAGGTCCCAAAGCTGTCGCCCGTGGAGATACTGAGATAGGCGGTACGTGTCCTATTAATCCCAGCGGGGGGTTGAAAGCGAGGGGACACCCGTGGGGAGCCACGGGAGTCGCGCAAGCAGTTGAGATCTTTTGGCAACTCCGCGGGGAGGCCAACAAGCGCCAGGTACCCAATGAACCAAAATACGGTCTTGCGGTGAACTTTGGAGCATTTGGAAATAATGTTCTGACGCATATATTCGAGCGAGGTGGGTAAAAATGGCAGACGAAATGATCCA
>MBAA01000234.1:8179-9074 GCA_001940655.1 Promethearchaeota archaeon CR_4
TGCGGAACAATCAACCATTTGACTAAGATTCGGTGCTTGAAATGTCGCAGTCTGACGTTCGAAGAAGTGTCTCACGTCCCCGCGGGTGTTGTTCTCACCTTCACAAATTGCACTGCGCTCCCCGAGCGTCTCGGTGGGCGAAAATCGCAGGGTTTTGTCATTGTCGAACTTCAGGAAGGATGGAAACTCATAGGACAATTAGACAATCCTGCGAATATCTCGCTTGGGGACCGAGTGACTGGCAGGTGGGTTGTAGTCAGTCAAGATCGGGATGGAAAATCCGTTTTTGGATGGATATTTAGCAAGGAAGGTGACAAGACGTGAATCGGGATCAAATTTCACAAGAAACGGCTCGTTGGAAGCAGTCTACTCTGGAAAAGTTCCTCCAGAAGAATAAAGAACGGAAATCCACCTTTTCAACTACATCAGGAATACCAATAAAGCACGTATATACGCCAGAAGATGTGAATGAGGAATATCTCGATTCTCTTGGATTTCCCGGCGAATATCCCTTCACGCGAGCGGTATATCCTACGATGTACCGGGGGCAATTTTGGACGATGAGACAATATGCTGGCTTTGCTTCCGCTCGTCAAACCAACGAACGCTTCAAGTATTTGCTTTCCCAAGGGCAAAAGGGTTTGAGTGTCGCGTTTGATTTGCCCACGCAAATGGGGTATGATTCGGAGGACGACCACGCACTTGGGGAAGTCGGGCACGTTGGGGTGTCAGTGAATACCCTCGCAGACTTGGAAATTCTGTTTGAAGGCATCCCACTCGACCAAGTGAGTGTCTCATTCACAATTAACGCTCCCGCTGCGGTGATTCTCGCAATGTTCGTTGCAGTGGGTAAAAAGCGTGGGATTCCCCTTGAAAAACTTCGTGGCACGGTTCA
>MBAA01000234.1:9088-11748 GCA_001940655.1 Promethearchaeota archaeon CR_4
AAGAATATAGCGCCCGTGGCACCTATATTTTCCCCCCGCGTTATGGAATGCGTTTGTGTGCGGACATCATCGAATTTTGCGCCAAATATATGCCGAACTTTAACGCCATTAGCATTTCTGGCTACCATATGCGGGAAGCCGGATGTAACGCCGTCCAAGAACTCGCGTTTACCCTCGCAAATGGGATCGAATACGTGAAGGAAGCGTTGGCACGGGGGATGACAATTGACAATTTCGCGTCCCGCTTGTCTTTCTTTTTCTGCGCGCAGAATAACTTTCTCGAAGAGATAGCAAAATTTCGCGCCGCTCGGCGACTCTGGGCGAAAATTATTAGGAACCAATTCCACGCCAGAAATTCCCAATCAATGATGCTCCGATTTCACACCCAAACCGCGGGGGCATCCCTTACCGCTCAGCAACCAAATAATAATTTGATTCGCGTTGCATACCAAGCGCTCTCCGCAGTGCTCGGGGGAACTCAATCGTTACACACTAATTCCCGTGACGAGGCGCTCTCGATTCCTACCGAAGAATCCGTCCTTCTGGCCCTCCGTACTCAACAAATCCTCGCCCACGAAACCGGGATTGCAGACGTTGTGGATCCTCTCGGGGGATCGTATTATCTCGAAGCAATGACTGATACGATTGAAGAACAGACGCTACAATACCTCGGAAAAATTGACAAACTCGGTGGGGCATTGAAGGGCATCGAACAGGGTTATCTCCAACGCGAGATCCTCGAATCGGCATACCGGGTTCAACTCGCAATCGAAAATCGCTCCACCGTCATTGTTGGTGTAAACGAGTTCAAGGAATGTCTTGGTGAGAAACTAAAACCTTTCAGATTTGACGAACAAGTGAAGACGGAAATCCTCAAGAGCTTGCAGCAGGTCAAAAATGATCGAGACACACACCTCGTTAATTCTACCCTCGAAAAACTGGAAGCAACCGCTCGTTCAGGTGGCAATTTGATGCCCATTCTCATAGAAACCGCTGAGACTTATGCGACAATTGGAGAAATTTGCAGTGTTCTTCGAAAGGTTTTCGGACAATACAAAGCAGAAGCATTCATTTAACGCGTTCCTAACTATTTTCCTTCTCTTTTAGTCGGAAATCCAATTATCCTCCTAATTTATGTGGAACCAGCAAAATTTATGCATAATCTTAAAAGGGGCATAAAAGAAAAAATATAACGATGAAAACCGATTTTAAACCAACTGGGAAAGGGATTGGGAAATATATTCTCGCCTTTGGGATAATCTTCGTCATTGGATTGTTCTTTAAACTCGTTGTAGAACCACACCTCATCGGGGGGGATAATCCAGTGTTTCAATTGGTAGGATGGATTGTTCTTGGAATTGGGATTACCGGCGTGGTTCTAGGCATTGTAATCCTCATCATCTTGATGGGACTCGGATGATTATTCGCCCCACGCGAGTGTGATCGTCAAGTCATTCACGTTCGTACCCGTAAGGCCCGTTATGATTGCATCGCCGATTTGTTCAAAGTAATGATACGAATCATTGCGACAGAGGAACGTTGTGGGGTCTAATTTGAGGTTACTCGCGCGGATCATAGTTTTATTGTCCACGATGGCTCCCGCTGCAGGAGAATTGCCTTCAATACCATCGATGCCCGCGGAAAGGACTGTAATGGGGGGTCTTGGGGGAAAAGTATGTACCATCGCGAGAAGCATTTCCTGATTTCGCCCCCCTATACCATCTCCATTTATAGTTACAGTTAATTCCCCCGAATGCAGGAACAAGTTACAGCCCGGAGACAATCCTGCGAGTGGGAGAGATGCAATAAATTTCTTGCCCCGCTCTCGCGCTTCCCCGGTTAAGTTTCTCGATAGCAGTTTGCACGGCCATTCTGCTTGGTTGGCATAATCCGTGATCGCCAATACCGCGTCCGCGACCGAGCCTACGAGTGTAGTAGTAACATTTTGGAACACGGGATCGTTAGATTTGGGCGTTTCAGGAATGATGCTTTTCACGCCTACTTCCAAACGTTCCTGCACGCTTTTCGGTAATTGGTGGAGGATTTGGTATTTTTTGACGATATTCATAGCATCCATGAACGTAGTATTGTCCGGAACCGTTGGACCTGATGCTATCACTTCTAAGGGATCACCTACAACATCTGAGATAACGAGAGTCGCAAGAGGTGCGTGAACGCACCGCCGGGCTAGATTCCCGCCCTTGATGGATGACAAATGTTTCCGAATGGTGTTAATTTCTGCAATATTTGCCCCACACTTGAGCAGGATGGTGTTCATTTGCTTGATCTCGTTGAGTGAAATATGGTCAGAAGGATCCTCGAGGAGCGCCGAAGCTCCCCCAGAGAATACTGCGATGACGAGATCCTGAGGCGATGCCTTCTCGACCATCGTTAAGATGGTTTTTGCACTTTCCTGTGAAGTCTCATCTGGGATGGGGTGAGACGCGCGAAATACAGTTATACTTGTAGGGAACGATGGGATTTCCGGCAAGGATTTTGGGACAGCAATTGCCCCCTCGAGTGGGATTCCGTGCAAAATTTTCACTACTTCTGCTGCCATCCCCGCCGCTGCTTTTCCCGCTCCAACCAAAATCACTTTCTCAATGTGAGCAAGCGTGAATGATCTCTTCCCAATTTCCAACGAATTTTTTTGCCGCACC
>MBAA01000234.1:11755-13419 GCA_001940655.1 Promethearchaeota archaeon CR_4
GCCGGATGCATGCGCCAGGATCTACCGCATCAAGGGCTAATTCAAGTAGATTCAGTCCGATAGCACGCATCTCTTGCAAACGAGGTGTTTTTCCATTTTTTACCAATTGTCGAAAATTCTCAACTCGTCCCGTGGGAGTGCACTTCCAAAATTTCCCTTTAGTGTAGTGAGCATTCGGCACCCAAAATTTACTTTTCCCTTACACCGAGTACATTGTAGTAGAATACGTCCGCGCTAACCTCTTGATACCATAAAATTTGATTGGGAGAAAAGGGAAGGTTAAAAAGGAAAAGGGGGTCTCACGTGGAAGCTCGCCGCGCCCGCCGCGTTAGGTAGAACATAGCGAGCCCCGCGACTCCCAGGAGCAATCCTACGGGGAATCCGGGGATCCCTCCGGTCACGGTCACGATCACGATCACCGTGTCAGACATCCCCGCCACCCCCTGGTCGTCCGTGTACTCGATGGTGTAGCTAGCGGTGCCGGCCGCATTGCGGTCGATCGAGACATTGAAGGCCACGCCGTTAACCCACGCCGTCAACCCGACCCACTCCTGGTTGGTCACGGAACTGTTGGTGACAAGCACGCGGTACCTGCCAGGTCCTTGGTCATCGGTCAGGGTCCACCCGATGGTCTCGGTTCCCGTAGTGGTGGTAGTAATGTCTGCCGGCGCGTTCGCCGTGGGTGGGGCATTCGCAATCCGTTGGGCGTAGATGTCACTCACATCACTTCTCCAATCTCTCCAGGCTATGATCGCACCACCGCTGCCATCGCCTGCGAGTGCGGGGTAACCTTGGTCCATTGTATAGGTGCAGATGGCGGTTCCGTTGGCCCCTCACCGGGTACTCCCCGCGGCGTCAACCCGCTGGACATAAACGTCCCATCCGGTAGATGCGTAATCTCTCCTATCGTGCCACACAATGATCGCGCCACCAGCTCCATCGCTCACGAGTGGGGGAGTCCATGATGTATTAGGATTTGACGTGGTGAAGATGGCAGTGCCGTTGGCAGTCCACTGGGTAATCCCCCCCGAATTGACCCGCTGGGCGTAGACGTGATAATTACCATTTCTCTGATCTTGCCAGGCAAAGACCGCGCCACCAGCGCCGTCACTCACGAGGTTAACCTTTCTTTGGTTATTTATTGCGTTGCAGATGAGGGTTCCGTTGGCAATCCACTGGGCATTGCCCCCGGAGTTGACCCGCTGGGCGTAGATGTCCCATCCGGTAGTTCCACCTGTCCTATAATCTTCCCAGGCAATGATCGCGCCCCCAGCTCCATCGGTTTGGATCACAGGTATATCTTGATTCCCTGTCGCGTTGCAGATGGGGATCCCAGTATACTCCCCATTGTAGTACCATAGGCGGTTCCCCGTGCCGTTGACCCGTTGAGCGCGGACGTCCCAATTCCCCGTTCGATTATCTCGCCAAGTGACAATCGCGCCATGATCTCCGTCGCTGATAATTTGAGGTGCTTCTTGCATATAAATTGTACTTGAGATCACCTTCCCGCTAGCTCCCCATTCGACACCGCCCGTGGCATTGACCCGCTGGGCATAGATATCATTATCATTCGCATTGTAATAATATTGCCAGGTGATGATCGCGCCGCCAGACATGTCACTGGCGAGTTGTGGCACGGTGTCCGGGTTAGTAGCCGTGGTGAT
>MBAA01000234.1:13433-13756 GCA_001940655.1 Promethearchaeota archaeon CR_4
CAGTCCAGTCAACCCCGCCCGTAGCATTGACCTGCTGGGCGTAGATGTCCGTATCACTCCCTCTATCATCTTGCCAGGTGATGATCGCACAACCAACCCCGTTGTTTATGACTTGAATTCCTTGTTGGGCACCTGTCGCGTTGCAGATGATGGTCCCATTAGGAGTCCACAAGGCGTTTCCCGCGGCATCGATCCGCTGGGCATAGATGTCATAATTGGTCGTTCCGCCAGTCCTAAAATCTTCCCAGACAATGATCGCCCCACCAGCGCCATCGCTCACGACTTGAACATTTGTTTGAGTATTTGTCGCGTTGCAGATGAGA
>MBAA01000127.1:0-6056 GCA_001940655.1 Promethearchaeota archaeon CR_4
TGATCAACTCGTCTATGCATTACACATCCCCGGGACGGGGGCATTCGAGGCGCATGGCATCCCTAAGGGATGCACCGATGACACGCAAGAATTTCCTCCAAACGACATCGATAGTCCGAAGGGATTGCGATCGCTCTTGCAAAAGAATAGTGAAAGAGGTGGCACCGCCGCTGTCCTCATCGAACCTCTCGGTCCGGAGAGTGGTACGCGGCCTTCTACGAAAGATTTTAACAAACAAGTGCGCGAATTGTGCGATCAATTTGGCGCACTTCTGATCTTCGATGAAGTCGTGACAGGATTTCGGGTGGGGCTCGGAGGTGCCCAAGGGTATTTCGGCATTAAACCAGACATCACCGTCTTGGGAAAAACCATCGCGGGCGGGTTCCCAATGGCAGGGGCAGTCGGGGGGCGTACAGACATCATTTCACTCGCAGCTTCGGGGGTTGAAGGGACAAAGAAACGCGCTTATGTAGGTGGCACACTCTCGGCAAACCCACTCAGTTGTGTAGCGGGATATTGGGCCATCAAGGAGATAGAACGGACAAACGCGTGTTTCAAGGCCGGAGCTGCAGGTGATCGCATAGCAAAAGGTATCCAAGAATCCATTGACAAATACAGTCTCCCCTATGTAGTCTACAACACGGGGTCGATTTGCCACCTCGAAACGAGCGGGGTTATGCTCTTGAATATCATGGATCCGAACACCTTTAAGGAGCTTGGCCCGCGCAAGCAAATGATCGAAGAAATGGGGGCGGCCTTCGAGGCGATAGGAGGCATCATTACTATCGGTGGGAGTCGCATCTACACGAGTATGGTGGATACGAATGAAGTGATCGACAACGCCCTCACCGGGTTCGACAAGGTTTTCAGTATGTCAGAAGGTGCTAAGCAAGGTTCGACGCAAGTCGCTAAGAAAGCGGCCAAAAACAGCTCCAAGAAAAGCGCTAAGAAAAGTCTCAACTAATACTCTCATTATTTTTTGGATTTTATACCAAGAAGTGTTCTAATAAGGATTCCAGAACTAATAAAGAGGATAAAGAAGAGTATAGCTCCCCGAATGGTTTAAAAGGCGCATTAGCGCTACTAAAACTGAGCATTTAAAGGCAATTTTTATGAAAAAAGATCCAGCCAAACCTAAAAAAAACTCCAAAAAGGCAGCCGATGATGATGAAGAACTAGAGAAAGCGTTCCAAGCTTCGACTCCAAAGGACAGGTGTTTTGCGCCCCAATCGAAACTCCGGGAACCATTAGAAAAGAAATAATTCATTTTTTCTTTCTACTATTTTATTCACCTCTTGTTACCTTTCACGTCTTAATTTTTGAAAATCTACAAATCGACAATATCTTATGGGTTGTGTTCGATTAGTTGGATTTATTATCTGTGAGAAACAAATAAAGAGCGCATAAGTTTATTAATGAAGAGTACAAAGTGGAGAGTCGAAAAACCAATATGTCAAAAAAATTGTTAAATATTTGATTCAAACTCTCATTAAGTCACAAATTTGGAAAATTTGGAGCAATTCGATTACCCCAGCAAGGTACAAGATCGCCGAGCACCTTTAACACCATAAAAAGGCGGAATTCACGTAAATTTCGGCGGGAGTGGATAATTATTACAAAGTGAACACCTATGTTTAAAACTAAATTAAAATCAAAATCCCCAACCCGCGGTGTAAAGTGGCACAATTTTACCTCGAAGATCAGCATAATTGGGATCCTTGGGAGCGCGCTTGTAATCGCGGCGATTGTTGGGGCCTTCTTTTTAGACGAGCTTTTTGCGTTTTGGAAGTATGATGGGAATGTCCCGGGTATCCTTGAAGGGGGCATTTACATCTTACCACTCAACTTGTTCCTCATGCGCACGAATGAGCTCGCCATTTCCTCTCCTGATGTCTACATTCTTCTCGGCATATATCTTCCCTTCTTGGTCGTGGGAATCCTTGGTCTCATTGGGTCACTGATGGGTCGCCGTGGGTTAATAACCTCTGCCGGATTCCTTGGCATGTGTGCAGTGCCTCTCTCGATATTTATCATAACTCGCCTACTTGCAATGTATGGTATCATTTCACCCGGTATGGAGTGGACAGGTCTCTTTGCCTATAACCAGGCTCTGGGTACCGGTACTTTCACGATGGCGCTCTGGATCGGATTTTACCTGTGCGCGGCCGGGTCTTACCTGATCTTTTTCGGGCGACCGAGGAGTAAATAGTAATGGAAAGGAGGCAATACAAGTGGAAAAGCGAACGCCTGCAAAACTCGCGATACTAGTGACTCTGGCAATCTGGACGACCTGTGTCCCGCTCTCCCTTCTCGCCATCCAGAGCACTTCAGGGGGCGGGAGTAATGTTGTAAACGCAAAATTTAATACATCTGGGTGTACGGGCCTTACCCTGTTAAACACTCTCTCCGAGGACCACTATGCCGACGGGCGGGACGTGTGGTACAACTCCGGTACGCCCTCGCCACGCCCCGCCGTGCCCCTGACCCCGCCACTGGGAACAGGGGAGGTCTTGGTGGTTCCCGCGCAGCAAGTTGCGGCGTTGCCTGGAAATAGTTATGGGGCATGGTGGACTACCACGTACGATTTTACGTCAAATGGCACGACATATGATAGTCCTCTTCCTATCATGGCATCAGAATCGGGGGACTTCTTTGGCGACAACCACGACGAACTAGTCGTCATCTATTCAAATTGCACCGCAATCATGTACGCGGACCCTTACAACAATTCCCACCAGGTCTGGACGCACCAATTCACGGGCCGTCAGTATCTCCAGGGGATAAAAATGGTCAAGGGGGATTTTGGCGGGAATGGGACCGACGAGCTGGTAGTTTTAATTATGTGGATTACGTTGACGGGTATGCCCTTTACTTTTTATGAGTATGCCCAATGGGAGGTGTATGACGTCAAGAACGATGCTAGGGTGAATATATGGCAACACAGTATGCAAAGGAATGTTATTTCGGGGGATGAGTATACCGGGGGAGGCAATATCGTGGCGGGAGACCTTGACGGGGACCAGCGGGACGAGCTCGTGGTGGAGTATGACTCGTGCAGATACATGTGGGTGTATGAGTATGACGAGGCCCAAGCAGGATACACGTTATTGTCTGATTCGACTAACCCCGCAAATTTCTTAGGAGAGAATATATATGGAACTGAAATGGTGGCGGGAGACCTTGACGGGGATAGGAGGGAAGAGATTATTGCAATGCCCCAAAACCGCATGTATGAATCATCGTGCGCAATATTTGCCTGGTCCTTGCAATTCAACTTGCTCCAGCGAACCTCGCCCTCCATACCAATACCGTACTGGTGGGCTAAATTCCTCGTTGTTGGGGATTTTACGGGGAGTGGCCTCGGGAATCTTGCAGTTTTAGGAGGATATGGAGGGCCTCATGGAGACGAAGGGGGATACCTACTTGTCTTTGATGATAGTCCCCACAATGATGTGCCCATCCTGTACGTGCCGTTCGAATCCAACAATTACCTGACCAAGGCAGGATTAGCAGCCGCTGACGTGGATTGTGATGGATTGGACGAAATGTATGTCGTGGGTACAAATGGGTTGACCATTCTGGATGATGCAAGTAAAAATTTTACAATCCTTTACCAAAATGTAACCCTTGCGCAGAATTATGGTAATGAGATCCAGGCGGACTTAATGCCTGATTCGCAAATCGTGCCGGGGAATTATGACGGGAGCGGGATAGTATTACAATATACGGGAGAACATTCCTCCTTTTCAACCCCCCCCGGGATCATGGTGGCCCTTGCTGCACCGCCCTACTATGCCGGTGTGGAAGCGAATAATGCGTTCGCCTTCACGCAGTACGGCATGTCTGCTAGCGAGAGTGCAAGCGAATCGTCCTCGGTAGGCACATCCAGTGGTTGGGGCATGTCGGTTGAGGCGAAATTTGAGTTTGGCGGAGCTCTAGGGTGGCATGGCGGGTTTGGGGCCAAGTTCGGGTACGAGTGTGAGGAGGAGTTTGCCAGGACGAATACGGTGACGAGATCCACGTCCTATGCAACAAAATATGCTATTGGCACGTCGGATAATGGAATTATTTTCCAAATCACCACTTTCGACCAGTATAAGTACGAGATAGTGGCGCACCCGAATGCCACGTGGATTGGAACCTACATGAATATCCAAATTCCACAACCCCCCCTTTTATACAAGACAACGGTTAACTATTTCAACCGGGCATTTCCCAATGCCCCCCAGATCGGCAGCGAAACCTTCACACACACCATAGGTCAACCATGGACGTATATAGACCCGGTACAGGTAAATGCAATTGCTCCTCACAGGTGGCAATCGGATACGCAGACTATCGGTCTTGGGGATGGAACGAATGCGGTTGAAATTGAGGTCGCGAACGAAAGCAGCACGGAGGTGTCCCGCTCTTGGATATCCAAATATTCCGTTGGGGCATCCGCTGAAGTAGGGTATGGGTTCTTTACAGTATCGATAGAAGGCCACTATTCGTGGGGATCCTCAAGTGAGCGGAACTTTCAAACGACAGTCGGAGATGCCGTCACTTTTGAGGGTGTCGTGGGGGACATGAAAAATGCGAACGACTTTGCTAGGTTGAACTTCACGTTTGCTTTGTTTGCTTATAATCTCCAGCGTGTCGGGGGCAATGTCTCTTATTTAGTCCTGAATTACTGTGTTGCTGGAGCAACGCCTTACGTGCCACTAATTCCTGCATATGTGTGGGCATCTGTCCTGCCAATAATGATATTTGGCGCTACTGCTGCGGTGCCAGTGCTGAGTGTGGTCGTATCCAAACGGAAAGGCAAACGTTAGGAGAAAAGGAGTCAGATATTGAAGGAAGACCTACAAAGTCTCATTTTTTTCTTCAACCCGATTAAGGATAAATGTTGGCGTCTTCCGGAGGGGACTCTATCTCAAAGAGTGGGGCTGGATTGATAATGAGCTATGCTTGCCCATTCTCATTGTGGTGATCCTATTAATCGCGATTAAGAATGTCATGACTATTTCCCTCCCTCCAATTTGTAGTGATAGGATCATACTGATCGATATTGCTAGGGATATTTCTGCCACCATAGGTCCCCAATAGATGATTGGTCTTGCTAGTTTAGAGGTTGCTAGTTCAGAGGTTAGAGGTTGATGACACCCAAGAATTTCCACCAAACGATATCGATAGTCCGAAAGGATTGCGTACGCTCTTACAAAAGAACAGCGAAAAAGGTGGAACCGCCGCATTTCTCATTGAACCTCTTGATCCAGAGAGTGGCACACGGCCTTCTACGAAAGATTTTAACAAACAAGTTCGATGAGTTGGATTTATTATCTGTGAGAAACAAATTATTCTAATCCTATGGAAAACCCACCTCTTACCAATGCAGATTTTATGAAACAATTTACGATGCTCCTCTGCTTAATTCAAAAGGTGTACATGGAATATAGTCCGCCAAGGACGAAACATAGCGACAAGGATTTTGAATTGGTACAATGGCAACGCGATGTCTTTAAAGATGCGTGGAAATTAGCGCAAGCGAAATATCTGTTTCCCATTTTGTCGAACATTGCCACATATAGTAATATGACTTTTGGTGGAATCAAGAATGCCATTCCGGATGTAAACGACCAAACACTCACGAATCGCTTAAATCAACTTCAAGAAGTAAAACTTATCGAACGGCAGGCGTCAACAAGCTCTCCCCCAACAATATCTTATAATTTGACGGAATTCGGCCTGCATTATGGTCTGCTCGCATTGCCCATTTTTTATTTCTTTAGATTGAAACTGTTTTGGAAAGTAATTTTTCCGTTCTTTGAAAAAACCCCCCTCAATATCCCCCTTGTCAATAGCACGCAATTCCCAGGCCTAAAAGACCTCTTAGAATCTTATCGGCGATCACAAGGAATGCATCAAGGGGGTGGTGGAGCAAAAAGCGGGATCCTTCTTTCGCAGGTGGGAGATAAGGCGATGCAAATATTATTGACTGCGCTGCAAATGAGCATTGAACTTGTCCAAAGATCAGCACCAAATATGGAAAATCCTGAAAGAGCTGCGAATGCTCG
>MBAA01000127.1:6074-6410 GCA_001940655.1 Promethearchaeota archaeon CR_4
AATCGACACGATCCGATCCAAATTCTTTTTCGACATCACCTTCGTGCTCTATAATTGCGCACCAATGTCGTTCAATAACCTGAAAACATTATTGCCTGACATCAATGCTCCCACATTAAGCACGCGACTCAAGGAACTGGAGCAAATGGACATCGTTACTAGGGAAGTGCTCTCTGAAACCCCCCTTAGGGTGACTTACAACCTAACAGAATTTGGTATGGGACTCTTGTGTATGTTTTGGCCCATTATTGCCTTGACCGAATTATACTTTTCAAATGCTAAACCGATAACTTCATAAAAATTCCATATTTACAATTTACAGAATGAAAAATTAAC
>MBAA01000127.1:6447-7337 GCA_001940655.1 Promethearchaeota archaeon CR_4
GATTTTGACCTTATTGTGGTTGGTGCTGGCACGGGTGGCACGACCGCCGCGCGATTTGCAGGTCGTGCAGGTTTGAAGGTATGCTTGCTCGATACTAAACCGAGGGAAAAGGTAGGAGAGAAAGTGTGCGGGGATGCGGTTGGGGGGGAGATTTTTGACATCCTCGGTATCGATCCCCCCAGGAAAGAAGACTTAGCGTGGAAAGT
Organism: Promethearchaeota archaeon CR_4; assembly: GCA_001940655.1. Taxonomy (GTDB): domain Archaea; phylum Asgardarchaeota; class Lokiarchaeia; order Sigyniarchaeales; family CR-4; genus CR-4. The sequence goes on from MBAA01000127.1 coordinate 6,654, forward strand.
GAAAGGCGCCAAGCTCGTGTCGCCAGATCGCCAGACGAGTATCATGATGGTTGACCCGTCCCAGGCTGGATACATCGTCAATCGCCGCGAGTTTGGCCAGCGTCTCCTTGACGAAGCGTTGGGCGCAGGGAGTGTAGAGTTTAGAGAACGTACTTTTGCTAAGGAATTAATTGTCGAGGGAGGCGCGGTCAAAGGTGTAAAAGTCCGGGATAAGACTAAAAGCGGAACAGAAGAGATTCGCGCAAAGGTGACAATTGACGCAACGGGATATCATACCCCCTTGAGAAAATGCCTTGACTCGCCGTTTATCGAACGTGACATTGACGAAGAGAGAGATAGCATTATTTGTTATCGTGAAATTGTGGACCTCGGTACAGCGGGAGACTTTGATCCCGACTACATTGTCATCACACTCGACCAAAAACTAGCCCCAGGAGGATACCTGTGGCATTTCCCGAAAAATAAAACATCATTAAACATTGGCATCGGCACCTATCTCAAATTTACCCGCGAGATCAAGAAATTATATTTTCAGAATGCCTTTCAACCTTATGTAAACGCGAAAAAGTATACTGTTACCGCACGTGGGGGGGGTCTCGTAACCGTGCGACGACCAATTGATTCGGCAGTAGAGGACGGGGTGATGTTTGTAGGAGATGCTGCTGCCCAAGTGAATCCGCTCGA
>MBAA01000102.1:0-482 GCA_001940655.1 Promethearchaeota archaeon CR_4
TGATACAGCAATCCTGTAGTCCCCATGAACCTCGATTTGAGAGCGAAAAAGTTATTGAATTAAGGGGTATCAACCTTTCCTTGTAAAGTCAAGAATTCTAAAAAAAACTAAAAAAAACATAATCTCCCAAAGTAATCTTTTTTCTATTTCGGTTCCAGGATCCTATTTCCTGTAGGTTTCCATTTCCAAGCAGATTCATCCAAAGAAAGATTAGTTTTGGAGATTATGAAAAAAACCTTTTTTTCTTAAATGGGCGTGTTCCGTAATCGTCTCGCCAAAACGAACTTAATCTTTGTATTTAAAAATTAGAGCGTATATTCAACCTCTGTGTTATGGCGGTCACTATTTACGTGGAAATTGCGGAGAACCTCCTCATACAATGCACAGAACCCGGCTTCGATGTAGTCTTCCGAATTGAGTATTTCGCCATTTTCGATTAAATCCAGAATTAACTCTGGATTATACATTCCCAGAAATTTAGT
>MBAA01000102.1:493-1439 GCA_001940655.1 Promethearchaeota archaeon CR_4
ATAAAAGTGCCTTGGAAGCCCCAAAATCTTGCGCGGAGTGTAGTAAAATGAACAATAATTTTTGAGTTTTCGCCCGGTACTTGGATTTAATCTCCCACGATCGCATCGTAAATGCAAAGTTTTGCACTTGGACGTTTAAGCACAGTGGGTCTCGGCGGCGGGGAGTGAGTTCCTCGAGGAATAAATTCATTGCCGCGAGAAAACCTGTGACTAGTTCTTTCCCTCTGCTCCCGCCGAGAAAGGGGGTTTTCTCCGCAATGCGCGAGAAGACTGGAACACCATTACTCGCAGTAACTAGAAATCCGTAAACTTCCGTAACGACACCCTTCGAGTTTCTACTCACCGGAACGATTCCGCGTACCAATATTGTCTAAAGCCACATTATTAAATCCTTATCAATAATGTTGTCAAAATGATTTTTTTCTGTTATTTTTTATTGGAGATAGGCTTAAAGAGATGGTGCTTGAACAACAAAAAAAACGATAATAACGAGAAGAAAACACACTAATTTCTGCCACATTGGCGTTTGCTTCTCCCTGTAGCTGCCGAATTGAAATGATCTGGACTTTAATTGAAACATCAGGGGGAAGATCTCCCATTTCTCACGAATTATTTTTTACCTCCTTTTTGCCTTAGAATTCTTCCTTAATAGAATAATACGCCAATAATCGGATCATGGAATTCATAAATTCCGTGCTATAGAGTCACCAATGAGATGAATCAGGTTATGACGAGGGAAAATATACTTCGCCCGTGGGTTACCCGCACATTCAAATCATACTTCTTGTTAATTAGTATCCTTTATGTTATTCTTGGTATCATCCGAGGATATGGATTATTAGGGCCAACTAGTGCCCGGACGTTAATTCTCGTGAATTTTCTGCTTATGTGGGTTTTACCATTTGTCTTTCTGACCAAACCTGGTAGGCGAGAAATGGGGTTAAAA
>MBAA01000102.1:1452-7651 GCA_001940655.1 Promethearchaeota archaeon CR_4
TCCGGTCGGCGAGGAGTTTTTCTTCCGGGGAATGATTCACGAAGCGATAAGGGCCCGGTGGAACGAACGAAAAGCAACGGTTGTTAATTCTCTGGCCTTTAGCGGAATCCACATTCTCCATCACGGTCTTCTGCTAAATGAAGGTGGATTTCAGGTCCTCTGGGTCTCAGGTTCGATTTTTTTCCTTCTTATGATGATCCTAAGTTGGATTCTCTCGGAATGTCGGAAACGGACCGAAAGTATCTGGCCTGCGGTCTTTCTCCATCTTGGATTCAATTTAATGATGAATATCACCTTATTTGTCTTTTTGTTATAAATTTCTTGAACGTATTTAATCCAGCATTATGATAACTGGCATCCACAGTTTCGTGTCATCAGCGTTAGCTTGATTTTTTTTCTGTCATTATCGAGGGTGTTTGGATTTTGTCGCTCGTTTGCGTTTTTGGTTTGACACGACTTGCAATTAAAAAAAGGAGACTAACCCCTGCAAAGATAATAGCATGGATTACGGAGAAGGTATAAATGTCCCCCACGGAAATTTCCAATATGTCAGGATTTATGCCGTAATTCAGAATATAGAATAAAAAATCGCGTTGGGATAAAAATATCCAGAACCCCGCGCACAAGATCACCGCGAGAAGACTTGGCACTGCTATATGCGAATTTTTACCCAAAAAAGCAGAGATAAATGCTATAATGAAGAATATGCCTCCTACGCCAAGGATTACCAAAGAATTGTTAAAAAAGGTGGCAAATGCCACATTGGAAATGACGAGTGAGGTACCCGCGATTGGGAGGAGGAAATTATAGATCTCATTGAAGAATACGCAAACTAGGCATAGTCCGGCTATGATACAACTAATTTGGGACACTTTTGCATAAATATTTTTAGTTTTTTCCGCAGTTTCCGCTTCTACGTGTTGTGCGAGGAGCACCCGGATTTCTCTCGCCAGCTCGAAATCAGTCTGCTCCTTATTTGAAATCAGGTTTATGGCATTGAAATCTGCGTATTTTTCTGTGAATTTCTCCCACACTTGCAGGGCTGCATCAATCGTGGCTCTTGAAACCCGTTTCCCTGCCCAAAGAAATAATCTTTTCTCAGTTCGATTGAAAAATACCGCCATGTCCGTGAGGTACACAGTGTCCGCCTGAACAAAGTTGTCCCCGTCAAAGACGAAGGGCTGATAGAGCGGCATAAGATAAGTTGGTACTTCAAGTGTAAAAATATAGGCTATTTTAGAGGAATTTAGATACAATTAGCGAGCCTACCGGCTTGTTGAAAATCCTTTCCATGACTCGACATTTCGCCTTAAGAAGGAAGTAAATATGACCTTTCGTGGGGAGGTTAGATTCGTTAGCGAGGGCTTCAAAATTTCCCTGTCCCTTGAGGAGAATGAGGTCTGCCTCCCGAAATGCAGTCAAGAATTCCGCAGAACTTTCTTCGAGCAGAACGCCGGGAGACTGGGATCCGCACACGATAGGCACAATTTGGTCCAATCCGACTTCCTGGGCATCTTCCATTGTGACATCATTGATGATTGGTCCCCCCCGCACGGCAAATATAATTTTCTTGTCAGGGTATTGACGGAGCATCTCTTCAATGAAGAGCTTGTCAAACACAATTTCCCCCGAATTGTCCCCTATATATAGAATCCGCCGGGCAGACGTGAGGTCTGAAAATAGTGAAGGAGATTCGTCCTTGGCTATGCTCGTCTTCGCCATATCCTGCATCTCCTTGTCAATGTTGACAGACGTGTAGGCTGCAAAATCGATGCTATTGCCAATGATCGCGAGTTTGAGGGCGGTGGCCAAACGATCATTCGATTTCCTTATCAAATCTCGGGCGCGACTTTCAAATTGGAATGCTTGCTCATTCGTCAATTTTTTCAGAGGTGCATATGGGTTTGGATTACCCAATTCCTCACCAATGATGCGATACACGCCCTGTCCCACCTTTGGTGCCGGCAATGCAAGCAAATCGTCACGTTGCAGGAAGTTCATAACCCGATTCAATGTCTGCTTGATGAAGGTGTCAGTTGCTCTGGGACGAAGCAGGCGAACTGCCTTGAGGACTTGGTTGCACAGGCAGGGCACGCAGTCGATGTGGAGTTTCACAGTTTCTCTTGTATATGAATTGCCTACCCGGTAAAAATTTTCCGAGCAAAGCTTCTTATGCGAATTTCAGATTCATATGGATGAAAGGACTATCAGATTTATGACCCGCGACATCGTGGCGATGCTCAGAGACCTCGTCTCGTTCGACACCCAAAACCCCCCCGGCAACGAGGAACCCCTCGTCAAATACTGCAACGATTTTCTAAGCGGTTTGGGATTTGAAACCCAGTTAATCCCCGTTGCCCCGAATCGTGCTAATTTAGTTGCGATGTGGCGTCCATGTACAAGCCTCCAAGATGACCAACGACAACTCGTATTTTCTGGGCACGCGGACACTGTTCCAATTGGAGATCCAACTTTATGGCATTCTCCCCCGCTCGAGATATCTGAAAGCGATGGTAAATTATACGGGCGGGGTTCGTGTGATATGAAAGGTTCGATCGCGGCATTTCTCGCGGTCGCCCAAAATATCGCCACGGGAACGGCAAGTATTCCGGGGATCTCCAAGCGGCCCTTTACCATCATATTAACTGCGGATGAGGAGATGGGCTTTCGGGGCATCACCGCTCTCACGCGACAATTTTCGGTACCCTCCGTTGGGGGTGTAATTATTGGTGAACCTACTCGCAATATTCCTGGGATTGGACACAAGGGCGTGGCGTGGTTTCAAATCACGTTCCACGGGCAAGCCGCCCACGCGAGTCGCCCGGATTTAGGTAAAAACGCGATATTAATGGCTACCAAGTTCTGCGAGCGACTTATGGCAGACTGGCAAGCATCATGGTCGCCCCTGGTCCACCCTCTCCTCGGGTCGCCCACGATCAATATTGGGAAGATTACAGGTGGCATTAAAACAAATGTGGTCCCGGAGCGATGTGACGTGTGGGTGGATTGCCGGATTGTTCCTCCACTCGAGGTCACGGATCTCAATCACCGCTTTGAAGAAATTGCCCGTCAAGTAACTAAAAATGTGACAATAACCCCTGATTTGGTTCCTAGTTTAGCCTATTCCCTCCCATTGGATCACCCCCTCGTCCAAATCTCGTTGAAAGCGGCACGACGTGAGAGTCCCCAAATTTTTCCTGCATTCACGGAAGCATCCCATTATTTCCACGCACTCAAATTGCCCGTGGTAATTCTGGGTCCCGGGTCGATAGAGCAATGCCATACTACCGATGAATACGTGGCACGATCCGAGCTGGAAGCAGCCGTGGGCATTTACGAGCGGTGTCTGAAATATTTTGGAGACCAGATTGCTCAGGCGTGAACGAAGATTTCCTCGCTTTAGTACCACTGCTTGAAAGATTTCTCACGGGATTACTAAAAAAGAGGCAAGAGAAGATTGACATCCTGTCCCATTCTTATTGATCGCCAAGAGCTTCCCTAAAAGGATTTCTCCAGTAGGGCGAGGCCTTCTTTCTTTTGCGCTCTATTTTTTCCCGTACAAACCAATCTGTGTCCGATGCAAGGCGCGCGAGCACTTCCGGGGGAGTGTTCTTATTAACTGCCACCACCCGCCGCACGTCCAGGACTTCGTCCTCCGCAAGGCGCGCGAGAACCTCCGGGGGAGTGCTCTTATTGACTGCCACCCCCGACCGCACGCGCCAGTTCTGGTCACCCGCGAGGCGCGCAAGTACCTCTGGGGGCGTTTTCTTGTTCCTTGCCACGTCCTCCCGCACACTCTTGAGCTCGTTCCCTGCGAGACGCGCGAGGATCTCTGGGGACGTATTATTGTTTCTTGCCATTGCTTCCCGGTTCGCGACTTCTGCTAGATATGTATGCGTTTCTGGTGGCGTGTTCTTGTGTCCTCCCACCGCCCGCCGCACATCTTCATTCTCATCCCACGCGAGGCGCGCAAGAATCTGGGGAGGTATGTTGCTGTCGCCTTTCAATAAGTCGGTCAATGCCCCCCTCAGGGTTGCCAAGAGTACTTGTGCCGAGTCTCCTCCTGATAGAATCGCATCATCCAGAATCCACAGGCAGAGATCAAGGGTTGCAGCAGGCGCAACACGGGTGAGGGCCTTCAGGATCTGCTGCTGCATGAGGGCGTTGAATCCCACGGGCATGTTCCCTGCTTCGCGCGCGAGGGTAAACATCACCCCGAGGCCAACCTCGGCGATCCCCGCCACGTAGGAGTTGAGTGCGAAGAAGTGTTCTTCCGGGGCGAGAATTACCGGGTGCGACTCTGAGGATCGGCCCAGATCGGCGTCCGGCGGGAGCGACTCGAGGGAGCCCGAGTATACCGCCACGTGCACGCAGTCCACGCTCGCCTCCTCGTCCCCCCCCCTAAACACGATGCGCAATTTGGGAGGTTTCTCAGGTTGGACAGTCACCCGCGCGCCGATCTCGATCCCTGCGGTAAACAAGCGAGGGTCGTTTTGGAGTGGATACCATTGTTCCCATCGGTACAATTTTGGAGAAACCAATCGCTTATCCTTCCAAATATCGTTAGTGTTCATTCTATCACATATCTGTATTATCTTTTTTTTCTCCCCTCTCTTGGTGATGAAACATTTATTTCAGCCTTAGTCTTTTTTATCATTCAGGCGGTGCAACCTTGAATTCCTTCCCACAATATCTCCTCAGGCGTCTTATTCCTCCTGACGCGGTTCGTCTTGTGGGGGGGAAGATTGAAGTGACGGTCATCAACGTTTTAATGCCGGTTACGATCGAACATTTCCCGGACGAGGATTTCGCGCGATATGTGGATATTGTGGTCGATGGCGTTCCTCTGCAGGGCGAACAAAAGCGAGATTTTTCGTATCAATTAGAGGCGCACTTTGAAAATAATGTCATCAATGTCACGAGAGCGAAGGAACACGATGGTCTGGTTATTCCTCTTGGCGGGGTGGTAAAATTAATTGCTCCGAATATATGGCATTGGAACGTGGGCGAAACCCACACCATCTACGTGCGAATATATGACGATCCACCCATAGAGGTTACCGTTGAGTGCAAGGTCTCTCAATAAATCACACTTAGAATGTGGCATCGATCTTAATCGAACATCCCTGAGAAATTATTTGCCTGTAAATAATTGCGAATTCTAAAAGTAGTGCCTTCGCTATTTTGTGCATATTAGAGGCCTCTCGGAGTTAAGACCTTTTGACTTTGCCGGAACCGCGTGACTTGACGCCCGCTATGAAGCACTGGTATAGCATCAAGCAGCAACACCCCGACTGTTTGGTAGCGTACCGTATGGGTGATTTCTACGAGTTCTTCTACGATGATGCCGCGAAGGTGTCGAAAATTTTAGGTATCACACTTACGGCCCGTGGTAAACCGCCTAATGGTGTCCCTTTAGCAGGTGTCCCTCATCATGCCATCAGCGGATACTTGGCGACCCTCGTGCAGGCTAACCAGCGAGTATGCGTCGTTGAACAACTAGAAGACCCCAAGGAAGCTACTGGCACGATAGTTAAGCGCGGTGTGGTTCAGATTCTTAGCCCGGGGTCGTTAATAGAGGGCGAGTTGCTCGACCACAATCGGAGCAATTTCATTGCGTCCATCGTGCAAGACAATCGCGCGTGGGGTGTGGCGCTCCTCGAAGTTAGCTGCGGCGACTTTTATACCACCGAATACCGGGGAGGACACGCGTGGGATCAAGTCCTCTCACTGCTCGCGCGACACACCCCATCAGAATGTATTATTCCAGAAATCCTCGCAAACAATCAGGAAATAATCCAGCAATTGAGAGCGATCATAGAGACGGTCGTACAACCATATGGGGACTGGGCCTTCGGGTATGATACTGCCCATTCAAAGTTATTGGGACTCTTTCACGTTGCGTCATTGAATGGATTTGGTATAGAAGGAAAATCATTGGCGATCACCGCCGCGGGGGCTCTCACGCAATATCTAACAGAAATGCATACAAATCCTCTCGCCCAGAACGACCATCCCCTCGCTAATGTTAAGAAAATCCGCCCCATAATTTCAGGGGAGATAATGGAATTAGATGCGTCCACGTTGAAAAATCTTGAAATCCTGCGAAACCTCCGGGATGGCACCCTCCAAGGCACCCTATTGCAGGTATTTGACCGGTGTAGGACTCCAATGGGCGCCCGCTTGTTGCGCCAGTGGC
>MBAA01000102.1:7754-8476 GCA_001940655.1 Promethearchaeota archaeon CR_4
GAAAACTATGGGAGATTTAGAGCGCCTTATTTCACGGATCAATTTCAGCACGAAAGCGAACGCTCGCCACCTCGTGTCAATTCGCAATTCTTTGAAACTCCTCCCGGAAATTAAGCGAGTACTCGGAAAGGAGGTAAATCCCCTAATCAAAGAGAGAATCGCGTTACTCGATGACTTTTCGGAGTTATGCACGCTCATTGACGTGGCAATCGTTGAGGCGCCCCCAATTTCCATCACGGAGGGAGGAATTATAGCCGCGGGATATAATGGTGAAGTGGACGAGTTACACAATATTCTCCAACACGGGCAGGATTGGATTTTCCAATACGAGGAGAAAGCCAAACAACGCCTCGGCAAAAAATCTGGCATCAAGGTGACTTACAACAACCAGATCGGATACTACATCCAGATTACCCAGAAAACGCTCCAAGAGATTGGTACTTTACCTGAAGAATACATTCAAAAGTCCACGCTCACGAATGCTGCCCGGTTCATCACACAAGAGCTCAAGGAGATGGAAGAGAAGCTAACCCATGCTGACACAAAAATTAAGGAATTAGAATATAATCTCTTCAATGAGGTTCGTCAAAAGGTTGCTACATTTACCCAGAAAGTGCAAGCTAGCGCGGAGATTATTGCCGAGCTGGACACGTTAGCGACATATGCGCTAGTTGCTGCCGATCACGATTATTGCCAACCGGAAATTACTAGTGACCCAATTC
>MBAA01000102.1:8515-12728 GCA_001940655.1 Promethearchaeota archaeon CR_4
TAGAAACTACAGAACCCTTCGTATCCAATGACACGTTGATGGATACTACTGGTAATCAAATTATGCTCGTGACAGGGCCCAACATGTCGGGAAAATCCACGTACCTCCGGCAAGTGGCGCTCATCGTTCTCCTCGCGCAAATAGGATCATTTGTTCCCGCTAAATCCGCCCGAATCGGCGTCATTGACCGGATTTTCACCCGCATCGGAGCATCGGATGACCTCACTCGGCGCCAGTCCACCTTCATGGTGGAGATGATGGAAACCGCCCAGATACTGAACAATGCTACCCAGCGTAGTCTTGTCATCATCGATGAACTCGGGCGGGGTACGTCCACGACGGACGGGTTAAGTATTGCCCATGCAGTGCTCGAGAATCTCCACAATATTGGAGCAAAAACCCTCTTCTCGACCCATTATCACCAATTGACTGAGATCGTCCTTCCTCGTCTCAAGAATTTCCACCTTGGAATTAAAGAACAGGGAAAGGATCTTATATTCCTCCGCAAGCTCGTGACAGGCGGCACGGACAAGTCTTATGGTATCCACGTGGCAGCCTTGGCAGGTATCCCGCCAGCAATCATCGAGCGGGCGAACGAGCTCCTCGAATTGATTGAAGATGAGAAGCTATACCAAGTTGTATCAATAAGCACAGCAAAGTTGGCGTCATCTGCTGCGAATAAAACCCCGAAGGGGAAGGGGACAGAGAAATCATCCTCGAAACCGGTTCAGACCATCCTTTTCAAACCTAAACCAACTAAGAGTACTGAGATCTTGGAGATGTTAAGGAAATTGGATTTGAATCAAATTACGCCAATGGAAGCCCTGCGCAAATTGACAGAATTACAGGATGAGGCAAAAAAGCTCCTTTGAGCGTCCGCATATTGAAAGAGTCATAAGGGATAAAAATGTAACCAAACCCTTTGTGAAATAGAATTATGAAATCGATTACAGAAATCAAGCGGATACTCCAGAATGAAATACCTTCATTAAAGGAAAAATATTATGTAAAAGAAATTGGAATTTTTGGTTCTTTTGTTCGTGGGGAACAGAATCATAAAAGTGATTTAGATATAATTGTTGAATTCGCAAAACCAATCGGCCTCTTGAAGTTCATTCATCTTGAGAATTACTTGCACGAACTACTTGGAATGAAAATTGATTTGGTCACAAAAACCGCTTTGAAACCTTATATCGGGCAACGTATCCTCCAAGAGGTTGTGTATATCTGAACCAGGAATATAGGGATTATATTAACGATATTATAGATGCAATAAAATCTGCGCAGGAATTTACAAATCAGATGAATTTTGAGACTTTTTCCCGAGATAAGAAGACAATATTTGTGGTATCTAGAGCCTTAGAAATTATTGGAGAAGCAATAAAAAAAGTCCCAGTAAATCTCAGAAAAATATATACTTCCATTCCTTGGAAAGAGCTTGCTGGAATGAGAGATAAATTAATCCATAATTACTCTGGTGTGAATTTAAATATCATTTGGGAAACCATCAAACAAGAATTACCCCCCTTATTGAAAGAATTCGAAGGAGTCCTTCAGGATTTGGAGCATCAAATCCCCAAAGTATAATTTTTTGAAGATCGATATTATTTTAAAATTGAAGATAGTTATGGAATCCTCGAGTCCAAATTTACTGATAGCTCCCTGCGGGATGAATTGCAGTATTTGTGGGGCTTACCTAAGGGCTAGAAATAAATGCCCGGGATGCAGGGCGGATAAAGTTCATAAACCAGTCACCATCGCTCAATGCAAGATAAAAAATTGTTATAAATTTAGATTTAAGAAAGCAAAATTTTGTTTTGAATGTGAAAAAATTCCCTGTGACAAATTAAAACACCTTGATACTCGATACCGCACAAAATACCACATGAGTATGGTGGAGAATCTAAAATTTATACAAGAGCAGGGCATGCAAAAATTTCTCCAAAATGAGAAAATAAGATGGACTTGCCGAAAATGCGGGGAGACTATTTGCGTTCATAAAAAATGTTGTTTTAGTTGCGGGGCAGAATTAGAGCATCAAATTCTTAAAGAGAAAGTTGATTAGTTATTTTAAATCAGGTTTTCAATTTGCCAAAAATCCAGAAAATTGAACATGCCGAGCGGATCGCCGCTGGTGAAGTGGTGGAGCGACCTACTTCAGTGGTAAAAGAGCTCTTGGAGAATTCCATCGATGCAGGCAGTAAAAATATTACTATTTCCCTCAAGCAGGGCGGCAAAGAATCCATCCAAGTCATCGATGATGGGTGCGGCATTCCCGCGGACGAGGTGGCACTCGCGTTCCAGAAACACTTCTCCTCGAAAATCCGGAGCGCTGACGACCTCGAACACTTGACCACCCTCGGGTTCCGCGGGGAGGCCCTCGGTAGCATCGCAACGGTGGCCCGGGTGTTAATAATCACGAAAGTGCGAGACTCTGAAACCGGGTACAAGATTGCAATTGAAGGTGGTCAGATTTACTCGGAAGGACAGACGGGCGCCCCCGATGGCACTAATATTACAGTGAAAAACCTGTTCTTCAATATCCCGGCCCGCCGCAAATTCCTAAAAACGGATAGCGTGGAGCTCGCCCATTGCACGGACATCGTTGTCCGCTATGCTCTCGCCTATCCCAGTGTTCGTATTAAGTACACGCATAATGATCAGGCCATCCTCCACACGCCAGGGACTAATTCATTGGTTGACACCGTTGGCACGTGCTACGATTCGCAAACAGCCCGGCAAGTGTTTCCCTTTGAATATGCCAATTCAGGTCTCTCGATAAAAATCCAAGGGATCTTGGGTGCTCCTACCATTGCTCGTCCGTCAAGGCAAGCGGCATCGTTGTTTGTAAACCAAAGGTACGTGCAGGTTAAAAAGATCGCCGAAGCAGTCGAGTCCGCTTACCATTCCCTCGTGATGGTCAATCGGTTTCCCTTTTACGTCCTGTTCCTTGAAGTCCCTCCCGATGCGATTGACGTGAACATCCACCCCCGGAAGCAGGTCATTCGCATCGCGCACGAGGAAGAAATTACCGAAAGTCTCCGGGGCGCTATTCGGGACGCTCTAACCCAACATACTTTCATCCCCGGCAAAGAGGTTCGGGCGGTCGAGGTACCACTCCAAGTTCCAGGGATGCCATTGTTGCGACTAGAAACGACCTCCCCAACTTCTTCCCTTCGTTCTATTGATGGGCGTTCACCCGATGCAATATCCGCGATCTGTCCTCCCCAAATTGATAAATCTTCTACGCAGACCACGTTGAATTTGAGTGCAAGAAAGGACGGTAAAATGAGTACCGTCCATCTTTCTCAAACCATTGATCAAATGCCCGAGGGGTGGTTTCAGGTCGGGAAACTCCCCAAGTGGCGTCCGATCAATGCTCAGAATCAGGTTCACGATACTTACGTCCTGTTTGAGGGCGAAGATGGTCTCTACATCGTGGATCAGCACGCGATCGCCGAGCGAGCGAGGTATGAGGCGTTGCAAGCGGAGCTCGCCACCCACAACAAGATCTCCTCCCAGCAATTGCTCATCCCTATTAAGATCGATCTCTCGCCTGCCGAATCAGACTTCCTCCAGAAAAATATCCTTGCATTGAAGCGGTATGGTGTCACCTTGGATTTCTTTGGAGGCACGACCTTTCTCCTTCGACGCCTGCCCGTTATCTTCGGCAACCTCGAGCAGGTCAGTTTCATCAAAGATACAATCCGCTCCCTCGTGGACTTGGGAATGCAGACACCCTTGGACGAGGCACGTGATGCGGTGCTCAAAAAATTAGCTTGCCACGGCAGCATTCGCGCGGGGGAACCCTTGAAGAAAGCACAAATCCTGAAACTCGTCAAGGACGTGGCTGCGTGTGAGCTCCCCTTCAATTGTTGCCACGGCCGCCCGTCCATCATCATTCTCTCTTTTGAAGAGCTCGAAAAGCGATTCAAGCGCATCGTCTAAGGCGTTAAATAGGTGGAGAAGTATCAGGAGATTATAAGAAACTTCTTGATGCTGGCAGGACTTCGATGACCGGAACGAAAATATCGAAGATAGAACTGGATCGTATTCTCGCAGACCCCTACCTTGTCGCTCAACTCGAACCTGACCAGATCGATTTTCTGTTAACTTCTACCAGTGATTCTCTTGCTGGCACCCCCCTCATCGTCAACATCAACTCCTCCCAACCCGTATGCGTGGTAGGTGACTTGCACGGGAATTTTGATAG
>MBAA01000102.1:12746-18076 GCA_001940655.1 Promethearchaeota archaeon CR_4
TGCTTTTCGATTGCAAGGTGCCGAAGCCTGCGTCTTCCTTGGGGATTATGTAGACCGGGGCGATATGTCTGTCGAAACCCTCACATTTCTCCTCCTCCTCCACCAGCTATTCGGGGAGAATATTGTCCTCCTTCGGGGAAATCACGAAGATCCGGAGGTAAATAAGGTGTATGGGTTTGCAACGGAGTTAGAGGAAAAAGGTCTCACCAGATTGAAACCCGCGTATGAGCGATTGTTCCAAGCTCTACCGGTTGGATGCGTGGTGAATTCCACAATTTTTTGCGTTCATGGGGGAGTACCCATGGGGATTACGAAAATCGGGGAATTAACGAAAGGTGATCCCGCTCTCCAATCCATTTCTATCACCCAAGCACTTTGGAATGACCCCATTGAGAACCCGGAGGTTCCATACTTCACAGATAACCCCCGGGGGTCAGGTATTTTTTCGTTTGGCGAAGAAGCGTTCCGCTGTTTCATGCGCGCGAATGGCTTCTCGAAGATGATTCGAGCTCACGAGTGGCAACCGGACGGTTTCCGGTGGTTTTTCGGTGAGGATTTGTTGAGTATCTTCTCGGCAGAAAATTATAATGGCCTCATGAATCCTGCTTGTATCGCTTTTGTCCGTGGATCTATGGTAGATTCTCAAATTCTGCAATAAATCCACTGCTTTTCTGTTTGTATATATATAATTCTTACCTGTTGTGCAAGGAAATGCACAAATGTTCCTCTTATCTGAATCTAGAAGGTTATTTATCTTAAGAATTCGTGTTAGAAGAGTGATCATATGAATAGACAAGGGTATACAACACCCAAATATTACCTCTGGAAAGGTCTCGTATTTTTGGGGATCTTTTCCATCGTGCATTTCATCTATGATTGGTTAGAATATCCTGCCGTATTGATCATCGGGGCGGCCGATGAAAGCGTTTTCAGCCATATGAAGATGGCATTCTGGTCATACTTATTCGTCTTGGTGATTGAATACGCCTATTTCAGAAAGGACCTGACTAACAAGCGGGGATTTATCTTTGCGCGGATTATTTCTAGTACAATCATTCCGTGGGTTGAGATTCTCATCTGGTACATTGTCCCAGCCATCGCTAAAGCGGAAATCCCACTTCCCCTCGAATTAACGTGGTCTTTCAGCATTTTATTCGTTGCCGTGCTCCTCCTCGGTGGGTTAGAGCGAGAATGGCAGCAAGGTACTTATCCGAAATATGCCCTCATCTCGGTGTTGGTACTCTTGGGTTTGTCGCTGTTCTTTTTCACGGCATTCACCTTCGAAAAACCGTGGATCGACATCTTCTACCTCCCCCCCTCCTAAATTCCTCTTTTTGTAGAAAAATTTTTTAGCAATCACTCACGACATCCACGAAATACCAGTGAACTGAGGAAACGACTTTGAGTTACCTGCAGAAGACGTGTAATGGCTGCGGCAAGCTGATCCAACCTGACGAACACGCGGTCAAGTTTACTTGCCCTCAATGCGGTGATGTGGTTATCTGGCGGTGCGAGAAATGTCGCAATTTCGCCTTGGCGTATAAATGCATCAAGTGCTCCTTCGTGGGCCCGTAAAATCTTGCCGGAGTGAATCCAATGCCCAAGTTCGTAATCGCAATTATGAAGGTCTTGCCAGACGATGTGGATACCGATTTGGTGAAATTATTGCAAGCTATCAAGAAGAAAATGCCAGCAGGTTGCGAAGTCGTGAAGGATGAGACCGTCCCCATTGCTTTTGGCCTGTCGGCGTTGAAATTTCAGGTTAAAATTCCTTACGGTATGGAAGGTGGCACGCAACCGGTCGAAGATGCACTGTCTGGAATTACTGGCGTCCAGCGGGTAGAAACCGAAGTGGTCTCAAACTTGTAGATTACTCTTTTTCATCTTCTCCTCTGACTATTTGTTGTTTTCCGAAAGATCTTTTTCTTTACACGATATTTATCATTTGGGAAATTGACCGAATATCCAAAAGGAAAGAGGCTCCAGGGGGATTTGAACCCCCGGCCGCCTGATCTCTTGCAATTACAGATGCTACAAGTCAGGCGCTCGTACCGAACTAAGCTACGGAGCCGCAGTTAAGATTCTAATAGCAATAACTATAGAAAAAACTTACGCTCGTCTTAATCATCATCGTCATCATTATCCGGAATGAGGAATTTTGGAGGTCGAACGACGCTGCAACCTTGCTCGTGGAGGTCGTGGAGCCATACCAAAATGGTTGGCCAGTTCCGCGGTTGATGTTTACATAGGAAATCCGGGTAATCTAACCAAAGCTGTGTTAACATACGCAAGCGGGTGATGGAAATTGGATACCCCCGTGTGATGCGGTTGCAGTCTAAGTAGAGGTCTCTCAGGTTGGTTAGATTGCCAAAGGATTCTGGCACAGACTCTAGTAAGTTGAACCGTGCGGATAACCCTCTCAATCGCGATAGGTTGCCAAAGCTCGTGGGGAATGCCTGCAAAAGGTTGTAGTCAATGTTAAGGTCTTCTAGGTCACATAAATTACCAAGGGCCTCTGGCAGATCCTTAATTCGGTTGTGGTTTAGATTCAGGTACTGAAGGTTGGTTAATTCGCCGATCTTGTCAGGTAACTCAACGAGTCGATTGCCTTCTATGTCAAGACGGCGAAGAGATATGAGATGACCGATGGTTGATGGCAAGAGGGTGAGATGATTGTGGTCGAGAATCAGCGATTGAAGTGAGGTAAGTTCACCAATTTCAGGCGGTACCTCCTCGAGATTGATGTTACCTGCATAGAGCTCTACAAGCTGAGAAAACGAACCGATCCACGAAGGTAATTTCCTAAGATTGTTGCCGCTGACATTCAAAATTTGTAAATGGGGCAATAATCGGATAGAGGCGGGAAGTTCCTCTAATTGATTATCCGCAAGATTTAAGATTTTTAAATGGGACAATGTTCCTATGGAAGGGGATAACTCTACGAGGTGGTTACCTGAAACGCAAAGCTCTATGAGATTTTGGAGTCGACAAATATCAGGTGGTAAAGTTTTGAGGTTATTTAACTGAAGATCCAAGCTTTTCAAGTACTGGAGGTTACCAATAGAGGGTGGGAGGTGTTCGAGAAAGGGGCCCTTATATTGAAGGTCGGGATTTGTCCACTTTTTCATAAATTCAGATTCATGCAAAGGAACAGGAGGATTACGCGTTTGTAATCGGAGGTGGATGACGTGGTGGTTTTTTGAGACGAACCCGTTCCACGGACATGGAGAACCATCACGAGCCCAACCATTGCGTGGAAAATCTTTGAGTGTGGAATAAACTGGTAAAGGTATGCCGACCTCCTTCCCGAGATCCTGCAAGGTGGCACATTCGGCGGCAGCAAGCGGCGCACCGTGATAATCTGCAAGGGCAATATCTTCGTCTAATAAAGGCCGCGTTCTCATCGATGGGAGGCATTTCTTTTTTGACATAGACTTTCGTTTCCCTCCTAGACGTGCTTTTTCTACCAAATTTGGGTATTTAACATTTACTTTCGGGGAAGGAAAGAATAATTTGACGATAGGTTTCGTTATTCCCCTTGTAACCGATGTCGAGCAAATCACGGACTTTGGGATATTCCCCCTCTCTTGCCATTTTCACAAAGTAAGTGATGCAACATCCCTCGTTCAACCGAGAATTCTCCCTCAATTTCATCGCCTGTTCCTTCAATGTGGCGCTCTCCTTCTAGATTATACCTCCTCTGAGAAAAGATTCTGTAGAAAATTTTAAAACGAGTGTTATATCTCTAAAAATAAAAGAAGTTTTCAACCTAAGAGGGGTATCAAGGCGAAATATCCTCATAATGGTTCCTCTGGGAGCAAATATTCGAGATCTTAGCGCGCCGCCACTGACTTTGGGACACAGCGAACTTTTGCACTTTTTATATTCGCAGTCAATAAAGGGGCATGAACGGCCAAGCATGGTATGGCAAGGGAATGGACATCGAAAACGTACTTGACCGGGGATATTATTTCAAGAAAGGCGAGAACGACCCCAACCTGCGAGGGTGGACACTCGTGGGCCTCGCTAGCGTGGCGCAAGCGTGCAACCGGATTGACAAGGCTAAAGTGTTATGCACGGACGCCATTCCCTTCCTCCCCGCCAATTCGCTCCCCCGGAGGCGGATAGGGCAATATTTGCTCTTGGAGGGGAAGATCGAGGAGGTTCTCCAGACGTTGGAGGCGACCGTGAAAGACATCCCGGCAGACCCGGACGCGTGGGCGCTCTGGGGCGCGGTACTGTCCGAGATCGGGCAACACGAGAAGGCCGCGCGGGCCTTCGAGATGGTGGTCGCCTTGCGTCCTGCCGACGCCGAAGACTGGAAGGCGCTCGGGGAAATCCAGCACAAGGTTGGCAATGACGCTCGCGCGATCGAGGCGTTCCGCCAGTCTGCCCTGCTGGATCCCGCCGACAAGGAGGTGTGGCGCGACCTAGTTTTACTCGAGGCGGGCAACGACGACCTGAGCGCACTCGACAACGCGAAGCGGGTGATCGCCCTTGATCCGAACGACCGGGCATCACTCGAGATCCTCGCCGCCGGGTACGTCCAAGCGGGGGATATCCCGGAGGCAGTCAGCGCGTACGAGCAACTGGTCTCCCGGTACCCAGACAAGGCGGAGAACTGGCGCTACCTCGGGAACGTTCGCGCCCACGCAGGTGATCCCCAAGGAGCGTTAGTAGCTTACCGTCAGGCGGCGAAGTTTGACCCCGCGAACCCAGACGCGTGGCAGGGCCTCGGGTATGCCGCCTACGAGGAGAAAGAGTACCCGGAGGCGATCGCCGCGCTCGAACGGTACCTCGCGCTCAGACCCCGCGTTGCCTCGGCGTGGAATCTCCTTGGAATAGCGAAAAGTCTGGATGGGAACATCCCCGGGGCGATTACTGCTCTCGAAAAAGGTCTGCTATTGAATCCCCTCGACTCGCACGCCCGCAAGGCCCTAACGCTGATCCGCGCCGATTTTCCTTGAATAACTGCGGTTTAATTTTATTCGGATCTTCTTTTCCATTCTTGTCCCCATCACGATTTTTTGCAAGAATGGGTTAGATTCTTTAAGTTACATATTACATGTTGTTTTTGAGAGGATAGAGGTCACCTCAGAATTATCCACGATTCGCAGACCTTTATATACGGAGGAGGAGAAAATTACGGGTGAGGTGAGTCGATATCAATATCCAAGACTGTTATGCAAGGGACGTTTATGCACGCATCCGAACCTGCACGCGGTGTGGTTCGTTGCGCCTCCCAAATTGCTTCACCTGCACGCAAGCCGCAAAGTGCCAGACTTTTCCAACGTGTGACCACCCTCCGGCCGAGTTTTACCCCCCCGAGT
>MBAA01000102.1:18097-22715 GCA_001940655.1 Promethearchaeota archaeon CR_4
ATGCGGAAGGTTTTCCGAAAGTCCTGTTTATGGCACAAATCCCCGCTTGGAATATAAAAAACGTGGCGGAACGAGAACAGGGGACGCACGCGGACGTCGTGCCGCAACACGATACATACGAGGATTTCGCGCGGGAATACCGCAAGGGTTTTTCCGAGTACTACATCATGACAAGAAAATACGGAATCCTCGACATCTGCCACCAAATCCTTGACTTACCCACTAAAATGAATCTCCTCGAGAATTTCTCCTTCACTAATGCCGCCAAATGCACCAACCGGTCAGGCACGGAAAAAACCCCCAACCACGGTTATACCGCATCGCAGGTCACATCTGACATCACGGCCATGCTCGCCAACTGCCGGGAACACCTCTACGAGGAAATCACGGTTCTAGACCCGGATGTCATAATAACCTTTGACCGCACGTTGTTACCGTTGCTAGCGAGTCAACGAGAATTCGAGACCCAAGATGAGATATCCTTTTTCGGCAATATCGGCGGGCGGGATCGCCTGTGCGTGGCATTCTATCACCCGTCGATGGCGGGGGTCAATTATGCCCGTTCACACGTCCCCTTTAACGACCGCATCCAGAAAATCCGGACAGCCTTTAGACGCTGATGCCAACCCGAATCCCCGCCCGACCCCGGACATCCCCATCAAACGCAGGGGAGGGGACGAAAATTGGATCCTGAGATCAAGCGAAAATTTGACGAAGTCGGGAAGAAACTCGACCTCATCCTCAAAACGGTCGAAAATATTCAACGCGTGGTCAACCAAATCAAAACAAGGTGATAACGAGTCGTGACATCTACGTCATAGTCAAGGGAGGGAGGAGGTTTCCTCGTTAAAAAAGGGGGGGATCGCGGTTTGATTTGCCTCTATCAAACCCTCTTCGCGGTGAGAAGCGGGAAAGAAATCCAGAACCTAAAAAAGATCATCTGGGCGAATTTCGGGAGCATCAGGGGAGACAAGGATCAAACATATATTATCTTGAGATTTAATGTAAATACAATCGCTAGTCTGCCCAATTGGGAGCGGTAGGACATTCCTAAGAAAAAGAACGATTCTTTAGCGCGGGGGTCTCCCCAAGAAGTTAATTCTCCTCCATTTAAGGCATATACTGACGAGGGACCGTTTATCTTTGTGAGTTATGCCCACGCGGATAAAAGCCGAGTGTATCCTGAGTTGAAACGATTACATGAACAAGGATACAACTTTTGGTATGACGAGGGAATTCCTCCCAGCACAGATTGGCCAGAAACCATCGGTACCGCAATTGCTAGGAGTTCGTACTTCGTGGTATTCTTTTCAAAAGCCGCCATTTCTAACGAGCATGCCAAAAAAGAAATTTATTTTGCATGCGACAAGCGCAAGAACATCATTCCCATATACCTCGAAGAGACTACTCTAACAGACGGATTGGAATTACAGCTTGGGCCAAAACAGGCAATTTTGAAGCATCGAATATCTGAGCAAGATTTCCTAAAACTTAACTTCGACAGTTAATGAAGTTCTGCATTTTAAAATTTTGATTGAAACACGGGATGTTCCCTTCGAGGAGCTTACATCCATCCAGATCCAATAATCTGGGTTCAGGCCTTTATTTTCCGTTTTGAATCCATTTTCGTCGGTGTCTCCCCATCCTAATTTCATTTTAGAAATGTAACTGAAACCATTTTTCGGTGATTCCGCAAATTGGGAAATATATATCGGGCAAACAATAAATATGAGTTTCAGTTACATTATAATTATGCCTTGTTCTTTAACAATCCATTACAGGAAAAATCGCAAATATTATAGCTTTCATTCCAGTTTCCGCGAAAAGGGGAAGGTTCGGAGCAAGGAAGTTTACCTTGGTAATGAGGAAACTGCATTGAAATTACTGGTCGACTTTAACACCAAGA
Organism: Promethearchaeota archaeon CR_4; assembly: GCA_001940655.1. Classification (GTDB taxonomy): domain Archaea; phylum Asgardarchaeota; class Lokiarchaeia; order Sigyniarchaeales; family CR-4; genus CR-4. The sequence continues at coordinate 20,004 of MBAA01000102.1, forward strand.
AACCCGCGAACGAACGTCTTTTGTCATTTTCCGGCGAGAAAATCCTCTCGAAAGTCCTCGAGATGCTCGACTTCCCGAAGGTCATTGGCGATGCTTTGCCAAAGGGTCCGAAGCTCGACGCAGGTCGCTTTGTCGAAATGGTCGTGGTGGAACGGGCGCTCAATGCCTTCAGCAAGTGGGGACTTGCCGCCAATGCCCACCGGGAGTCAATCTTCTCTCTTGACCCGAGCGTTCCGGCGGGGAAGTTCACCGAGGCCAACATCTACCGTTACATGGACTACTTGCACCCGCACTTGGGCACCATCCAGGACTCGCTCGTGAGAAACCTACTCCGCATCAGCGGGTTGGAAATGTCCCAGCTAATCGTGGACGGCACCTCCATTTCGTGTTTTGGCAACGACGAGGCCGACAACGAAGGGGAAAGCAACGCCGAGAGCGAAGGCGAGGAGAGTGATTCCGCCGGAATGGCGGAAGGTCTTGACAAGTACCGGGAGGTCAAGAGGGTGCACGGGTACAACCGGGACAAGCGGCCTGACCTGGCGCAAGTGAATCTGATGCTGGGCGTGAACGACCAGTCCATCCCCTTGTTCTTCCAGACCTTCCCCGGTAATGCGCCTGACGTGTACATGTTCGAGGCAGTACTGGAGAAATATCAGGCACACTACTCGCCCATCTTGGCAAACATCCGCAACCGGTACATGGTGTTCGACAAGGGAAACAACAACCCCGGCAACTTCCGGGCGCTCGACGCCCTGTGCAAGAAGTGGCAGTTTCACTTCGTGGCCAGCATTCGCCCCAGCCTGGTTACCGTGAAGAAGGAGCTCCAAGCTCTGACTGAGGAAGCCCCCGTAATCTATACGCAGAAAAAGACGGTTGTCCGCGGGAAAACGGCCACGCTCCGCCTGTATGGCGCGCCGCGGACCGTGCTCTTGTACCTCAACAAGGAGATCATGCACCAAAAACAGGCCTCGTTCCAAGAGAAGGTCAAGTTGCTCGAGGCAGAGGTCACCAAGGTCCTGGCGCAAGACGACCCCGCGCGCGACAAGGCCCGCCAGGTCGAGGGCTTGCTGGGGAGGAGTGGCCTGCGCTCGTGTTTCGAAGTGCAGGAACAGGAGGATTCCGTGACGTGCACGCCGGTCAAGGAAAAGCTCGACTTGAAGCAGAACCTCCTTGGGAAATACGCCCTCATGACAGACGACACGACCCTCGACGCGGCCGGCATCCTCCGCATCTACAAGGCCACAAGCGTGGTCGAGCACGAGTTCCACCACCTGAAAAGCCACCTTGCCATTGGTCCGGTCTTTCACCGCAGACCCGACCGGATCGAGGTGCACATTGCCCTGATCTTGTGGGGGATGATGGCACTGGCGTTGCTCCGGTGCCTGCTCAAGCAGCATTCCCAAGACTTTACCTTCGAGACCCTCCGGGCCAAGATCCAAAAAGGTCACCTCTCGATCGGGGACCACACGTGCCCAGGGGGCAAGTCCTACCGCATCAGCAAGTCCCTGAACGTGGGTAAGGTGCTGAAGGCAATTTACCAGGCGCTCAAGATCAAGTGGGAATATTTTGACATCACACTGGTTCCTACTACGGTTAATGCAAAACAAGGTTCAAAAACATCGGCGCAGGGGTGAAAAAAGAGAAGAAGAAGGAGGATATTGCTGCATCTGAAAAATATCACGAAGGATTAGAAGCTTTTAGCAGAAGGTTAAATAATGAGAGAGGAGAACATTAATTATCTAAGGGATGGATGGCGATTGAACTGTCGAAGTTAAGTAAAAAAATTTCAAGAAGTTCCAGGTATCCAGAGCTGCCGCTCGCAAACAGACTTGAGCGAAGGATCACTCCTCCAACAACCAGCTCTGGTTTCGATTTCAAGGACAAGAAAGAAAACAAATCGGAAAATTCGTCCAAAAAAACAGGTTTCCCCGCTTGAAACAGAATCATTAAAGATCCTCGTTTGCGGGCCGGATGATGGCGGAGAGACTTCGCTCATTGAACGTGTCATTACAAGGAAATCGGGTGCCGACTACAAATTAACAGTAGGAGTGGGTATTATGGTGCTAGATGTCGAGGCTGCCCCCAAATTACGCAGGACGTTTACCCTTTGGGACATTTCGAGCGAACTTCGCTTCGAATTTTTAAGATCGACTTTTTACAAAGGATCTGTCGGATTGATCTTGGTCTTTTACCTCACGCGAAAGGAAACCTTTACGGAAGTAACAACGAAATGGTTTCCAGAAGTTCAGCAATCCACGAGTAATACGATACCATTTCTCTTGAGCGGTAATTATCTTGAAAAACTCAACCCAACAAGTAATGAAACAAAAGTCAATTTCATCCAATCCTTCCTAAAAAAACAAAACTGCGTCTATATCCAAACGACCTCGACGGACAATGCAAAAGTTTTGGGAGGAATCCGCGAACTGGCACGCCGAATCACCACAAGCAAATGAAAATTTTTTTTTTATAACTCTTTCATTCGAATAATTACCTTTTAGTAATTCTTCTTATAGACCAGTTACCTATCTTACATCACTATAGCCCCCAAGTTCCACTGGTCCGGCCTCGCGCGCTCGGTTTTCGCGTCGCTGGGGCGGAGGGGAAAGGTTTCCCTCCGGGATTTGCTGGCAGATGTGGGAAAGGAAGGAAAAGGTGCCCAGAGTAGTCTCGTGCAGGCCCTCGCGCGGTGGGGGGAAAAAGGGTTGGTGG
>MBAA01000102.1:22767-23619 GCA_001940655.1 Promethearchaeota archaeon CR_4
GTGCGAGATGAAAGCAAAATTCGAGCATGCCGTGTGCACGGGGTGCCACCGGGTGTTGGATGTGGAGCTCGCGGAAGCAGAACGCCGGTCGGAAGGTTGGCGCGCCCTCAATGAGTGAGAGGCAGTGATCTGGTGATTTTTCGCCCATTGGGGTCACATGAAAAATCGGAGGCAAAACCACGCAAGAAGAATGCACTCCCGCCGGAGATTCGACAAAATTTGGGATCCCCCGGAGCACGGGTATAGTCTCCCGCAGGACGAATATAAATTATGGATCACAGGAATTTGACCGGTTACCCCAGTCGGGCTGTCACCAATGTCTTCGTTCCCCTTGCCTCTCCCGATTGCGGGACAATCCCGGACGTGGAGCCCGTGAGACAAGATTCTGTCCCGATCAACCGTTGGACCTGGATCCCCGTGGGAATCGCGTGGTCGGCCTGCACCCAGGCAAACGAGGCCAAGTAATTAGTGTCGTTTCAAGTTCCTCCTTTGGAGATGGGCACGTGGAACAAGTTGTCAAGAATGCAGCTCCCGAAAGTCCCGAGGTTTAGCAAAGTCTCCCTTATATGCTTCCATCCGAACCAACGTTTCGTGTGGCACGCGTTGGTTCCCGCGAAACTGGTCGAAGGTACGAAGCAGCGTCATCGCCGTCCCTCCGAGGGGTCACGCGTGCCGCTCGCCCGCAAATTTAAATACGAAAGCGACGAAAAGTGATACACATACCCAAACGCTCCCCGAAACACCGCTACGACCCAAACAACCCTGCCCCCGTGCAGCCGAAATCCCACAATTGGCCGAGGATCAAGAAAATCACCATCGGCGTGATCGTCGTTGGCATCGTGGCGGGTCTCC
>MBAA01000102.1:23628-24605 GCA_001940655.1 Promethearchaeota archaeon CR_4
GTCCTTCACGGTGACGGCGTGCCCGGACCAGGATTGCGTAGATTTCAGGGGGTACACCACGGGTCCGCACGCGTGGAAAGCAATCCGTGGTACCGTGACCGTGTTGGAGGTGCTCAACCAGTGACGCGGAAAGGAGAAGTAAGTAATAACTATAGAAAAAATTTACGAGTGTCCCCTGCCATCTTGGCATACTTTTAGAGATGGGAATAGTTTTTAACAAGACCAAAATTGGTACGGAATGTAGTGTTCTGTATGAGAGAAGTAGTCATAGTATCTGCGTGCCGGACAGCAATCGGTACATTTGGTGGGTCATTATTGCCCTTGCGGTCTCCCCCGCTTGGGGCTGTGGTTATGAAAGAGGCGTTAAAGCGAGCTAATAATTTGGAACCGAACGTTCTAGGTGATGTTCGTTTCGGTAATTGTTATGAAGATTTTGATGCGGTGAATACGGCGCGTGTGGCAGCACTCTTGGCTGGCATTCCGGATACTGTGCCTGCGGACACCTTGAATCGAGTATGCACGTCAGCGATGGATGCTTGTATTTCGGGAATGCACGAGATCCAAGCAGGCGCTTGTGATGCCGTTTTAGTTGGCGGTATGGAGTCAATGTCTAATGTTCCCTACCTCTTACCCGGTGTACGATGGGGTCAGAGATATATGGACGGCGAAATGCAAGATGCATTGGCGCGCGGTCTGCACGGCGGGTCTCACTTTGTGAAGTACCCTGTGAACGGATCTGTGGAATGGGCTCGCGGCAAACCTTACCTTATGGGTATGACCGCTGAATTTCTCGCGATGAAACACAAGATTACCCGCCAGGAACAAGACGATGTCGCGTTACGAAGTCACAACAACGTTGAAAATGCCACGAAAACCGGGAAATTTAAAGACGAGATCGTCCCCGTGATGGTTCCCCAGAAAAAGGGAGAACCGAAAATATTTGACAAGGACGAGCACTTTCGGCCGGACCTTACGAT
>MBAA01000102.1:24632-24922 GCA_001940655.1 Promethearchaeota archaeon CR_4
ATTCCTTCCTAAAGGTGGCACAGTCACAGCGGGGAACGCCTCGGGTCTCAATGATGGAGCATCCGCGATGGTCATTATGGCGGAAGAAAAGGCAGATGAGCTTGCTCTCAAACCAATGGCCTACATAACGGGATTTGGTATGGGTGGATGCGCGCCGGAGTTGATGGGGGAGAGTCCCGTGCCTGCGGTTCACGACCTGCTCAAGAGGACGAAGCACTCCATTGATGATTACGAATTATTCGAGGTGAATGAGGCCTTCGCTGCCCAGTACATCGCCTGTGAAAAGCAGT
>MBAA01000102.1:24980-25911 GCA_001940655.1 Promethearchaeota archaeon CR_4
GGTCGGGTGTACGGGCGTGCGTCTCATCGTCACGTTGCTCTACGAGATGATCCATTCCAACAAGAAACTCGGGATGGCCACGCTTTGCGGCGGTGGTGGCGTGTCATTAGCCACCGAAATCACTCGCAAATAAAAGGTGAAAATTAATGCAGACACAGGATTTATCCCCAGAACAACTTCGTAAGAATGTCGTCAGCCGCGCCGTGCGCAATATCAAACGGGGAGATGCTGATGAGGATTCCAAGCGGGGCATGTTTCGCCCAGAAATTCGTCTCGATTTGCAAAGGTCGAGATTGATGACGGAATCATACAAAGAAACAGAAGGGCAACCGATGGTTCTGCGGCGGGCCAAGGCCCTGGCTAATATTCTAAACAATATGGGCATCTTCATTCGGGATTACGAAAGGATCGTCGGTTATCAGACGGCGGATCCCAATGGTATTTTTCATCCGATTGAGCAGAACTGGAAATCGCCACAGAGACTGGTTAATAGTGAGGCTGGCAAAACACTGCTCGACGATGCGGGTAGAAAGGAGCTTGACGAACTTTGCGCATACTGGAAGGGGAAAGCTATCAGCGACCGTCATCGGGCGGCGTTACCCGAACATTTGATTAAATACTGGACGTACGAAGGGACCTTTCTCTGGAGTCAACTCTCTGAGTTGGGCATCCCCAATTACGAAAAGTTATTCAAGCTAGGATTGAACGGTTTGATTTCAGAGATTAAGGACAAGATTTCCAAATTGGATAAGGAGATTCCCGGCGATTACCTCGATCAGAAAAATTTTCTAGAAGCGGCCATTATTTCTTTGGAAGCGGTGATCAATTTTGCAAAACGTTATGCCACCTTAGCCAAAACATCCGTCGCTAAACAGGAAATCGCGGCGCGCAGAACGATTCTTGAAGAAATTGCCCAGACCTGCCAGTGGGT
>MBAA01000102.1:26109-31605 GCA_001940655.1 Promethearchaeota archaeon CR_4
TGAGATTGCACGACGGAACGCCTGACGAAGTCTATTCCAAAGCGGTGGACGTAATAAAAACCGGCATCGGGTATCCCTCCCTATTTAATGATGAGGCGCTGATTCCGCTTTATGAACGCTGGGGCATTCCGACGCGAGATGCCAAGCAGTATGCCGTCACCGGATGCGTTTATATCGAGATCCCGGGGAAAAATGTCGTCCGCCGTTCCGTGGGCTATTTTGTCCTGCTGAAATGCCTGTGGTGGGCACTGCATCAGGGTGTGAACCCGAGAAACGGGCAGCAACACGGAGCTCGAACGCCAGATCCGGCAACCTTTAAAAGCTGGAGAGATGTACTCGATGCCTATGCCGAACAAGTCAAATTCTTTACCGGCAAGATGGAACAGCTCGAAAGAATTAACAATGAACTATTAGCTGAATATGCTCCTCGTCCGTTTTATTCGGCCCTTCTGGACGGATGCATTGAACAGGGCAAGGAATGCCGTAAATGGGTCTACCCCTCTATGGTGCATCATTTCATGCAGGTGATCGGCGGTACAAATGTCGCGGATGCCATCACAGGCATCAAAAAAGTTGTTTTCGAAGACAAGAAAGTCACGCTTCCAGAGCTAATCGAAATTATGGATAGAAACTGGAAAGGTCGTGAAGATATCCGGCAGGCGTGTCTTAACGCACCGAAATTTGGTAATGATGATGACTACGCGGATGTAATCGCCCGGGAGGTACAGGCTAGAGGCGAAGCAGCCATGGAAGCGGTAAAAGACCGGTTCGGACTTTCGCATCGAGGCGACGGCAGCGCTGTATCCGCGACTTATGGATTGGCCATTGATACACCGGCTACACCTGATGGCCGCGTGGACGGTGAGCCTTTTGCTGATTCAACTTTAGCTCCCGCCCCGGGAAGAGACAAAAAAGGTCCCACCGCAGTTCTAAAATCCGTCTCCAAAATCAGCACATTGGATACATTTAATCATCTACTCAATCAGAAGTTTCTTCCTAAGTTTTTAGAAGATGATCTGAAACCGGCATTTCTCGCCTATCTGAAAACATGGAAACAGTTGAATATCCCACATATCCAGTTCAATATCGTTGATAAGGAGACGCTGGTCAACGCAAAGGCCAATCCCGAGAAATATAGCAACCTGATTGTGAGAGTCGCCGGATTCAGTGCCTACTTTGTCGATCTATCTTCAGGCCTGCAGGATCACATTATTGCAAGAACGGAGCAGCATCTGACATAATGATAATGTAAGCGAACGGTCTCGCCCGAGAGATATGGAAGCGACCGATGACGTGTTGTCGGCGAAAACGTGAGAATGGAACTGAATGAAAGTTCACGAAGTTGCACGTTTCCGCCGGTAATACGGAGGTTCCGTTTGATCCGAGTATAACCGGCTCCTCGGGATGAGTTGGCCGTCGTCGTTTTGACAAGCATTTACCTCGGTGAATGAGTACATTAAATGGAGATAAGATAGACTAATGCAGTGTTCAAAGGCCGGTGATAATCAAACAGGGATCATTTTTAACATCCAGAAATTCAGTGTGCATGATGGTCCGGGGATCAGAACAACTGTATTTATGAAAGGATGTCCTCTGCAATGTCTTTGGTGCTCAAATCCGGAATCGCAGGATTTTTCCATCAACCTAATGGTGCGGGATGTAAATTGCAAAGGTTGTGGTGCCTGTGTTGAGGCTTGTCCACAAGCGGCAATCACCATCGCAAAAAAGACCGGCCGGAAAATTGACCGAAAAAAATGTAATTCCTGTTTGTTGTGTGTTGATAGCTGTCTCTATCATTCTTTGAACCGATGCGGGCGATCCGTAACGGTTCGGGAAGTGCTTGATGAGGTTCTTCAGGATAAACCGTTTTATAAGAATTCAGGCGGCGGTGTAACGGTATCCGGAGGCGAACCCCTGTCGCAAAGTCATTTCGTAAGCGATTTACTGGCCGAATGCAAAAGAGAAGGATTGCACACGGCGCTGGAAACAACGGGGTATGGAAAATGGGAAGCAATGGAAAAGGTGCTTCGTTTTGTCGATTTAGTCCTTTTTGATATCAAGCATTTGGATTCGGAAATACATCAGAGAATGACCGGCGTAAAAAACAATCTAATTCTGGAAAATCTCAGGAGAACTGCAAAGCAAAACCAAGTATGGCTTCGGATTCCGTTAATCGCCGGATTCAATGATTCGGAAGAGCATATAAAAAGGATCGCGGGACTGGCTAAAGAGATCCATGCACAGCGGATTTCCTTTCTGCCCTACCACGAAGGAGGAAAATCAAAATGCGAACAATTAGGTATACCTTATGGCTTTCCTGATGGAAAAACCCCGGATGAAAAACATATTGATAACTTAAAGAGGATTATCGAAAAAGCCGGTGTAACCGTGTCTGTGGGCATTTGAAATTAGTAACTGTTCACGGGGGTAATTGCTTATTGATATTCTTATCCCCGCTTACGTAGATCGAGGAGACCAATGACTTCTCCCTGTACCTAGACGTATCCCAATCTTCCCGGGCGCTCTACGATGTCATCGTGCCCGAAACTTAAGTATGCTTCACGAGCAACTTGACATATTTTGACCCTAATGCATAATTTTTTACCTATCCTTAGATGTATTGGGCTGATGATCTTTTTATGCGAGAAATAGTCATAGTCTCTGCCTGCCGGACCGCAATCGGAACTTTCGGCGGGTCATTGCTGCCCTTGCGAGCACCCCAGCTTGCTGCTGTCGTCATGAGAGAGGCGCTCAAGCGGGCAAATAGTCTGGATCCTAAAGTATTGGGTGACGTTAGATTTGGTAATTGCTTTGAAGACTTCGATGCTCTGAATACCACCCGTATCGCAGCATTACTTGCAGGGATACCTGACTCCGTGCCCGCAGTCACAGTGAACCGGGTGTGCACTTCTGCTATGGAAGCGACAATGTCCGCGGTTTTACAGATCAAAGATGGATTCTCGGACGCTTGCCTCGTTGGGGGCGTTGAATCAATGTCGAACATCCCATATGTCTTGCCTGGTGCTCGCTGGGGTATGAGATATATGGATGGCGAGATGTGTGACTCGTTGTCCCGAGGATTGCAATGCGGGTCTATCTTCTTACCCTATCCTAAGGATGGCCCAGTTGAGTGGGCGCGGGGGAAACCCTACATTATGGGGAAGACCGCAGAATTCCTCGCCCTGAAACATAACATCACCCGTCAGGAGCAGGACGAAGTAGCCCTGCGTAGTCACAATAATGCCGAGAACGCCACGAAAACCGGGAAATTCAAGGAAGAGATAGTCCCCGTGATCGTCCCCCAGAAGCGAGGGGATCCGAAAGTTATGGAAAAAGACGAGCATTTCCGCCCAGGATTGACGATGGACGCCCTCTCAAAGTTGCCCCCTGCGTTCCTTCCCAAGGGCGGTACGGTTACCGCGGGGAACGCCTCAGGTCTCAATGACGGCGCATCCGCAATGGTCATTATGGCAAAAGAAAAGGCGGACGCGCTCGGACTCAAACCAATGGCCTATATCACGGGTTTTGGTATGGGTTGCTGTGCTCCGGAGTTGATGGGCGAGAGTCCTGTCCCAGCAGTCAACGACTTGCTCAAGAGGACAAAGCGTACCATTGATGATTACGAACTGATCGAAGTGAATGAAGCCTTTGCATCGCAATATATTGCTTGTGAGAGGCAGCTCAAGTTCAAGCGGGAGACCACGAACGTGAATGGATCCGGCATTGGGCTTGGTCACCCGGTCGGGTGCACGGGTGTGAGAATCATAGTCACATTGCTCTACGAGATGATGCACTCCAACAAGAAACTCGGGATGGCCACACTCTGTGGCGGTGGTGGCGTGTCTATGGCTACCGAAATTACCCGCAAATAAATTCTCTAATTTTTTCTTTCAAATTATTGACACACGAGACACTATTTGGTGCAAGATTCGGAGGATCTCGTTTTTTGCATGCCACGGAACTTTGATCTGGGTCTGTCCTGTAAATGCGCGTTTCGTACCAGCGTATCTCTGAAAGGATCAATGAATAGGAGTAACAGCCATGTGTTACCAAGGCGGATTCGCGATAAGCTGGTGATGTCGAGCGTCTTGATGTCTTTCGCAAATTTCAAGATAGGACTGTCGAACAATTCCAATTGGAAGCTTCTCCAGAAGCCGTCTACGACCGCGGGATGCTTGTAGAAGATGTGCCGATTGGTAACGATAGTGATTTTTTCTTATTGTTGGAGTTCCGCGTCCCCATACCACGATGGCATACACGATTTCAGGAAACTGCGAAATTATGTTTTCCAATTTTTATTCCCATAATAAGTATCAACCCAGACCGCCTGATATTCAAAGAAATAATATTCATATGTACTTAGAGGTATATATTTACATAAATATATTTAAGACTGTACATATATGTACATCGATTTCTTATATTTTCAGTCCATATTACGATCAGTTTATCTTTTTAGGATTTTCTATCCCTCTCGAAATAATCTTTTATTCATTGTAACTCCACTGCTTTCAGCGGCTTACAAAAATGCAAGTTAATTTGTGTCGGACTTTGCTGAATTGTATGATTTTTAACCACAGTTGTTAAATGGATAACAAGAAACAATATTATAGGACGGGAACCGAGTGCTAGTGTAGGCTCCAGTGAAACGCTTGAGTATGCGTAGTAGGTCAGAAATTCAATGCGCAAGCACAGGAACCCGACATAAAAGTATAAGACTTGTGTGTTAGTTACTGAAGGTAGAAAAAATGGCAGGCACTGCTGATATGAAATCCACTGGATCGGACTTTTTACTGGAACGATTGTTTCCAAAATATGTTATCACGTCGAAAGGTGACCTGCGCCGGTTTAATGGCGAAAATATCGCGAAATCACTGGTAAAGGAAACAGGGTTATCCGAAAATGAAGCCCAAGACGTGGGAAAAGCAGTCATTCGGAAGATTGCCGGTCTAGGCCTGCCTGAAATTACCACGACATATATCCGTGAGCTCACAAGTGTAGAACTAACCGCACGAGGTATGCACGAGGCGCGCAACAAATTTATCCGCTTGGTCAACACGGAAATCACCAAATTCCGCCTTACCGAGGCATTTGTTGACCAATTTCGTGGCAAACAACCTCATTGGGGCCCCATCGGGTATTTTACCTTCAAGCGAACGTATGCCCGCCCGGTAGAAGGGGAGGAACGAACTGAGGAATATTGTGAAACAATTCGCCGTGTCGTGGAAGGGTGTTTTTCAGCGCAAAAATTCCATTGCACTCGCTTGAGTTTACCCTTCGATGAAGAAAAAGCCCAGTTGTCTGCCCAAACGATGTTCAAGAAAATGTGGGACTTCAAGTTCATTGCACCTGGACGAGGCTTATGGATGATGGGAACAGAGTTTGTAGATCAGCGCGGGAGTATGGCCCTCAACAACTGCGGGTTTGTGTCCACGGAGGACATAGACCTTAAGGGGAGTAAAGCGTTCGAGTGGACGATGGATGGTCTGATGCTTG
>MBAA01000102.1:31648-33157 GCA_001940655.1 Promethearchaeota archaeon CR_4
CATCAAAGAACCCGATCGAGAAAAAGTCCACTTCCAGATTCCTGATAGTCGGGAAGGGTGGGTAGATTCTCTCGGGTTAGTGCTCCGCGCCTACTTTTTTGGAAATAATCTCCCCGAACTAGATTATTCCCTCATTCGGCAAGCAGGAACCCCCATCAAAGGATTCGGGGGTGTTGCATCAGGCCCGGGACCGCTCAAGGAAATGCACGATGACATCAAAAAGCTATTGGATTCGCGCATCGGGCAACCTCTCCGATCCACGGACATTGTTGATATTTTCAACTTCATTGGGAAATGCGTTGTAGCGGGTAACGTGCGCAGGAGCGCGGAAATAGCGCTAGGTTCTATGGAAGATGAAGACTATATTCGCATGAAAGAGGATCCAGAAAAAGTAAAGTCACACCGCTGGGCGAGTAATAATTCTGTGCTGGCCGAGATTGGCATGGATTATTCCAAAATCGCCCGGGGGATCGCCAAGAACGGCGAACCGGGGGTTCTTTACCTTGAAAATGCCAGGAAGTTCGGACGCACAGGAGATGCTCCTGATTGGAAGGATAAGAAAGCAATGGGCGTGAACCCGTGCGGGGAACAGACACTTGAAAGTTTTGAATTGTGCTGCTTGGTCGAGACGTTTCCTTCCCGGCATGATTCTTGGGAGGAGTTCGAGGAAACCCTAAAATTTGCGTATCTCTACGCAAAATCCGTCACATTACTCAACACGCACTGGAAGGAAACGAACGCAGTTATGGGTAAGAACCGGCGAATTGGTATTTCCCAATCCGGGATCATCGATGCATTCGTCAAACACGGGCGGCGCACGATGCTCGAGTGGTGTGACAAGGGATTCAGGTTCTTGCGGGAACTGGATGATAAAACCTCGGATTGGCTCTGTATCCCCAAGTCCATCAAAATTACAACGGTGAAACCCAGCGGAACCGTAAGTCTCTTACCGGGTGTCAGTCCCGGCATACATTATCCCCACGCCGAATACTACATTCGCCGGGTACGCATCGGGAAGAATTCGCTTCTTGTGCCTGCCTTGCAAGCGTCAGGGTACCATATTGAAGATGACGCATACTCGAAAGCAGCCCTTGTCGTAGATTTTCCTATTCATGAGATACACTTCAACCGGGCTAAACATCAAGTATCCATCTGGGAGCAAATTCAGAATGCGGCAGATTATCAGCGATATTGGTCAGATAACCAAGTCTCCATTACCGTGACGTTCCGAGCTGATGAATCCAAAGACATTATTCACGTGCTGGAAGCATACGAGGATAAAATCAAAGGACTCTCTATGTTGCCATTGCTGGATCACGGGTATATCCAGGCGCCATACGAGGAAATTACAAAAGAACGATATGAAGAATTGGTCAAGAACCTTCGCCCGTTAGAGCTCGAAAAGACCCTCGAGCGGAGTATCGGGTCGATGTTTTGTGACGGTGAAAACTGCGTTTTAGATATCTAACTTTTTTTTCATAGGTTTTCCTGCCTACCTCCAAACGTCAG
>MBAA01000102.1:33163-38354 GCA_001940655.1 Promethearchaeota archaeon CR_4
CAGGGCAAGGTATTCCCAAATGTTTCAATTTATGGGAAACCTCTTAATTGAGTCAAAGAATAAAATATCTGTCGAGCATCAGACATCCTAATTACAATCAGAATAGAGGGATCAGTTATGAGTTATATTGGAAAATCTGTGCGTCTAGAGCGAATAATGAATCGAAAGACCCGCAGAACCGTCATTATCCCGATGGATCACGGATTGGGGGCTGGAACTCTCCCCGGACTAGAGAATATGGCGAAGATTGTTGACGAAGTCGCTGAAGGTGGCGCAAACGCAGTCATCGAACACGCAGGGATGGCTGCTGCAGGGCACCGTGGGGGTGGGCGAGACATCGGACTCATCATCCACCTAACTGGTGCTACCTCTCTCGCTCCAGATCCGAATTATAAAGTCACCGTATGTTCTGTCGAAGATGCACTTCGTATGGGAGCGGATGGCGTTTCGATCCACATTAACATTGGCGCAGACGATGAACCGCAGATGTTGATGGCAGCTCAGCAAGTCGTGAGCTCCTGTCGTGCATGGGGTATGCCAATTTTGGGAATGCTTTATCCTCGTGGGAAGAAAATCCAGAAAGAAACTAGTCCTGACGTGGTAAATATCGCCGCTCGAGCGGGAGCAGAATTAGGTATGGACATTGTAAAAACCAATTATACTGGTGATATCGAAAGCTTCCGGAAGATCGTTAAAGGAACGCAAGTCCCCGTCATCATCGCAGGAGGCCCAAAGATGGACACAACAGAAGACGTGTTCCGCATGATTTACGATGCAGTCATTGAGGCCGGTGCAATGGGCGTTGCGATGGGGCGGAATGTGTTCCAATCCAAAAACCCGCGGGCAATGGTTAGCGCAATCTGCAAGATTGTGCACGACAATTATACCGTGGAAGAAGTGCTCAAGGAGTACTCCGCTTAAAATCCCCTTCTGGTGAATCCAACGAACTTTACCGAGTATCTCACGAACCCGCCTGAGGCAGACTTAGACCTACCGAAGCGGGTCTTCTTTCAAGTGTCATCACTACAAGAACTTGAATCCGTTGCGAGGAAACAATCCACGTTGGATTTTTACAATTCACTCCCGCTTTCCAAAATTCTAGTCGCGCAAGGGCCTGTCAGAGCGCTCCAAGTCCTCGCATTACATCCCTCGGTTCGAAAAGTCTTCGAAGACCAAAAAATCTTTCTTTGTTCCCAACGCGTGCTAGATGCAATAGGAATCCCCGTTATTACCGGGTCATATTTACATTTAGACGGGAAAGGCGTCAAAATTGCCCTATTAGACTCGGGCATTAATCCAATCCCTGACTTGCAGGATGCGGTTGAAACCCGAAAATCGTTTATCTCAAAAAAAAATGGATCGGGACAAGAACGAAATTTTCACGGTACCGCAATTGGGGGAATTATCGGCGGGCGTGGAATTTTAAAGGAAGAGGGATATCGCGGGATCGCCCCAGCAGTCCATTTCATTGATGTCCAAGTTTTTGACTCTACCGGCGTAGCTTATCTGTCTGACACGATCGAAGCTCTTACGTGGGCAAACCTACAAACTCCAGATCTGATCGTCTTTGGTGGGGTTATGCTGCCGGGATCTGAAGACGTTAATCCCCTCACAGACCTTTGCCAAGAGATCATACTTGCGGGGGGCATCATTGTTGCTCCTGCGGGTAATTTTGGCCCTGAATCTGGAACGGTTAGTTGTCCCGCTTGTATTCCAGGCGTTATCGCGGTAGGTGCGGTTACCCAAGAAGGTGAACCGGCATTTTTTTCCAGTCGGGGGTCGTCTAATGGGGATAACCTGAAACCCGATGTGGTATTACCCGGTGTTGGTATCCAGGCACCAAAACCAACTCGGGGCGATACCTCTTCCAATATCTTTTCGGGTACAAGCACCTCAACTGCAATTTGCGCTGGTCTGCTTGCCTTAATTCTCTCAGGTAGGAAACCAATTCCCCCACACGCACTCAGATATGCTATCCAACAAGCGGCAGAGAATATTAGCCAAGACCCTCTTACCCAAGGCAGAGGCCTCCTAAATGGGATTACTTTGGCACGGTATTTTAATCTGTTGCATCCACCACCCGCGCCCTTCAAACAAATAATCTCCTCTTCTATTATACTTACCGTCTTATTGGTCACAATCATTATTGTAGCATTTTTTACGGTATCCTTTCTCGGGTGAACGTAAGTGTATCCTTTTTTCCACGTCTTCTTTCCCCTTACCCTGCTGGTCGTTACGCGAGTGGATATGAGGTTAAAGATTAATCGCCTTACCTTCAGCTTTGCGTTAATACTCCCCGATTTGGTGGATAAATTGCTCCTGTGGACAATTGGCACTACAGGACGGGATTGGGCGCACAATGTATTTTTTGTGGCACTAGTAGGTGTTCCCTTTTTAGTTACTCGTAAGTTTCCCCTTGCAGAAAGTATGTGGCTCGGGGGTCTTATTCACTTGGTCCTTGACATTCCTGAAGTTCCCTGGTTTTTTCCATTTGTTTCCTATGATTTCCCATTCCCCGAATATAGGGGGTTCTGGGAATACTTCATAATAGGTTTAACTCAACCTCTCACTCTCGGAACGGAGCTTGGGGGCCTTACGTGCATGGTATGGTTGATTGTGAAATATCGTTTGTTTTCCAGGCCAGGATTGACTGGGTTCCTTAAAAATACCTCTGCGATAAAAATAGAGACCGTAAATTAATAACGAATTGGCGGTGTTAGATTTTATCCACGCCGAGTACTTTCTTCTGTAGATTGATTAATTCTCCGACTGTCTTTTGGGCTGCCTCAAGAATATGCGACAGCTGGTCGCGAGTGAACGTGCCCCGCTCGCCCGTGCCTTGCACCTCGATGAACTCCCCCTTGTCAGTCATGACAACATTACAATCAACATCGATGCGAGAATCCTCTTGGTAATTCAGGTCCACCAACACGTCTCCATTCTTGATGCCGACCGAGATTGCCGCGACGAAGTTCTTGATAGGGAGCTCCTGTAACGATCCTTGCTCGACGAGGAGTTTCATCGCGTCATAAAGTGCAACAAACCCCCCTGTAATGGACGCACACCGAGTCCCGCCGTCTGCTTGGATGACATCGCAATCGATCTTGACGGTTCGTTCGCCCAGCTTGTCCATATCAACCGCTTCCCGAAGGGATCGTCCAATTAAACGTTGAATTTCTTGTGATCGCCCTCGCGATCCTGATTCACGATTGTTGCGGGTGACAGTTGCGCGTGGTAACATTGCATATTCTGCCGTGATCCACCCCCTACCTTTATCTTTCAGGAATGGTGGCACGCTCTCATCTACCGAAGCGGTGCAAATGATTTTCGTATTTCCTTGCTCGATGAGAACCGATCCCTCTGGGTGCAGGAGATAATTGCGGGTGATTTTCACGGGACGCATTTCGTGGGAGACACGCCCATCGACACGTGTGTCGCTTTCGTCATTTGAAGACGTTTTCATATGATTAACCCTATTAACGCATTAATAAAAGTAGATGAAATACATGGTTCGCAAAAAATAAAGCTAATGGAAGGGAAATTTTGGGAAATTATTGGTATCTGGGATATGACCCCAAAACTTTCTTCCAAATTACGTGCTGGTCCATCTCAGCTAGTACATCCCGAATGACTTGATCCTGCACGTGTCCTTCGAAATCAAGGAAGAAACTATATTCCCACAAGGTACTTTCCCTTCGTGGGCGCGATTCGATCTTAAGAAGGTTGATTTTTCTTTGTGCAAAGATATGGAGTACACTAAAGAGCGCACCAGGAACGTGTTTGGTCACGAATGTAATGGAAGTTCGGTCATGACCCGAGGGCAAGTTATCCTTTTTGCTAAGAATCAGGAACCGGGTATAGTTGGCGGTGTTATCTTCGATCCCGCTTTCCAGAATTTCCATACCATACAATTCAGCCGCGAGAGCGTTACCAATGGCAGCCGAATCACCATTACCGCGGATCATTTCCACGGCTCGTGCAGTACTGCTCGTTTCAATCTGCTCGGCGTTAGGAAGATGTTTTCGCAACCACTCGCGTGACTGGTTTAATGCTTGGGGATGAGAATACACTTTCTGAATGGCATCTAAAGAAGACTTGGGATTGAGGATCAAGTTGTGGACAACTCTCAATTCGATCTCGCCATATATCTTGATATTCTTCTCGATAAGCAGGTCTAATGTTTCCCGGACAGATCCTTGCTGACTATTTTCAATAGGAATCACGCCAAAATCCACCTTGTCCGCCTCTAACAACTTGAAGATGTCCCACTTGTTCTCGGCTGGAATGAATCGGGTGCCTGCCTTAGGGAAAAAACCATACGCTGCCTCTTCTGTGAAAGTACCTTCGGGGCCGAGAAATGCCACTCGGACTAATTGTCCCTGCACTTTCTTGCACGCGCTCATAATTTCTGCCCAGATAGCTTCTATATCCTCAGAGGAGATCATCTCGGAGTGTGCTTTTACTTTCGTCAAAACCCCTTTCTCCCGCTCCGGATCTACCACCCCAATGCCTTGCTTTTGCTTTAGGGCACCGATATCCTTGGCAATTTTAGCCCGTTCATTGATCAATCTGATGAGTTCCGTGTCTATCTCGTCAATCCGGGTGCGTTTCTTCTGCAATTCTTCCATATTTTTCCTGCCAGCTAACGTGTTGTACTCGTTCATCGTTTCATTTGAATCTCTTTTTTCACCTAACATATAATGTGGGTTAATATAGATAATAAAATTGGAGAAATGCACATTACTGTAAATTTTCTCATTACCTATACACTTCTATTTTTCGAATTCCTTTGTTTCTCCCTCCAGGTGCAAAATTCATCGAGAATAAAGCGAAGAAGATTTACACTAATGTAAATATATCTTTAAATAGATCACTAGAGGACTTGAGTTTGCAAACATTGAATAATTAAAGAGATTTCTGCCTTCCGGTTTTATTACTTTTCCCCCTCCTTCTCATACAGGTGTGAATAGATGTAATTCGCGGGAGGACAGTCCTCGCACTTTCACTGGAGCTCGGCCAACCAACCCGAGAATTGTTCCACGCAATAGCTCTTGAACGCATCCCGGGCTTGCCCCAAGGTTCCATGCTTGACCCCATACCGCGCCAGCTCGCCGTGCACCCGGGCCCACCCGAGAAACAAGTAGCACAGGAAAGCGAGGGACAGAAAGCATTCCTGTCCGCTAAGCTCGCG
>MBAA01000033.1:0-477 GCA_001940655.1 Promethearchaeota archaeon CR_4
CGCGGAAAAACAGAACCATTGCCCCGCATGCGACTCATAGGAGAACTGTTATAAACCTTCTCAAGGAAAGAAATCTTGTAGACTCAAGAATTCGAAAATCTTTTTTTTCATCTCGCATTGTAGGCAACTACATAGTTAGGTTAGAAGCGTTGAAATTCTAATTGAGATGAATTATTTTGAAATTCGTGCTAGTAAATCCAGGTTTTTTAAAGGGAGGGATGGCAGCTGTATTCCGAACCCCCCCACTCGGACTCCTCTACATCGCAGGAGCTATCTCGGAAGCGGGAGACCATGAAATAAAGGTCATTGACACTGTGGTCGACAAAAAGACCCCAAAGCAACTTTTAGCCGAATTCAACCGGGCGGATGTGGTAGGCGTATCCTCCTTGACGTCCTCTTTCCTCAAGGCGAAGTCCTATTGCACCATCGCCAAGGAAGCAGGCGCAACGACCATTATGGGGGGATTTCAACCCACCC
>MBAA01000033.1:500-789 GCA_001940655.1 Promethearchaeota archaeon CR_4
CCAGAAATCGATGCAATCGTGCGGGGCGAGGGCGAGGTGACCTTCAAGGAAATCGTGCAAAAGATGTCCGCAGGGCAAGATTGGCGCCAAACGTTGGGGGTGTCATATTGCGACAAAGAGAAGGGTAAGCTTGTCAATATGCCTGATCGCCCCCTCTTGGACAACCTCGACTTGCTCCCGTTCCCTCGTTGGGACCTCGTTTCCCATTATCAATATCGCAGTTTCGGGTATGAAGCGGGTTTACTCGAGACTTCTCGCGGTTGTTCTTTCGGGTGTAGTTTCTGTTGCG
>MBAA01000033.1:814-1791 GCA_001940655.1 Promethearchaeota archaeon CR_4
GCGTGCTAAATCCATTGCTCGAGTAATTGAAGAGCACAGACGTGTTCCCAAGAAGATTAAGTGGCTCTTCAACGTGGATGACAATTATGTGATGAATCCCAAACGTGCAATGAACCTCTCCCGAAAATTGGTCCAAGAAGGATTAAACAAGCGGTCGATGATAATTCAGGCACGGGCGGATGCGCTCGCACGTAATCCAGAACTGTTAGATACCTTATCTGCGTCAGGGGTTCGACTCGTCTTCATCGGAGTAGAATCGGTTCACCCTCGGGAACTCAAACAGCTCAATAAAGGCGTGAAGACTGCCGAATCTATTCAACAGGCGTTTGACGGACTACACAAACGCGGGATGGCAATCTGGGCATCGATCATTTCTGGAATTCAAGACAAATACGAGGATGCCAGGGATGCTCTGGATGCTACCGTTGATTTTCTCCTCGCGAACAACGTGGAAATTATGCAGTGCACCTCATTAACGGCATATCCTGGCACTACCTTTTATGACGAGGCAGTGCGAGCGGGATTTATCCAACCGATAGATCTCGATCACCCAGAACAGGTCAACCTTAGCCCCAACCGCCCCGAGCTCCCACGAACCCAAATGAAGGAACTGGTTGAACGTGCCTTCCGCCGGTTCTATCTCACCCCGAAATATCTGTTCAAACCTGCCAAGTGGCAGCATTTCCTGCATCGTCCATGGTTCTGGGCGTTAGCTGTGCTCGGGAAATTCATCAAAGTTGGTGTGAAAGACTTCCTCCTAAATACCCTCCTCAACAAGAAATTATGGGAGAACCAAAAGGTAGCGGTTTTGGCCAATAGTCCGCAAATCACTGGCAACGAAACCGAAATAATGGTTACTCCACGACCTATTCCCACGGTATTACCCTCGCGTAAGTGACTGTATTCTTTTTTTCTCATTTCTATCAATCATACGACTGATCCAATTCTTATGTCATTATCCATTCCCGATAATAACA
>MBAA01000033.1:1849-7364 GCA_001940655.1 Promethearchaeota archaeon CR_4
AGTTTGAAATGGGCGTCATTAGCATCTCAATTCCCGATGATCTGCAAGAAGAGTTTGACAAATTCTCAGAGCAACACCAATTTCCCTCACGATCGGATGCGTTTAGGGTGGCTATTCAAGCGTTGATTGCACAAACAGAGGAGATTGCGAAAATTCAGGGGGAACATGTTTTTCTAAGTGCGTATGTCTTTCGAGATCGGTCGGAAACGTGGGAACGATTGGAAAATCAATTAGATGTTTATAGACGTTACATCAAGAATGTTCATACATATAAATTCAGTGATCAACGCATCTGCACCCTCTTTTCCATCGGAAATGCCAGAGATATCGAGAAAATGCATAGTGTTTTGGGAAGTATAAAAGATGTAAATGGCGTGTGTCTTAAGGTGTTGGTTTGACATCCAGCTTTATTTCGAGGGAGAGATCCACCCGTTCGGAAGGGTACATGGTGATTGCGCCCATACTTAGAACATCAATTCCGGTAGCCGCATAATGAGCAAGTGTATCAAAGGATAATCCGCCAGATGCCTCAAAAATGTGGTTATTGCGAAGATTTTGCCGGGTCAATTCGTTCAAAGCTTTGCTAATATCCTCTGGTGTCATGTTATCAAACATAATGATGTCTGCACCCGCGCGAGCCGCAGAGACCGCTTCGGTTAAATTTTCAACTTCAACCTCGATTTTTTTGGTGAAACTCGTGTTTTCTCGGGCGATTTGAACCATCCTCGTGATATTCCCCCCAAATATCGCTTTGTGTGTATCTTTGAGTAATACCATATCGTCCAGCGTCCACCGGTGGGGGTCGCCACCCCCGAGAATCACTGCTCGCTTTTCAAACATGCGGAAACCCGGGGTAGTTTTGCGGGTCGCCGCGATATGAACGCGGGGATTCACCTTCCGTGCGATATTCAATGCTTTCCGGGTTGTTGTGGCGATGGCGCTCATTCGGTGTAAAATATTGAGGGCAGTTCTTTCAACACATAATATATTTCGCGCAAGGCCTTGGAGGGTCACAATAATCGTGCCTTTCTGAACCTCCATACCATCCTGAACAGAGATATTCACCTCTACACCCATAGTCTCAAAAAGGAGTTGGGTTTCTAGCAATCCCGCAATAATCCCCCCTCGCTTGCAGATAATTTCCGCGGAACAGACTTGATCCCTTGGGATAACTTGGGAACTTACGTCCCCGAACCGCAAGTCTTCTTTCAGAAGTGCGAGCAACTTTCGTTTAAGTAATGGAACTGGGAGCATTTACCTGCCTCCTAACGCAGTTTCAACAACTAGGCCGCCGGGGGACGTTTCTTCAAAAATTATGGCCTGAAACGACAAGATTTGCACGCTAGGATCTTTCCACGCGTCCCGGGGAAGGTGGGCTTTCAAGCAAGTGTGTTCCAAGAATGTTTTCACGTCCCAGTTTCTTCCCTGTTCTACCGGTACTTGGGGGAGGAGGAGGCCTTGGCGAACATTTTTCTTCACGATTAAACCATCCCGACCTATCTTGATTTTCTCAAGATAATCATCAGGAGACTTCACGTCGATGATTTTTGGGGTTGTTAAGATGCTCACCTCCATGCGAATCCGATTCAGCTCATCGAGATCAACGCGTGGAAAGCGAGGATCTTCAACTGCGGCAGAGATCGAAACATCTGAGATGGCCTTGTAGAGCGGGAATAATGGTTTATCGTATCCAATACATCCTCGGAGAACAAGCTCGGATCCCTTCTCTTTCATGAGCGTCACGAAGATCCCATATTTTTCCCCAAATTTTTCTTTGAATTCCTGTGGGAAAGGAAGGTGCCGGTCGTTTTGCAAATAATGAGTTATATTTTGCCGCACGAATCGCAGCAGTGCAGCTCCGTCTTCCTGAGTAAAGGACAATTTTCCTCACCTAGATGTGTCTTAGAAAGATCGGAGATATTAGGAAATTAAGGTTCCGGATGGAGCCAGTCGTTCCTTCCCTTGATACAAGACGAGTTCCCCGCCTAAAAAAACGTCAGTGACGCGAGCCCGGAGTGGACGATGTTCGTAGGGGGAAAATTTTGCATTCGTGTAAAATGAGGAGGAATTGACGGGATAGGAATCTATTTTTTCAAAGATAACGATATCTGCGTCAAATCCCGGGGCGATTCGCCCTTTATTCGCAAAATTAAACCTGTCAGCAGGATTTGATGTCACGCAATCGAGAATGTGTTCTGGCAATCGCCCTTCAAAGATTTCGGTCAGGAGGAGGGGCCCCAACAACTCTACTCCAGGGATTCCGGCAGGAGTTTTGAAAAAGTCCAGACTCTTCTCCTGTAACGTATGAGGCGCGTGATCTGTAGCAATAATTGGAACGTGCCCATCTTTAACATAGCGGAAAATCTCATCTCGAGCGTGTTCTGACCGTATAGGGTTTAACACCTTTGCGAAACTTGCTTGACTTGGCGTGTCTTTCGTGCAGAGGAGCATATGATGAGGGGTGACCTCCCAAGAGATATTCAAACCCTCACGCTTCGCCGCGAGTAGAATTTCTATGCCGGCAGGGGAGGATACGTGGCAGAAATGAATCGGGTGGGTATTTTCGAGATTTCGATATTCTTGCAATATATATTCGATTGCGGCAACTTCATCTTGCTCAGGGTGAGTCTCATCAAACGCTTCGAGTTCGGTTTTTCCGCTGAGGATCGCGCTCTCGTAGCGCTGCTGGCGGATCGCCTCCGGTTGAAATATATCCGAGTGGAAACAGACTAATTGGGATCTTCGCTGTGCAAAATGGAGGAATTTTTGTAGGATCTCAGGACGATGCCAAGCATTCTCGGGTTGCAAGGGTGCATACAGGTAGACTTTGAACCCCTTTATGGGTTTTTCTACGAGATCCGCTAATGCCGCCCAGCGAGATAAGGGGGGAACACCAGAGAGGAATGCCACGTTAATATAACAATTCTTCAATGCCAATATCTGCCAAGCTGCCACGATCTCGGGTAGAGTTGCAGGTGGCCGCGTGTTAGGCATATTTACCACAGTGGTCACACCCCCATGGAGGGCAGCCCGAGAACCAGTCTCAATCGTTTCTTTTTCCTTTTGATCCATGTCTCGAAAATGAACGTGGGCGTCGATTAATCCCGGAAGCACGTACTTGCCCCCTAATCGCATCGTTTTCGCCGAAGGATCCCACAATGGCGCCTCGAATCGCACTTCTGGATCCAACGGTTGGAAAGCACTAATGCGGAACCCGTCGATCTGCAAGGCTCCCCATTGGAAGTGCGCATTGACGTAAAAATAACCATCGGCGAGGTAAATCAAGACATATCCCTCACGTGATGCAGATACAGAATTTTTGTCCCAAGTGACGCAAGATCATACGGGGGCGGGAGGAATCGCTCCATTAAGTCGATTTGTTTTCCGGACTCACTTAAATTTAGCGGAACTTCGCAATCAATTCCTAACACGCAGGAGTCAAAAGTGATAATTTCCTTCGTGGTCGCTACGGGGGCATTCGCTCGAGGAAGGATGACACTCTTGCCAAGTAGTTCTGATAAGATTGATTTCCAACCACCCTTCCAGACTCTGAGTCCTGGGGTCGACTGTTTCGATTGTCCCACTGTGAGAAACCGTCCAATATCCATTGCTTTGCCAAGAAGTAAGGCCTGAGATCGCTCATCCGGCCCCAGATATCGCAGTTTTTCCCCTCGATAAAGTATCAACAGATCATCTTGGAGGAGAATGAGGGCAAAATTCACGTCCGTGCGAATAGCGTGAGAAAGGAAGAAGGCACACCGACAAGCTTCGATGATTTCATACACTAGGGGGGGCGTATTCCCAAGATCTATATCACGCTTGGAAAAGGAGGGGAGCCGGGTTATGAAGAGAATAAAATTCACGATATAAATTCCTCGAGATTGCTACTGTTCAGCGGAATTTCTTCTTGAGACCCTTTACACCCGGTGGGAGTTTCATACCACCTGGTCCCATTCCTGGAAATCCGGGCATCCCCGGTATCCCTGGCATTCCCCCCTTTCCTTTGCCTTTCCGCCCGCCACGCATGCCTCGCACCATTCCCTTGACCATTTTCTTCATTTGGTCGTATTGCTTGAGAAGATTTTTGATTTCCGTGTAGGATTGCCCACTACCCCGCGCTACGCGAGCGATGCGACTTTTTTTAATGATCATCGGGTTATCTTTCTCATATTGCGTCATCGAGTCGAGCACGACTTTCCACTTGTCGAGCTGCTGTTCCGCCACGTCCTTCATTTCATCAGGGAGGTTTTGCCCTCCAAGTTTCGTCAACCAACTCTTGAGGGGTCCCATCTTTCGCATTGCTTTCATTTGCTTGTAGAGGTCATCGAGGGTGAAGTTCCCCTTCATGAATCGCTTGGCTACGTCTTCCTCGGGTTCTATCTGAGCTTCCTTGATTTTTTCCAAGAGGCCTTTGATGTCCGGGATACCCAAGAGGTTCCCAACGAACGAGGTGGGATCAAAGGCTTCGAGCGCGTCGACCTTTTCCCCTTCTCCGATGAACCGGATCGGTGCCCCTGTTGCCACGACCGCGGATAGTGCCCCACCACCCTTCGCCGAGCCATCCAGTTTTGTGACTATGATTGACCCAACTTTCGTGGTTTCTGCGAAGACTTTGGCTTGGTTGTATGCTTGTTGTCCGAGGGATCCATCCAACACGAGGATGGTTTCGTCCGGCAGGAGTTTTTGTTCAATTTCCTGCATTTCTTTCATAAGATCCTTTTCTTCCTTGTGACGCCCCGCAGTGTCAACGATTATGATCTCGCACTTTTCATCCACGAACTTCTTCGCGCCCTTGATGGCGAGCTTGATGGCGTTTTTCTCCTTGGGGTCGCCCCAGATAGGCACTTCAATCGACTCGGCTAGCTGCTTCAGCTGATCGTAGGCTCCCGGCCGCCACGTGTCCGAGCAGACGACTCCTACCCGGAATTGTTTTTTCTTGTAATAATTCGCTAGTTTCCCCACGGTGGTCGTTTTCCCGGACCCTTGGATCCCCACCATCAGAATGATGTTTTGGCGGTTGGGTTTAATTCGCATGGGGGCGGGTTGTCCGCCTAAAAGATGGGACAGTTCATCGTGGATGCAACGGATAATATGTTCCTTACGATTAATGCCGGGAGGGAGTTTTTCATCCATCGCCCGCTTTTCAATCTTGGCGGTAACGTCAAATACGAGTTCTACTTTGACATCGGCGGCGAGGAGAGCGCGTTGCAGATCTTGAATAGTCGCCCTGATGGCGTCCTTATCCACCTTGGGGAGGCCCCGTAGCCGGCGAACCGTATTGTCGAGCGCGCGTCCTAAATTTTCCAGCACCATAGTATATCCGCGGAGACTGTCTTGCTAAAGTTGGTATGATGTTTCTACTTTTTTAGTTTGTCTTAAACTGATTGGTACGATAATTTTTGAAGCTGCCAAATGAATTTAATAAAGTTCTAAAAATACCCATAGAGTCATGTAAAAAATATCTATTAGACTCTTTTGACAAAATCATTTGATATGATCCGGATGATATTGGACT
>MBAA01000032.1:0-335 GCA_001940655.1 Promethearchaeota archaeon CR_4
AAAACCGCGCGTGAATATTACGGATCCCAAGTAGACAAGATATTCTTCCTCGACGGCAACGCTATGGTTATGCCCACGAACCAGTTGGAAGAAATCACGCGGTACGCTTATGATCAATTTTCTTCACTAGAGCGAGTGGGTGTCTACGCGCACGCGGAGGATATTTTGGCCAAAACCCCCTCGGAGCTGAAAAGGTTAGCGGAAGCCGGACTTGGTATCGTGTATTTGGGCATTGAGACGGGGGATGATGAGTTATTGAAAGCAATCGGCAAGCGAACGACCCGTGAACACATCGTCCAAGCCGGGCGGGGACTCATGGAAGCTGATATCACCTT
>MBAA01000032.1:358-3252 GCA_001940655.1 Promethearchaeota archaeon CR_4
TAGCAGGGAACGATCCTGAAAAGAGTTCCCGACACGCGATCCATTCAGCCGAACTTGTCAACCAACTTAATCCCCCCACATCCCAAACATGGTATATTTCAGCCTTAACCTTAATGATCCCTCCCGGGACAGTCGTGTATAAACAGCGGGAACAGGGAAAATTCAAACCAATGACATCGAACGAAATCTTGCGCGAGCTTGCCACTTTCATTGAGCATACTTCGGAGGATTTGCACGATTGCGTCTTTCGTACCAACCACGCGTCAAATTACCTCCCCATTAAAGGCACGCTAGCTACAGACCGAGCTTCTATCTTGCGATTGATTTCCACTGCAATTAACAATCCTGAGATACTCCGCCCCGAGGCGTGGCGAGGTCTTTAAAACACGGGAAAAATCGAAAAAAATTTATTTATTCGATTATTGTTCACTTCATTACATTCACTTATTTTTCCGCGTGGAACCTATGCCTCGTGCCGTGAAAAAGTCGTCCGCGAAAAAGGCGGAACGCAAGATTGCCTGCGTCAATATGGATCCCCTCAAAGAACCCTCCCGCGGGGGGCAACCTCTCATTCATTGTGCTGCCCGGGAACTTATTCTGGGCGAGAATGCAGATGTATGCCAAGTCTGCGAATTGTATCGTGAATCTGATAGGTCTTTTCATGATGTCTTTAAGCAAACGGCCAAGGGTTACGGCGGCGAATTAGAAGAGGTCGAGGAAATAGAGGATCTCACCGAGGACATCGACGAGTTCGAAGAAGAAGAAGAAATCGACGAAAAATACAAGAAGAAGAAAGCCGCCAAGAAAGCGCCTAAAACGCGTCGCCGCCGCCGGGGTGAAGATGGAGAAGAAGGCGAAGAAGAGGAGGAAGAGTTGGACGAAGAAGAAATAGATGAGGATGAAGGCGAGGAAGAGGAAGGAGAGGAAGAAGACGAAGAGGAGGAAGAAGGCGCGGAAGAGGAAGTCGCAGAAGAAGGGGCTGAAACAGCCGCATCCCTCGTTGGTCGTGTGAAAAAGACAAAAAGCCCGCCCAAGTTTACCCGCCGATTTGCAGGACAAGCCGAGGAAGAAGAAGAAGGCGGGGAGGAGCTTGAAGGACACGAAACTGAAGAAGAGATGGAGGTCGGAGAAGAAGGTACTGAGGGATTCACTGCCAGTGAAGCAGAAATTCTCAAGAAACGCAAGCAAGCTCGCCACGAAATAGAAGAAGGGGAAGAAGTGAAACCTCCCGCCCCCAAGATTATGAAAGGAACCAGCGTAAAAGCAAAGAAACCCATCGTGGAGGAGGAAGAAGAGGACTTAGATGAGGAGGAGGAAAAAGATTTGAAAGAAAATGACGAAGAAGAGGAAGATTCTGGTGATGAAACTGCAGCTGGTGCATCAAAGCTTCCCGTCGGTCCCGGTCGTTGTCCCTATTGCCACAAAGAATTCAAGAATCTGGCACGGCACCAGTGCAAGCGCGTTCCGAAAGAATGAGTGTTGTCCTCTCTATTTCTTTTACTTAATTTCTAATACCCTACGTAATCTTCGTATGGGGGTACTTCCCTTTTTTTTGACAGGATCTCGAAATGCATCATCTGAATCTGCGTCAGTAAGGCGGTATAAATCCCGTAAATTTCAGATTTTTCTTCTTTTTTCATGTCCCGTTGTATGTAGAAGATGCTCGCGATATCAGGCATGTGAGTTAGAAGATCTTGACTAAACAGGTGCAGACGTTCCACGATGAATTCCCGCAATTTTTGACTAGGGAGGTGGTCCAAGATGACGCTCGCGAGGATCGATTCCTTTTTACCCCTCGCTTGTTGTGCCACCATGGTAATAATTTTGTTGAGCGTGAAAATATTGAATCGTTCGAATGAATGGAGGAACACGTCCGCATCGGCAGCAATATTGTCGATGAGGTCTGCGACTTTTTCCTTAATGGTCTCGTCCAGCATCTTGTCAGAATAAAACACCATTGGAGCCGGACCATCTATTGGATCAAAACGGGACAATTGCACGCCAATCATTGTTACCTGACCCTTCTATGTAAAAGAAAAATGAATGATTGTCTATAACTTCAGCTTTTTTAATTCGGTGTCAATTTTACTACGTTCTTTGGGATCAGTCAGCTTTGTTAAATTACTCTTCAGATCAGCGATTAATGTGGCCAGTTTCTTGTCAACGTCACTTGGATTCATTTTTGCGAGTTTCTGCAGCAAAGGAGATTCGTGGCGGCCTTTTTGATAAAATTTTATCGCTTCTATGTAGTATAAATCCGCTTGAAAAAGATTCTGTTGGGCCAGGTAATGGTCTCCAATTAATTGATCACACAATCCTGCTACTACAAATTCCCCACTTTTGTCAAAGGAGATGCTCGCCTGTACCAAATACTCCAGACCTTTTGTCGCATTTTCTTTTTCTCTTAAATATGCAGCACCGATGAAATAGTGTGCTTGCCCCATGTGAACAAGCGAACCAATTTCTTCCCCATATTTTAATAAACGTCGAGCAAAATCCTTCACTAATTGCAAATGATTCGAATGAAAAGACAATGACGCCGCATCGGCGAGGATCCTAACGAGTTCCTGCTTTCGTTTCTCCTTAATGAGGAGGTCCATTGCTTGTTTGAATTTTTCCCCACCACTAAACGAATCCCCACTTTCAAACGCTTGAGTACCTTCTGCCTCGAGTCGCAGAACCGGATCCCGAATGTCATCTATGTTACTTATAGGCACCTTACGGATGATCTCTTCGAGCGGGGTCAAATCCAAATTCTCGATGGGTGGTAGTATGTCGGAGTTTATTATTTGGGAGGTTGGAATTGGGGGTTCTTTTTTTCCACCTCTGGTTTTCTCTCCATAACTCAATTCGAGCGGCTTGCCGGCAGTATGCTTGGAACTTAACTCGTGGAG
>MBAA01000032.1:3311-3609 GCA_001940655.1 Promethearchaeota archaeon CR_4
TATCCTCAAACGCGGGATTTCCAGGATCAATCGTTGGATCTTTCATGCGAAAAACTTCGAATCCGAGGGGCCGGTCTTGGACTCCACGGTCTTGAATAAGTGTATGGTCGAACACGAGTCCACACGCATCAGGGTTAACGGATTGGAAATATAATTGATTAAGTAAGTCAATATAGGAGAAAAATAGCGTGAGACCTGGGTGGCTGTGCCACCAACCGACAAGCCATGCTCCTTCGCCCTCTTGGTCTAACCGAGTCTGGATTTCCTCGATTTGCCCGTAATGTTCCGATTGAAGTTG
>MBAA01000032.1:3635-5665 GCA_001940655.1 Promethearchaeota archaeon CR_4
TTGGTTCACAGCGGGTAACAACGATTTTGTTCGTTTTTTTGTCGATGTGACCAATCATAATTCCATAAATTTCTTTCCACTCGGATTGAGGTATGCTGGGATTGGCATATCGAGAAGCGTAGAGTACGACCGATTTGTAGGCTGAGGCTTGGATAATTACTCCCTTTTGTCCTGCCGCAGGACCTGGAATGATTTTCAAATGCGGATCCTTTAATTCGGTTCTCTTTGATTTCTTTATTGCTTCTTGCTTCGGCAGTTCTGTGGGTTTCTTATCAGGCACAGGTTTCGATTTTTTTCCAGGATCTACCATTTATATCACGAGGGAGTTAATTCTAGGGTTTAACTTCGCGAATTTCAGCAACCATCTTATCCGTATCAAGAATGGCACAGGTGCATTTTCCCGTCAAGTACCCGCACCCTTCACCGGGATTGAGGACGATTACATTACCAATTTTTTTATTGAGCAATTGATGCGTGTGACCGAACAATATAATGTCATATTTTCTAGACGTTGCTAATGCTTCATAAAGACTGTCGGTAAAAAAATGGCTCATGATAATTCTTTTGTCCCCGAAAGTAATTTCACGGGGAGGGTCAATGATGGAACCAATTTTCGCAAAAGCACCCTTGAGTCCCAAACGTTCCCCGTCATTATTTCCGTAGATAGCAGTGACTTTCACCTTGAGTTTTTCAAGCACTCGGAAGACGAAGGGTGCTACAAGGTCTCCGCAGTGAATGACTTGTTCCACGCTCTCTTGGTTGAAGATCTCTACAATCTTTTGCATTGCCGGCAAATGATCGTGGGTGTCGCTCATAATACCAATTTTCATCCTTACTCACTCACTTGTATTGGGCTACTTATCCAAAAAAGCTCGCCCATCTTTTTATATTGAGGTTGCGTCTTCTTGTTAGGAATTATATTTTCTCCTTGAAAAAGAGTGGGTTATTGGAGCTATCTGAAGAGTTGATAATGGATGTTCAAGCGATCTTTTGGGGCTATCCCCGAAGATAAAGATGCAACGAAAGACATGCCCCTTGTTGGCAGTCTCTCGTTCAAGGATTTCTATGCAGAAAAAAAGGATCTCGAAACGACCCCCATCACATGTAAAAATTGTGGGGTTGTATTAACTGACACCTCCATCATAAATGTGTCGGGTGAGCAAGGCAAATATCTTTGCGAATTTTGCGGTACAGAAAACCTAATTCCCAAGGATATAGTCGAACAGTTAAATAAAAAATTGCCTGAAGTGAAATCGAAGGAAGAATACGGTTCTGTTGACCTCTGCTTCATTTTAAACGCAATTCGGAAAGATAAAGACAAAACGGAAGAAAAGAAACCTTTTGAAGGAGAACTCCTCATCGCGGCCATAGATATTTCGGGAAGTATGGCCGGTGGTAAAATCGAGGCAGTCCGGCAAGCTCTCGTCCAGAACGTGCGAGATATTAAGGTAAACTCCCCAAAAACTACCTTCGTGCTTCTCACGTTCGAGAGCAACTTGACCCTCTATCTCCGCCCTGATAAAACGCTTAAGATTCCGGACGGGGATGCAATGCATTCGGAAGAGCTCCTAAATGCAAGTGTCGAAGAGCTTCTGAAAAAAGGGCGGACCATCGCCGTGGGAGAAATTGGGGACAAATGGGTAGATATCGTGCAGCGATTAACCTCGATGGATATGACTGCCTTGGGTCCCGCAGTTGTCGTATGCTCAACCTTAGCAAAGAAACTGGCCGTGAAAGATGCGAAAGTCGTTCTCCTGACGGATGGATTGGCGAACGTGGGGGTGGGCCGAATCGAGAATCAACCCCAAGGAAAGGCAAAAGAATTTTACACGCATATTGGCAAGGAATTCAAAGCACGGGGAACCATTGTGGAAGTTATGGGCGTTCGGGATGAGAATGGCGGGAATAGCGTGGCGCTCGATGTTGTCGGCGTTATGACGGAAATCACGGGCGGCGAGATGGTTTTCATTGAATCCTCGGAGATTGCGAAATTCATGTCAGGGGCATCTCGCAAGCGATTTGTAGCCCGA
>MBAA01000032.1:5694-5821 GCA_001940655.1 Promethearchaeota archaeon CR_4
GGAGATCGAGATTGATGGCATCTCGGGAACTTTTATTGAAGGTGAAGTGCCTCGTACGCCGGGCAAACCTATTTCACTCGGATCTCTGAGCGATGACCGCGAAGTCTACCTCAAATTCAAACCTAAG
>MBAA01000032.1:5873-6010 GCA_001940655.1 Promethearchaeota archaeon CR_4
ACGAGGAGAATCGCAAATGCGTCCGGGTCATAAAACAGGAGGTCAGTGCCGCGGATACCGCCACGTTCAAGAAGCAATTTGACCCTACCCTTGTGTCGAATATGGTTTTGCAGGAGGCCAACGAGGCGTACCAGAAG
>MBAA01000032.1:6028-6168 GCA_001940655.1 Promethearchaeota archaeon CR_4
AGGCAAACAGTGAATGCTTATATGGGAACGCTCCAAGCGCAATCTAAAGCTCCCGGCGCCCCCCCCGCCCCTAAAATGGCGGAAGCGATGAGTCTTATCAAGGATGAAATGGAAGAATGGGACTCCACAGAGAAAGAAAT
>MBAA01000032.1:6189-7420 GCA_001940655.1 Promethearchaeota archaeon CR_4
CAAGAAAAGCTTCCGAGCTTCCAAGGGACAAGCGTTGAAACGAATGAGTGTTGACGATCGCCAGGAACGCATGAAAAAGCGGTCAAAATAGTCAGTTACACTCATTATCTCTATTTTTTCTTTGCATTTACGATGTTTCTCATTGCGGAAGGTGGGGCTACCACCGCCTCCCATCCCCCTCGTTTTTCGCGGGAACGGTCCTCGGCATTTTATGAGAGATATCCTCCACAATTATGAAGAGGGTTCATACAAATTCTCTTCTCCCCGAGCGAATTTTCGTTTCCTCAGGAAGTACCAAAGGAGTACCCCGGTTATTCCCCCTGCACACACAATAATGACAAGGGGTACAAGCCAGTCGGGGAGAGTCTGAGAGGTGCTAGGTCATGCGCCATAGGCACCAGACAACAGCACGATAATCCACAAACTCGCAAATAATGTGGAGGTAAGGAGGAATTTGAGTCTTGTTTGTCTTATGATTTTTCGCCTCTATGGGTTCCTTTTTTTGATTAAGAAATATTGGAAACGTTGTTGTATTAAAACCTCTAGGGATTTGCTAATTCAGGAAAGAGGCGACGGAAAAATCGGCCCATACGCTCCAAATCGGGGTGATTTTCTTTATATCCAGGTTCATCGGTGATACGGAAGGTGATCTGGAAGAAATTATTATCGATAGGGTGGTTTTCGATTTTCATTTGGATGTGATGCGCTCCCCCCACGATTAAAGGAGGATCGTTGATATCCTTTTGACGCTCGGACCAGTCTAAACGAAGCACTTCTTCTTTTAACTTGTCAAATCGTGGGAGATTTTTGAAATAAAAATCTTTAGGAACTAGTTGGTCAAATTTCACAGCTTTTTCTTGAATTCCGTTCCAAATAAAGCTTATATCTAATTCCAGTGGAAATCAGAAAAGATTCAAATCATCCATTCGTTTTTTGTTACTAAAACGTGGTTCGATAAATGCGCCCGAAACATTACGTGAAATACATCTATTGGATGCAAGCCGAGGAATTCGCCCTGTTTCGCGAAGATTTCGAGCGTTCCAAGGAACGACCGCTTTTTGTTCCCGTAGCGTATCCGTGCGAGGTCCTGAGTTCCGCCCGGCCTGTTGGGGCAATAATACCGGAATCGTGGGACATGGCATGCAAGAGACAAGGGTCGTGGTACCGCACCAGCGAGAAAGTGGGACAATCAATCGTGATCTCCTCGAAACCCTTGCCAGAACTCGAGAAA
>MBAA01000032.1:7436-9062 GCA_001940655.1 Promethearchaeota archaeon CR_4
AACTTCCTCGCTCGCGATCCTCCCTTCTTTGTCGAAGAAGGGGGGAAAAAGACCCCGTATTCGATCACCCCCTTAGAGCTGACCTGTTGTGCTTGTTATGAGATTCTCGGCATCCTAGGAACAGATCACCCTAAGAAATACGTAATGCGTTGTCCGGGTTTGAAGTTCGTGGATCTCGCTCTCGGGGAATATTTTTTCGTAGAAAAAATCAGATGATTACATGAGATTCCAATCTTTCCAACCATCTTTCCATATTTCTTCATTATCCACCTTGTCCTTGTTTGTCTCCTCGATTTTGCGGATAATTTCACTTAGAAAGAAAAAGAGTGCTTCCCCCTCCTTGGTAAATTTGATAGTAGTTCCGCTCCGAACGTAGTCCTTTAAGAAGGCCAAACAATCGCCAAAATCCTCTTTGCGCATCATACCATCGAAATGAAAATCAACCTGGGACCACAGGTCTTCTGATAATACTTCTTTTTGCATTTGCAATAAGAGTCCCAAGTAGGCAAATATCCCAACCAATAGGCTTTGCAATGCTTTTGATTGGGGCCTCGAGAAGGGGGTATCTGCATTAACTTGTTTCCGCTTGAAGAGAATCGTTTCAGTTGCGAGATTCACCAAACCACTCGTATCGAGTGTGGAAGATTGCTTGAATAGATCTTGGGAAATCGATGGTTTCACGAGTAGGCATGTCTGGAGATTATAAAACGCCATACCAATGTCTGTAAATGTATAATGTGAATGGACTCCTCCAAATCCCGCCCAACCGCCGCCTTGTTCCACCTGTCGAGTCGCGAGTCTCAAGTCGAGGAGTTTTTTCCGCCAGTAGTTAAATCCCTTGAATTCTGGCGCAAAGCCTGTCTCTATAGCAAGAAAATGCACGATCTTTGCCAAGTTCATATATCGGGTGACGTTCTTCGGGTTGATCTCTCCAAGGTAATTGGCGAATTCCTTCGCGCAGACTTGCTGAAATTTTGCTACAAAGGGTTCATTCTCGAGCTGGCGGATGACCGCGAGGGATAATTCCAAGAGGAACAAGTTGGCATTGTCCACATAATTCAAGAGAGCAAGTAATGCCTTTTGCGAGTTATCACATGTACCTGTTCTGGTGGTTTTCCCCATCAGGAAAACTTCTAGGCATCCTTGTAGAAAAACCTCTTGATGAAACCTCGAGAATAAACTATAAGTCCTCATCTCGCACAACAAATATTAGTTTTAGACAAATTTAACTCCGTTGGGGTGATAGGCACGTATGTCTTCTAACATCGGCCCCGTTGCTCAACGTGCGTATGACCACTACTTGGAAGCAAAGACACTCGAGGATCGCATCAAACGTCTCGAGGAATTTTTGTCCATTGTGCCCAAGCACAAGTCTACCGAGCGGATCGTAGCCCTCAACCGCTCCCGGCTCGCCAAGTTGAAGCGGGAGCAGGTAGAGGATGTGGAACGACGGAAGGTACAAGTAGGAGTCGCAAAGAGTGCGTTCTCTATCAAGAAAGAGGATACAGCACAAATCTGTTTGGTGAGTGCTTTCCAAAATCCTGGGGTGGGAAAATCTGCCTTGTTGGATGCCATGACTGGGGCGCGTACGAGCGGAATTGGTACATTTACATCCGAGCCCGTGGT
>MBAA01000032.1:9088-9700 GCA_001940655.1 Promethearchaeota archaeon CR_4
ACTTCCAAATGATAGACCTGCCCGCCATTATGAAAGATGCGGCAAGTGGCGTGGGCAATGGCCTAAAAATTTTCCCATTGTTGCGCTCTACGGACGTGATTGCCATATGTATCGACCTCTCGCAAGACCCCATCACACAGTGGGATCTATTAATGGCAGAATTCGGGGTTGCTCGCATTCGCCTCAACCAAAATCCCCCGTCCATCACGATAGAACGAACAGGGTCTGGCCGGGTTCAAGTCCGGTTTCTATCCCCGGAAGCCAAGGATTGCGAGATTCCAGTCGAAAAAATAGAGGAGATCGTTCTTTATAACGGATACCAACATGCAGTTCTCAAGATCTGGGATAAATTTACGTTAAAAGATATCGAGGACGCGTTAGATTCGGGTTTGAGCTGGCGCCGCGCTCTCGTCATTGCCACGAAGGGGGATAATCCCAATGCCAAAGCAAATTTCGAGCGTTTGCGGCAGATCGTGGGAGATCGCTGCCAAATCCTCCCCACTGCCATCATCAACGGAGTTCCTCAAAAACTTGATCACTTGGGCGAGATCATTTTGAAGGAGCTCGACTACATCAAGGTTTACACCAAAAAAGGCAAGGAAGTCGCGGAGA
>MBAA01000032.1:9736-13735 GCA_001940655.1 Promethearchaeota archaeon CR_4
TATTAACCTGAAGCGATCCCGCAGTAGATGGTATCACAATGAAACTATGTCAAGACGAATTCAAGCGACTTATGACTGAAGAGATCGAGCGGATGGTAAGAGAGGATACTGCGAACCGGTTCGAAAAACTGAATCATACCCTCATGTACCAAACACCTCTCGTAGGGTTCGTTTCTGGCACCGACCCGCTTTTCTCGCACCTGAAACAGGTGATTGGGAATTTTCACTCGACCCCTGTAGAGGCTATTACTCAATATTCGAAACTAAAGGGAGTCACGCCTCCACCAGCAGAACACGTAGGAGTAATATCCTACATTCTCCCGATTTCTCAAGCGACCCGGGACGAAAATGCAGGGATGAAAGACCACCCCTCCCGGCGGTGGGCCTACACCCGTTTATTTGGCCAAGATTTCAACAACAGACTTCAAAGTCACCTCGTGGAATTCCTGGAACAACGCGGGTTCATCGCAGTGGCGCCTGAACAGGACAAGAGACTTTTCAAACAACTTCAAGACGAGAAGGTCGGGTGGGCTTCCACGTGGTCTCAGCGTCATGTGGCATACGCCGCAGGATTGGGCACGTTTGGGTTATCCGATGGTCTCATCACGAGTAAGGGCAAAGCCCACCGCATTGGCAGTGTCGTGGTGAACTTCCCCTTGGAATCTCCAGCACGACCAACGGACATCCACCAGTATTGCGTTTTCTATCAAACCGGAGGGTGTATGATTTGCGCCCAGCGGTGTCCCGCGGGAGCCATCACAGACCGAGGGCATGACAAGAATCTTTGCAAGGAATTCGTGTATTCTCAATTATCATATATTCAGCAGAGCTATGGCATTAAGATCTACGCCTGTGGATTATGCCAGACTAAGGTAGCCTGCG
Organism: Promethearchaeota archaeon CR_4; assembly: GCA_001940655.1. Lineage (GTDB taxonomy): Archaea > Asgardarchaeota > Lokiarchaeia > Sigyniarchaeales > CR-4 > CR-4. The sequence goes on from MBAA01000032.1 coordinate 10,619, forward strand.
AGAAACAAATCCCCAATAACCAAGACAAATAATCTAAGATAAAAAAAGATGCCTCCTTCCATTTGGAATCCATTCGTCTTATAAGAGTGGTTCTCCCACGTTATTAAAAGCAAGCGGACTTAACATTGGAGATGGATAGGGTATTGGTTCATGAGGTTGTCGAGCATTTCCGCAAAGATTAGGGTTTCTATTAAGGGGGCGAAGGAGGAAAAATAGGCCATGTCTTGAATTTTCGAACCGAGACGCCTCAAATTAGCAATGGCTTCCTTAGGCCTTTCGGAGAATAACTGCCCATTTCCTTGTATGTTTTGTTCGATGTGCGCGAGGAATTGATCATACACAAAGGGATCAACCCAACTGTTGATGAACGTGAGCGTATTCTTGTGCAACAATGCCTGTAGATTCAGCAATGGGAAGAGATTTTGGAGGCGCACACTCGTATCTTTAAATGGATCAAGGGATCGCCTTAAAAGGGGTTCCATCTGCTGGAAAAATTTGTCGATGACATCGAGTACATAGGATGCACTCCACTCCGCTCGAACTAAATTCGACTTGATTTGGGTGTAGAACAGGAACCACTCCGTGGGATCTGTATGATAGAATTTCAATTGGTCAGCTAAATTTTTCGTCCATTTTAAGACCCACCAGATTTCTTTCTCAATGAAACACTTGTCTGCCGTGAAGCATCCTATGGAACCGAGTGTCATCATTTGCGTGCGGGCTATTGGGGTTTTCGCCATCATCCGCACGCGGAGTCCTTGGGGGGCACTTCGAAAACTTAACGCTTCCCCGCACTTATCACACGAACCGATGTTTCCTAGAAACTCGAAACTGTCCTTCCCGCACTGGTGCACGAGTGGAACCTCCCCATGATATAACCTCTTGATCCCGCAATCTTGGCACTCCCAGAACCCACAGTTCTGGCACTTGAAAAAGCGGTTTTCACTTTCTATTCTCCCACAAACGGCGCATTTTTCCTGTTTATAGCGAGTTCCCTTGGTTTCCTCGTCAAATAGGGCGACCTGTTCCTCGTCAAAGATTCCAATCTGAATAGCATCCTTTTTCTTTTGATTCACGTGAACAGTAAATACCTCTCCATACCCTTCCTTCTTCAATTTCTCGACAATTTTTTTGGCCCTGCTTTCATCCTTGGCGGTCGCAAGGAATTTCATCCACGGTCCGACCAAATAAACAGGATTTGGCGATGCCATAATCTTGGGTTCATATTTTATTTTTTTAAAGTTTGGTACGTGAGATGGAGAGCTCGTCATAGATTTGAATGCTATTGGACATGAGGCTCCCGATCATCAAAAAACGGATGAAAATATGTGCGCCACGTTAGTTGTATAGGGGATTCGCATCAAGTCCGGAAAAATACTATTCGTGAAAAATAGCGACAGCAATAACAATGAACCCGCAGAGATTTCTATTCTCCCCCAAACTTTCCACTCTTAAGTAATGTTCTCCAAACTCTAGCAATCAGAGGCAAATTTCCAAATATGATGCTCCCTCTTACATGAAATACAAAGAAAAAGACAAGAAAGAGAAAAACGAGGAAGAAATGGAATCACCGGCGTGGAATACGCCTCGTGTATCGCCGGAGGAAGAGTATACTGAGACCGATGATTGTGAAGGGTATGATCAAAGGGTATCCAGGGATTTCGCTTGGGGGGAGGTAGGTGATGGTGTCGGAGACTGCCGCGGCCTCACTAAGGCCATATCGTGCCTTGAAGTACACGGTTTTCTCGCCCGGTTCGAAGGTGATTTCCCATAACTTCGAAGTACTATACGCTTCCCAGTCAGTGTAGGTGGTGCCGTTGTTCGAGAAGCACATCTCGGTTGCATTAATGGCGGATAGGGTTAATATCGCGCTAGTATTGGTAGTCTTTTCTGCCCCGTCATTTATGGCGATGGATAACGCGGTCGGCGCTCGGGTACCAAACACCTGCACGCGGTAGTTGTAGTAGTCCGAGACATAAAGGTGCCCAGTCGCGTTCACCGCAATCCCCGTAGTATAATTGAAGTGTCCGTTGTCGGCTCCGGGTTCTCCCGTCACCCCGATAGTATCTTGGTATGTCCCGGCGTGATCAAACACCTGCACGCGGTGGTTTCCCCACTCTGAGACGTAGATATACCCGATGGCGTTCACCGCGACCCCCATAGTGGAATTAAAGTGGGCGGTATCGGACCCGGCAACGCCCGATGTGCCGATGGTGTACTGGTAAACTCCGGCACTGTCGAATACCTGCACGCGATGATTGCCACTGTCCGCAACGAAGAGGTACCCTGTGGTATTCACCGCGACCCCGATTGGATTATAGAAGTGGGCGTTGTCAGACCCCTGTACCCCAGCGCCTATGGTGTACTGGTAGTTGCCAGCCCTGTCAAACACCTGCACGCGGTTATTCTCCGTGTCCGCGATGTAGACGTGCCCAGTATTGTTCACAGTGACTCCAAGAGGAGTGTGGAAGTGGTCGTTATCGTTTCCTATAACTTGTGGTGTACCGATCGTGTAGAGGTAGGTACCGGTACTATCAAACACCTGAACACGTTGATTATCAGTATCCATAACATAGAGATGCCCGGTGGTGTTCACAGCGACCCCGCTTGGGCCGTAAAAGTGTGCATTGTCAGACCCATAACCACTACCAATGGTGTACTGATAGGTTCCGACTCTGTCGAACACCTGTACGCGATTATTGCCTGCGTCCGCAACGTAGAGGTGCCCGGTGGCATTTACCACTAACCCCCAAACAAATTGGAAATGATTGTTGTCGGATCCACTTTCTCCAGTCACCCCGAGAGTATAGAGGTAATCGACATTGGATGCTGCCGGTGACGGGGCAACATACTCCCTAATATTGTTGCCTCGAGTTCCGATGGGTTGATGCATTCCGTGTATTGCCATCGCGAGCACTAATAATATGCCTGCGAGGAAAAATAAACTCGTATATTGGATTGGCTTCATAATTTTCCATCTTATGCCGTCACGCGACCGTGTATGTAACGATAAGATGAGCTCTGCTCCCCTAAATAAAAATCTATTCGTATTCCCAGTAAAAGCAATTGATCGACCAGAAACTGAAATACCAGTTTTATCCGGCAGAGTTCATGTTC
>MBAA01000032.1:13818-16242 GCA_001940655.1 Promethearchaeota archaeon CR_4
TTGGATATTTTGGAACGAAACGAAACAGAAATTCATCCAAAGTTTCTATCGAATCCAGTTGTTCTCGCAATAAATTCTTCCTAGCCGTGTCCTTGAGGTGGACGTACAAGAAATGTCTGGCGCGGGAGAATTCCAACCCAATTTCGTATTCTTTGCCCGTCTGCATATAATCCAGCAATAACCAAAGAGGTTGAATTTCCCGATTTAATTGGTTGGAGGAATTGGATTTAATATTGCTCAATTCCGAGAATACATACGGATTTCCTATCGAGGCTCGCCCGATCATTATACCAGCTGCCCCGGTGGCATCTAACACATTTAACGCGTCTTCAGGGGTTTTAATGTCCCCATTAGCTATCACCGGTATGTGAACTGCTTCGTGTATCTCCTTGATGGGGCGGGGATTGGAATTTCCGGAATATTTAGCTTTCACGGAAAGCCCATGAACCGTGATGGCTGCAATACCGCATTGTTCCAGTTCTTTCCCGATCTCAGGACCATAATTAAACTCCCGCGACCACCCGCTCCGCATTTTTGCACTCACGGGTACAGGGGAATATTTTATGATATGCGTTGCGAAGTCCGCTGCTTTACCCATCTTGCGGAGCAACGCACCACCCGTGTTACTCGTGAGAGCGCTTCGCGCAGCGCAACATAAATTCAGGTCGACAATCTGCACGTCAAAGGATGAGATTAGATCAAAGAATTCTTTCGTTGGGGACTTGGAGTTGCCAATTAATTGAATTGCAAAGGGTTTTTCCGCTTGGGGATGTTCCAAGAGCATTCGGTGGGTATCTGGATGTCTACAATATTCGCCGATATCTATCATCGGTACGAAAGTGAGCTCCGCGCCGCTTGCCCGGCACATCATCCGAAAAATAGGGTCATCTGTGATGTCCTGCAAAGGCGCAGCGCACAAACCTTTAGGAAATTGCCAACCACCAATCTGGAGTCCCACTTACCCTCACCCCGCCGTAATTTAACAAATTACTTGCAGCCTAACTCCCCAGCTTGAGTTCGTCATTTTTCTATTATTTTCTGGAATATGGCTTGAAACACGTAGGCAACCGAGCTGTGACTACTGGACAGGCCAATCACCTCCAAGGGAGTGTGGGTGCTGCCTTGCGTTGCTTTAGGAGATATGATTAGCACGTTGATGCCATCCGCTATCGCAAAAGTACCCAAGAGGTCTGGACTTGTCTTCACGGACACGAGGGAGGAAATTTGGTTGAAATTCGGCGTGCCTTTTTGCGAATCATCGACAATCACGGTGATGTGGACGTTTCGGGCCTTCAATCGTTCCAGCTCCGTTGAAATGGGGGGAAAATAGGCCTCCAAGTCTGCTATAGCGAGAGATAAACTCTGGGCTGTCGATTTTATGACATTAGTCAAGCGGGCGCAAATGGCATTATTACCGTAAATGATGGATAAAGATGTTTCCACCGCGCTCTTCTCCGGGCCAAACAAGGATTCCAAATACGGTCGAATTACTCGCGCATTTTGCTCGAAAAATTGGTTCTGGTTTGCCTGGAGGGAGGTGAGCATTTCGCGTGGGGTGGTCGCGGAATACGTGCTGGGGCGTCCGTCGATCTTAATGATCACCCCTTTCTCGATCATCTCATTTAAAACTTCATACACGCGGGAATACGGCACGTTAGGCAATTCACTGAGCCGGCGGGCGTCTAATTCCTTGTGTTTGAGGAGGGTCACGTAAATGCTGACGAAATAATCCGTGAATCCGAGGTTTTTCAACGCGTCCTTAATTTGCGGGTCAATTTTCGATATGATCGTTCCTCTCCGGGAATAATATGTTTAATTTCTCTGCCAAAAAGCGCTGGGCATATTCATAACTGGCCCGTATAATCCGAATATTGCGAGCCCAATAGACTTTGTCGTAAAAATCGTGGCGAACGAGCTCTGGATGTTGTTCGATGAGGTCTACTGCCTTATCTGTGATGATATAATGCTCTTCAAGGGCCACGCGCGTTAAATCCCGCGTTCTGAAGACATTCCGAATGAGATCATCATAGTTATTCGCACCCTGAAAATATAAGAGTTGCCAAACTGTCGAAATTCTCGCCCGGTAACTGAGCTTGATGATCTGTTGCAGTTCCGGGAATTTCGGGTGATTGTGGTCACAATGCTGGTTGGTCATATCCAATTCAAAATAATCTGGAAACGTTTCCTCGACAATCGAATCAAGGATGGGGGAATTTCCATCATAGCGGAGGGCTTCCCTTAACACGATGTCGACTTGTTTTCTCACGTTTTTCTTCAGGGTACCCTTGATGACGAAATCGTAGATTATGGGCATCCCAACTTTATGCAGGAGGTCTGGAAATTCTTGGCGGATGAGTTCCCGTAATGCGTCCAATCCTTTATCGAGGACCTGAAACATCTCTACGCGAATAATCTTCAGGTTCT
>MBAA01000032.1:16250-18338 GCA_001940655.1 Promethearchaeota archaeon CR_4
TAGTTAGGTGCAACGTCCATATTGCGCAATTATATGCGCGGATCTATTTATGTTCAACAGGGAAAAACTCAAAGGAAAGAAAAAGCTAAAAAAGTGATATGTTATAAGGCAATAGTGCTCAATTTCTTCTTTCCCTTAAGAAAGAATGAGCTCGCATTGGAAAAGACGTTGTCCCGGATTGATCTACGTTCGAGAATCTTTAATAATGTTTGATAATCGCATTCTTGAATTTGAGTCCCACACTTTACGATGTACTGGTTTTTGGAGAAAACTTTAACCCACATCCCGCCATTCGCCGTCGAGTGAGAAATATACGTGGGAACTTCGGTTTTGCGTTGTTGCCAGAACCCGGAATCCAACAGAAGTCTCTTGACCATCATAGCTGTCAAGTGAAAAGTTGGATAAAAACTATATAAAACCTCGAGGCCGCCTCTCCTTCCAGTGGAGCGGATATTTTCGTCGCTCCGACAAAATCAAAGACGTTTTCAAATCCCCCGACGAAAAACAGATCAAAAAATTCATTTGATTCGTTCCCTAAGAGAATTTTTCCTCACGCCATATCTCTTCGAGCGGTACTCTATTACTTCTATTAGTTTTTTCATTGGGAAATCCCATAGCGATCACCGCCATGAGTTCGAACCGGTCAACCGGAATGTTCAAGATAATGCAAACTTGCTCCTTCTTATTCAGGATCTCTCCAAGCCAGCACGCGCCTAAACCATGCATGTGAACCGCCAAGAGTATATTTTCAATACACGCTCCCATCGTTTGCACGTCTTTCGTGCGGTGGTACCCTTTCGGCATGTCAAGGAAGACCGCAATACAAGCAGTGGATTGCTGAATCACATCTCCTGAACTCGTACATTTAGCGAGTTGTTCTAGCAGGTCACGGATTGTTACTGTAACAAAAAACCACGGTTGATTATTCAATCCACTTGGTGCCCACCGCCCGCATTCCAAAATATCCTTCAAGATCTCTTGTGGAATAGGTTGTTTGGTGAATTTTCTGACACTTACGCGACTCTTAAGTGGTTCTGTTGTGCTCATAATTCTTACATCTTCACACCAGTTTTTTATACTTAATACAATTAATATGAACAGGACTTAGTTTTTACCATTCATAAAGATGAAATGCATAATTTCAGGAAAAGTGGGAAAACGCATGGAACCAATTCGCAAGAAAATCCTCCTAACATATGCCATATCTCTCGGGGTTTCAACGATCCTGATGTTGTGGTTATGGTTGACCGGGGAAACCTCATTGAACTGGACGACCATCATCCTATTTTGTGCCACCAAATTCATCGCTGGATTTGGATTAATGCTCACGCTCACATCTGTTGCAATCATTTTTTTGACGAAATATAGTGACAAATTCAAGCAAAATAAAACACGACTGACCCTCTTCAATTGGGTTCTACTGATCATCGTCCCTATCGTCTTATTGGTGTATTATTTCGTCAAAATCTTCCTGACTTACTTCAACGGGCCAACTGAACACTGGTGGGATAACATATTATTCATTTACGGCATTGTTTCCCTCCTCATTTCCCTGTACATTAGACCCACAATTAACGAAAATATGATGGAAGCAACTGAAACCACCACGGGGGACAAGGCCAAGCGAGTTATGAAGGATCTAGGCCGAGGTTTGAAGAAACGGTGGTTTACATGGCGCAAGGATTATGCTAAAGCAACGGTGCAAGACGCACTAACGCTCAAAGAAGTGGGGCAACTGACCAAACAACGAGTGGCTATCATTATGCTCCCCGTTATCAGTATTGGATCACTATTGTTCACCCCGATTGCAATAATTTGTGGAATATTTTTTATAGAGCTCGCAATCAATGCCGACCTTATCCACAAACCCGAACGAGGCGCGCTCATTGTTGCTATGATCGCGATTGCGGTTATTAGTTTCTTGTTGCCCTTTGCTAGGGATCTATTCCCCTTTGCCGCGAGACTAACAGAATTTTATGATCAAGCAAGATCCTATTGGTGGATTTTATCCCTCGTGTATTTTAGTGGGTTACTGATCTCCACGTTTCTTTTCGTCAAGAAATTACTCAATATGCAGGGATACAATCT
>MBAA01000032.1:18355-18708 GCA_001940655.1 Promethearchaeota archaeon CR_4
AGCGTGTCGACAAAAGGAAGGAAGATCTCAAAGAAGCGCATGGAGATATCAAATCTCGCGAGAAAGAGTTAAAGGCACAAGAAAAAGACTTACAGAAAAAGATCAAAGCAGAGGAAACGCGAAAAGCTGTTGAGATGAAGAAACTCCAAGAGGAGCAGGCAAAATACCCGGACAACTGAACAATAAATTTGTCTAGAATCCTGACTGGGAACTTTTCCTTTTTTTAATTCTTGGTATTAATCAGAAAATACTCTTGAAACGGTCCTCGGATTTCAATCTTAAATCATCGAAAATCTGGTCCATCCTTAGCTTGAAAGGGTCAAATTGACTTATGTTTCCTGAAGTGACTTCTA
>MBAA01000032.1:18726-20610 GCA_001940655.1 Promethearchaeota archaeon CR_4
AAAACGTGTCCAATACCTTTTCTAAATTCTTCTTTACGATCTGGACTTTGGTGCCCTTGTCAATGATGGCAAAAGCGAGTATTGTTGCGTCTTTTTGATAACCAGGCACTTTGACCGTGCGACCCGTGCAGACGATTTCATACTTTGATAAGGAAAAACTTTCGATGGAGTCCTTGAATGCTTCCTTGGCAAAACCTGAGATTGCTGATAAAAGACCGGCACGGAGCTGTTCGTTGAGTTGAACCTCTGTCGTATAATATGCCTGTGAAACGAGGGTGATCCCTTCAAATAACAGACCGGCTTCCAAAATTGCCATAAGACTAGATACACCAAAGATTATGGTTCCTATTAAAAACTCCTAAATTAACATTTCGTGAAGTCCAAGAATAAATCAGGCAAACAGGCAATTCAGCATAGCTTGTTCCCATATAACAAAACCATTGTTTTTTCTGCCTAAAAGGTCTTTGCGGTCTTTGCGCCCCTTATTTCTCATCACGTTTGGCACTCAAATTGATTCAGGCATTATAGGCGATCTCGAGGGCATCATCCTTGAGATTCATTATTTCGCTGATGGCTTTGGATAAGACATCTGGTGGGATGGTATTTTTGTCAATCAAATAGCGGGCTAAATCCCGGAAACGGATGGCTAAAGATTCATCCGCAATTTTACGGATATTTGCGGAGAAATCCAAGAGTGTGCGGTAGGCATCCTTGTAATCTGCATCTTGTAATGATTTTTGAGTTTGAGCAATACTACTTATTGCTTTTTGCATATTATTCTTTGTTTCCTTGAGCCAATAGTTGAGTTTATAATGTAAATCCGAGATTTCTTTCGTCAGTTGTTGGTGTATGCGAGAGGAGTTTAGGAATTTTTGATCGTCCGCAAGGCGTTGCTCGATGTGCATCATTTGTTCCAAGATCTGATTCTTCTGGAGAAGGTTTGTGGTAATGGCAAGTTGACGGTTTAATTTTTCCCACTCCGTGCGGAGCGTCTCTTCCTCCCTTGGGTCTAATTTCCCACGTTTTGTAAATAGTTGTTTAATGAAGACTTCTTTGTCTTCAATTAAACTCTTTTGCTGATCTATGAGGCCTTTTTGCTTCTGTAACACCTCCTCAATTGGATCAGTCAAGACCTGGTATTTTCGAACATTACCATTAAATTCCTCTGCAAATAAATTTCCGTGAGCCATCAAAACTTCAATGATTTTTGGGGTCACTTTCTTAACATTTTTCTCATCGTCCCTATCCGTGATAAACACGAGGTCAATATTGAGTTCTTTGACCACTACAAAGGTGATGACGTGGTCTCCCATTTCAATATTCTTTAGAGCATCCGTGGTGGTTCCCTTTAGTATCGTCTCTCTTACGAAGGTTTTAATTGCTGAAAAGAAAGATGAGAACATTTCGATTTGGTCTGGTTTCGTGGAGTCAAAGTTACGGTCCCAGATAAGTAGACCAGTTGCGCTCTCGTAAAGAAAGATGCTATAAAGCATTGATCCCCAACATCTAACTAAATGAAATTTATCCTTAACAGACTTAGTATCATAGTTTTGCTAAATAACTTTTGTGCTTCAAAAAGAAAATTACGAGGACTATGATACAATTTCCAGCATTGGGACATTAAAGGTGTCGTGAAGCGCCTCAAAAGCATCATCTTTCAAATTGATAATCTCGCTAATACTCTTCAATAAGATGTCTGAGGGGATGCGATCCTTGTCAATGAAATAACGGGCAATTACCCGGAAGCGAACCGCAATTTCCTCATCTGCAACTTTCTGCACATTCTCGGCAAAATCCATAAGGTTGCGGAAGACATGCATGTAATCCGCTTCTTGAGCGGTTTTGCGTGTGTTAGCAATGCTATTTAAGGCTTTGTGGAGCGCT
>MBAA01000032.1:20634-21501 GCA_001940655.1 Promethearchaeota archaeon CR_4
CCAGATCTTCAGATGGATCTAATTTCCCGCGTTTCGCGAAAAGGCGACGAATGAAGATTTCGTGGTCTTCTAGGAGACTTCTTTTTTGGTCGATGAGGCCTTTCTGCTTACTTAACACTTCCATAATTGGTTGGGAGAGGGTCTTGTAACGACTGACTTCGCCATCGATAGACGTTTCGAACAAATACTTGTGGGTATTCAGGATTTCCCCAATTCGCGGCACGATCTTTTTAACATTTCGCTCGTCATCCGAATCTGCAATAAATACTAAGTCTAGTCCCAATTCCCTGAAGGCATATATCATTATCAAATGTTTTCCCATTTCAATATTCTTCAGGTCATCGCCATTGGACCCCTTGAGAACCATTTCACGGATGAACGTTTTAATGGCGGAAAAGAAGGAACTAAACACCTCCATTTTCTGTCGATTTGCCGGATCGAAGTTCCGGTCCCAAACTAGGAGTCCCGTGGTACTTTCATAAATAAATATGTTATAGAGCAATCATGCCACCTGCTGGATTTTGCCCGTATATCGGAAGGTTAAAACATCCAACTAGATATTATTACATCATATTAGTCTTTAAATATTACGCTAGGAGGATGATACAAAGTATAAATACTTTTTCCGGACATTCATACAACCCAGAACGCGGGATTTTGCCTTTTTTTCTGTGTTGTTTTATAGGTGAACAGGTCTTGTTTCGGGGCCAAGATTTTTTTCGCATTACCTAATAACTGGAGGATCTTTTCTTTCCACGTTAGGAATCCTTGGGGAGTTTCAGGATAGTGTTCGTACAATCCTTTCATATCCCCCATTTCGCGGTGGATGTACGCTAGCGTGGCAAGAAGATCCGGTTTCCAGATTCC
>MBAA01000139.1:0-124 GCA_001940655.1 Promethearchaeota archaeon CR_4
GGGGATGATCTGGTCCTCCTCCTCTTCGGCTTCCTTCGGGATCACCTCAAACTGTAACCCAATCGCCAGCTTAAGGTAGATGGACGTGATCGTAGTTTTCTTTCCACTCACGAAGAATGATCCC
>MBAA01000139.1:183-7912 GCA_001940655.1 Promethearchaeota archaeon CR_4
GATAGCCATATCTCCCCACCCAAACCGCCAGGCGCGAGAATAACACCCGGCAAAGGTGGCAGCTTCGTTGATGGTGGTCTCGGGAATGACGCCGCCATCGGGATTCTTGACCACGCATACTGGCGCCCCCTTGACATCAGCGTGGAAGAAGAGGTCATTTTTCTCGAGATGTTTTTTCACGATGGTCTCGTTAGCACTCGCGTCCCGCCCGGCAATCACGAGGAACTTGTCACTGGTGAAAAACCAGTGGAACTTCTCATACCACTTTTTCTTGCGGAGACGGACAAGGCCTGTGAATTTGGACTCCATCCGTTCGCTTATACGGGATTCCTTGCTAATCCCCTTTTCCGTGATGACCATCGCTTCCTTAGTCCCTTCGATCTTCTTGCGAGCCTTTTTTACCTCGGAGAAAAAATGATCCGCAATCTGATGAACGGTATCGTGGAGCGAAACGGAAATAACACTCCCGTCCAAGTTAACCACCATCTCCTGTTGAGCAGGTTTGAAATTCTGGAACAATAATGCGGAGGGAATTTTCATTTCCTTCCCCTTGGTGAGGATGTTCTTGATCTCCTCCCATGATTTCTTGTCCTCTTTCCAGGCCTTGTTGACCGTGGTTAGCAGTTCGTCCAAATCCATCAGGTGAGCGTACACGAGTTCACCGATTGCTTGATTTTTCTTGGCTTTTTCCTGGTGTTCGGCAATGGTGGCCTGCTGTTGCTGGAGGATTCGTTCGTACTTCGAAAGTGTTTGCCGAATCTCACCTTCCTGTTCCTCCTTGAAAGCATCCACGTCACTCTTGCCGAAAAATTCGTCAATTGCAGCATTAAAGGTCGGAAACGATTTCGAGGGCAAACCCTCGTAATTCTTCATTGGAAACGGGACGAAAGTATCGTAATCGCCCGCTTGGGTGCATATGATGGCGGGGGCAAATTCGGCCTTCACCAGCTTTTCCGAGATACCTTTCAAAGCGAGGAAGACCTGGTAAAGCTGGGGGGCGGTCAAGTCTTTCGCAGGTGTTTCTTTGGAGATTCCCACTTGAGCACAGATTTCTTCAGCAAAATCTCCTCCCAAGTTGAAGTTTCGGGAGATAGTCCGCACGAGGTCGGTATCCGAATGCAACATAGCATCTTTATATTCGGTCTCAGTTAAGTTACTTATGTCCGTGCCCCGGGGCGGGGGGAAGACATATTCCTGCTTGGCGAGCACTTTGCGGTCTTTTGCGACCTTGTACTTTTTCGCGAGGAAGATCTGGTTTTCCCCGTTTAAGAGCAAGTAATTCCCCCCCGCGAAGAGTTCTACAATGAATTTCCAGGGAGCCCCTTCTTCGCTTCCAAGTTCCATAATGAAGATGCGATCCATGTTATGCTGATAGACCTTGAGAATGCGCCTTTTCTTCATGTACTTGCGTAACACCATACAAAATTGGGTAGGAAGCTTCGGCATCGGGTATTTAAATTCTGTCAGGTGAACCCGCTTTTTGGGGTCGATGAGGAGCATCTTTTTGCCCTCTTTCGTGCGGAGTTTCAAGATCAAGCGATCCCCGGCGTATTCGTAGACGTTGAGAATGTATCCCCCGTCCATAACTTTCAATTCGGTCACGAGGGCGAATAGATCTGTGTTGGAAAGCATCTGTTTCAATTCGGGCAACTCCCGTGGTACGCGAGGAACCTAAAGATGCCGATGTTTTTGGAATTTTTCGTGTTAGAAGGAGCTAGTTTTCATCATCTGGTCTGGGAAGTGGTTTTTCTTCAAATTATGAGATAATGGAATACAAACTTGCGTGAAATGAACATTTCACGCAGAAATATGTCCCCAAGAATATATATCTTCTGCACCAATCGAGTAAGAAGAAGAAATTGACAAAGATTTCGTGGAACTCGACCATTTTTGAAGGTTATACGGAGAATTTAACATGAGAATTGACATAATATTTGATAAATAAAAGGATGAATTTCCCTGCTAACTTAATGCTCCTTTATACGAACATCAACTCGATTGGGTCTACACCAGTTGTGGAATTCAGATATCCTTGCCAAAGTTCATTGCAGCTCATTGGTGAGTAATTTATTTTCACTCGATTGGGGAAATTTTATATCAAGCGACTAATTGGGTGACGCTATCCTCCGCCGATTTTCCAAGGGTTGACGCGACTTGACCAAAATAAAGAAGAAATATACTGAGGAATCAGATGAAACCGGCCAAGGGGCGGAAGACATTGAGAGACCTACCGAAAAAAAACGCCGCCGGAAATATAAGAGATTAAAGTTCCTCATCCCGGAAGAAGACAAGGACAAGAAACCTAAGACGAATGAGGAAAAACTCTATATGTATAAGGTTTTTCTTGGGTTTGCTGCCGGGTTGGTCGGCCGCTTAATCGGGTTGATTGGGTGGGGGTTATTCCTCTGGCTCATGATTTTCTGGTGGGTGGCCCCGTTCCCCCTTGCGATGCGCCTCGCGCCCTATGAAAAAGACAAGTGGGATTGGAAGATGATTCTCAAAACGGCAGTGATGGCGTTCTTTTTCTTGTTTATGGTGACAAGTACCGTCGTACACACGCTCATCGTGACGAGTGGCCCTAATTTCGTTGTCCCTTGACCAAAATCTTACCTTGAAATCTCAGAATGTAAATGCCATGACCTCATCACCGTAGAGGATCCGATCGCAATAGGCGCACTGCACCTTGAGGGGAGTTTTACTAATTACATCAAAGGTAGGATTGACTGGCTCGCCCTGATTCGAGATACAATTCTGGTTGGGGCACTTCACAAAATCCACACGGGCTGGAGGTTCCACTGTAAATTTTTCTACTACCTGCGTGTCCTTGATGATGTTGATGGTTGAGCTCGGAGATATGAGCGCGATCTTATTCACATCGTGTTCGTTGAGAAAAACATTTTCGAATTTGATGATGTCTTTCTTGCCGGCTTTGCTGGATTTTACGTTGATGCCCATCGTAATTAACTCCCCGTTCGAACCGTCGACTCCTAAGATTTTTAGAACGATTAAGGCCTTCCCAGCTTTAATGTGGTCGATAACAGTACCGTTTTTGATTTTCTCAATTTTCTGACTTTTTTCGATATTTTCCACCATTTGACGCGACCCCAAGAAACACTACGCTCTCCCCTAAGAAATTTTTTCGTTCTTATTAAGGCTATGCAACCGACAGTTATTAAGAGTTCATATCCAGCACAATTTGACATCCGGACGAATATTCATTAACAGAAAAACACTAGTTCTCTCATGGTGGATCTCTGGCAGAAAGGAAAGCGGGAACTCCGCGGAAATTATCGCGTGTTCAAAGTCTACGAGCAAGAATTGTCCAATCCTGTGACAAAACGAAAATATTCCGCATTTCTCATTGACAGTCAACCGTGGGTCAACATTGTTCCGCTAACTCCTGACTTGAGGGTCGTTATGGTGAAACAATATCGATTCGGATTAGATAGCATCTCCTTGGAAGTACCTGGAGGCCTCGTGGAACCGGGGGAAGATCCTGCTGATGCGGCAAAACGCGAACTCCGCGAGGAAACAGGTTTCGAGGGTAACATTATCAAAATCGGTGAAGCATCCCCGAATCCCGCCCTACACCCCTTTAAGTGTCACATGTTCCTCGCGCTCGAAGTTAAAAAAATGGGAGTTCAATCACTCGAACCAAACGAGATCATCGACCTACAATTTGTCCCGCTTCAAGATATTCCGAGATTAATTAACACGGGCGAGATTAACCATTCCCTCGTGATGAACGCATTTTATTACACGAGATTGTATTTTTCCCAGATTAAAGATGCTAGATGTGAATTATTGTAAAATTGATTAACAACAACGAATAATCCTCTTTACAAGATTGATATGAAAACTACAAACATCTTTTCCCTGCTTGAATATTTCCCCATGAATTTTGACGAATTTGAGAAGGCGATATTTAACGCGAAAGTGTGGGAAAAAATCGCTCCCGTGGAAAAAATCTCCGCGAATTTTACCGCACCAAACGTTTTATCTTCGGAAATGCAAGACACGATCACTTTCGATCCAACAGGGTTGACCAAGGTCAACCTGCTCGTCAAGGGGGATTTGATATTTGAATATAAGGGCGTAGACGGGGATAAGGGCCATCTCTATGATTTAAACGTCCGTAACAATAACTACGTGAATAAGATGGACGCTCGCCTGCGAGTGAAAAGCGAGGGATCTACATTGAAAGTAGGAGTCTTTCTCCAGAGCATCGAATTTAACTCGACCCTCTTTGACCGTGGTTTCGGCAGGGAGGCGATCCTCGTAGGAATCAAGTTAAAACTGAAGAATCTCCTAACTAATTTCGCGAACGCAGCAAAGAATGGCACACTCTACACAAAATAAAGGAAAAAGAAGAAATAAAATCTAGAATTTAGATTCGTCAACCGTGGGCAATGTTGCTAAGGATGCCTCAATTTCCTCGTCGGGTAATTCGTAATCCACGAGACTCCCGGACAAATATTCCGTGTACGCCTGGATGTCGAAGAATCCGTGCCCGCTGTGATTGAAGAGGATGACCTTTTTCTCGCCCTTTCGTTTCGCTTCGAGTGCTTGGTTCATCGCCTCAAAGATGGGGTGGCAGGTTTCTGGGGCTGGAAGGATTCCTTCGGTCTTGCACCAGAGGACACCGGCTTTAATGACCTCGGTCTGGCTCCGCGCGACAGTGCGGATGACCTTGTTCTTATTCAGGATGGACACGATGGGCGAAGATCCGTGATAGCGTAACCCACCCGCGTGGATTGGCGAGGGAACAAAAGAATGACCCAGTGTATACATCTTAGCAACTGGGCCCGCACCAACGGCGTCCCCAAAGTCCCACGCGTACTTCCCCTTGGTCATCTTAGGCGCGGCTGTAGGTTCCACCATAATGATGTCGGTGTTCGGGTGTTCTTTCTTCAACTTCGCTTTGATGAATGGCGATGCACAACCGAAGAAGTTGGATCCGCCACCGATGGATCCGATAACAACGTCCGGGTATTCCTTCAACATCTTCATTTGTTCAAGGGCCTCTTGTCCCACAACAGTCTGATGGAGGAGTACGAAATTCACGACACTTCCCAGAGAGTACCGGTACTTGTCGTCCCGCATCGCGTGTTCCAAGGCTTCCGAAATAGCAATGCCCAAGCTACCAGGGTGGTTTTGATCCTTGTCGAAGAAACCCTTACCGATTTGCGTTTCGGGACTTGGGGAGGCATGAACCTTGCTGCCGTAAATCTCCATCAAGACCCGCCGACCGGGTTTTTGCTGGTAACTGCCGCGGCACATGTACACCGTGCATTCTAGACCCATTGTAGCACATCCGAGACTGAGCGCACTACCCCACTGACCGGCGCCTGTTTCGGTGATAAGGCCTTTTAGGCCCTGTTTCTTCGCGTAGTACGCTTGCACGAGGGCTGTGTTGGACTTGTGACTCCCCGTAGGACTGACATCTTCCCGCTTGTAGTAGATCTTGATATCATCGCCCTTCAATCCGATAGCGCGCTCGAAACTAATTGCACGTTGAAGGGGCGTAGGCCGTTGGAGCTGAACAAACGCTTCCCGTAATTCTTTTGGGATCTCGATCAGCGGTTCTTGAGCTACTTCCTGCTTCACACATTCAACCGGGAAAATGCGCGTGACTACCTCGAAAGGAGCAGGCAGCATCGTCTGTGGAAAGAGCAGAGGCGGGCACTTTTCGGGAAGATCCGGCAGGATGTTCAACCAATGCGTCGGTATTTTCTCAATGGGTAAATTAACCCTAATTTTGTTGATATCCACCATAAATTTTCACCTGTGTGTTTTCAAACAAGCCAAAAAAGGGCTGGACTACTGCGAAGTCAAAAATGACTCCACAAAAGAAGCTCCGAGAGTAATTCCTAAATTCCACTGAGGAAAATTACTCTCGCCGAGGCCAAGCCCAATTTAACTTGCCAAAAACAGCCGGATAACGGTAATTGTTGAGAAGTTCCTTTGAAATGTAGTTATCCTTTGGCATTAATCTCAAATTTCCTCGGAGAGTTTATAAAGATTGTGAGGGGGGTTTTCACATAATGATGACTAGCGCTTCTCCGTCAGTGACTACAACCCCATTTTGATTCGTGACAACAGTATTAATCTTGAGAAATTTCAACGTCCCCTCTTTTTTCGTGAATTTCTCCGCGACTTCTGCCGTGGCAGTCAACGTGTCCCCGACAAAAACAGGTTTTCTGAAATTACTTATCTGGGAGACATAAAGTGCTCCAGGACCTGGTAATTTCATCCCGATGACGGCAGAAATAAGGGCGGATGAAAAACACCCATGGACTAATCTCTTTCCAAATTGGCTCTTTTTGGCGAACTCCTCGTTGATGTGAAGAGGATTGAAATCGCCAGAAATCCCTGCGAAGAGGACGACATCCGCCTCTGTGACGGTTTTCGAGTGCTCGGCCTTATCCCCAACTTTGAAATCTTCGTATTTTTTAGTCGTCATAATAACCACGCTCTATAATATGCTAAAAAAGAAGGATATCTCCCATTTAAAAATATGCTAGGTCAAAAAGAATCAGAATTGAAAATGCTCATCATTCTCAAGATTTTATAATCGGATTAATGACGCGAATTACCCAACGAACCCGAGTCCCTGCTTTCAAACCAAATATTTCCTTCCTCATTCCAGCTTTTTCGATATATGTGAAAACGTCCTCGAGGATTTTCGTTTGTTTACCACTGATGAGAGCTGCGGCGGATCCAGATTGTTTGAGGAAATGCGGGGCTTCTTGAAAAAACTGCACGCAAAAACTTCCCTGGGAGTCTTGATTATTTAGCAATTCTCGTGGATCCCCTGCCCAAATGACCCGCGGGGAAAGAATTTCATCGTAATAAGGGGGGTTGGTAATAATCAGGTCAAATTGTTCTCCCTCGGGTACAACTCCATCCATCAGTTTCCCCTCGCTAGCAGGTAGGATTTTAACCTGATCTTGGAGGTTATTTATTGCAACGTGGTGCCGTGCTCTCTCGATTGAAACCGGATTTATTTCCGTTGCCACGCAACGGGCCCGAAAGCATTTGGCGGCGATCATACTAATGATAGCGGTCTGTCCCGTGCCTATTTCGAGAATGGAAAGATTGTCGGGATGAAGCTGTTTCAAGAAATTATAACGAAGCATGGGGGTTGGGATGAGACCAGAGAAATTCTGTAACTGTAATTCAAGACCAAGTACTTCCCTCGCAATGGTCGTGTTGTAAAGAATGAGAGCATCGCGATTTTCCAGATCAATCTTAGGGGGATTCTCCTTAAGAAGGAATTTTCTCAGTTCAGGAGTCTTCAAAATCGCATCCTGGAGGGGGAGACCCCCGATAACGGGAAAAATAGGCGCTGTTTCGAGGTTTTTCATCATTCAATGTGGAACTGCTTCTTCCTCTCTTCTAAAATTTTGGCATATTCAGGTTCTAATCCTTCCCGTTTTTGCAGGCGGTCGAACATTTGGATGACTTCCTCGATGACTTTCCGCTGGCCATAGATGTGGAGAGAATTGGTGAAATCCACATAAGACCCCAATTCCACACCTAAACGATCTGCTATCATTTTTTGCATCGCGATCATACCCACACAATTTGCTCCAAGTGCGCGATATAAGTCCCGGGAGCGCCAACTCGTCTGCATGTGAAGTTTCCCATTGATGACTCGAGCCCAAACCCGCTGGAGGCACGGACAATCCTCCCGGTGGGGATCCGACATCGGACGCCACGTGATGCC
>MBAA01000139.1:7927-12440 GCA_001940655.1 Promethearchaeota archaeon CR_4
TAATATTTGAGAATCCCGACTCCCGTCCAATATTTCCTCTAAATATCCTCCACGAATGGACATGACCCCATATACATCTGCCTTGTGTGGTTGGGCTTGAGATTTACCTTGCAAGAGAGGATGTTGGATTTCGATAAGGGCTGTAAAGTCAAATGAAGGTTCATTTTCATTTTTGTCGTATTCCGTGCGAATAGACTCCCCCTCAAAAAACACCCTCTTCATCGCGGTGATCCACGCACTCGCGAGGTCAGGGGCAATGATGTGAATCGACCGACTCATATGAGATATTAAGATGAGACAATTCAAAAAATCCACGAATAGATATTAAGGAAAAAATAACGGAAAATCATCTCAGAGAGATGATTTTGTGGACGACATTTCCGAGCGAAAACAAACAGAGAAAGGGTTGCTCGAAAATGCAGAAAGGTTTCACGATTTAATCAACTCATTACCCCAAGTCATCTATGAGACAGACGCTCTGGGGACTTTCTCATTCGTCAATGATTCTGTTTTTCAGGTCTTTGGATTTACACGTGATGATATTACAGGCATAACAAATATCGAGCAATTAATTGAGTCGGAGGATCGCGTAGAAATTAAAGAACATATGATTCAGATGATGCAATCGGGAGAAGCAGGATCGTTTGAATACACAGCTATAAGAAAGGACGGGAATACGTTTCCGATACAAATTTACGCTGCTCCTATTATAAAAGGAAAAAACGCTGGGGGAATCAGGGGCATTATTTCAGACATAAGCAAGCAGAAGAAATCTGAAATTGCACTCAAGGAATTGCTGGAAAAGAGTTTGCAAATTTCAGAAATGAAATCGAACCTCATTACTTTTGCGTCACACGAGCTTAAGACCCCCCTCGTCCCAATTATGGGTTGGTCTGAATTAATCGAAAACAGCTTGAAAAAAGGTAAATCGCTCGATAAAATGATTAATCTCGGGGATATTGAGAGTATTACCCGCTCAGCGAAAAAACTGTCTAAAATCATAGATAATTTTCTTGATGTAGGGCGGATTCAAAGTAATCGGATGGAACTCCACAAAAATGAGCAATCAACTGCTGACTTGATGGAAAGAGCAATTGAATCAGTTACTCCTCTAGCTAAAACCTTCAACATCACGATACATAACGACCTCCAAAACCAATCCCTTTATATAGACGGTTTCCGTATCGAGGAGGTATTCACGAACATCCTCTCAAACGCGATAAAATATTCTCCTCCAAAAAGTAATGTCTGGATCACTTCCGAGCGCCTTGAAGGCATTTACATCGTTTCTATCCGGGATCAAGGAGAAGGTTTCACGTCCGAGCAGCTCCAAGACGTGTGGCACCCATTCTCGACTTCATATCTTGTAAAGAGTGATTCTCCCTTCCCGGGAACGGGCGTGGGGTTATACCTGTCAAAATCCATTGTCGAGCTCCATGATGGGAAAATCGAGATTTCCTCTGCGGGGCGGAAACAAGGATCTACTATTAAAATTACCCTCCCAAGTACTCATCCCCGTCCTACCGAGGGATATTGGTTCAAACTCATCATCCTTGGCGAGGGAAGCGTGGGTAAATCCTCCCTGGTACGAAATTTCTCAGAAAAACATTTTGATGATGATTATCTGCCTACCCTCGGCGCAAATGTCCTTGTCAAGGAAATGAACTTGGTTTTCAATCGAGAGAAAGTGAAGGTAAGTCTCGCAATTTGGGATATCGCAGGACAAGAGGAATTTCGATTAATTGCTCCAGCCTACCACGCTGGCGCCGCAGGGGCATTCCTCGTAGGAGACTTGACACGCCTCTCCTCATTTAATGCATTATCCGCATGGCGCCACGAATTGAGCAAAGACTTAAACAAGGATATTCCTATCATCCTTTTAGCGAATAAATGTGACTTATCCCACCAAATCGAGGGACTGTACCTCGAGAAGTTAGCGTCACAATTGGGCGCGTTCAATGTATTTAAAACTTCGGCGCTTACAGGGGAAAACGTGCAATTGGCGTTTCAGCTCATCGCAGAAAAAATGCTCGAAAATTCGCAAAACCAAGAAAAATCTAAGTAAAACAATTCGCAAGTAGGTTTTCTATGTCTGCAGACTGAATTTCTAAAACCGACAAAAACAGCAGTTGAATAAATTAATTTTTATAGCAATGGAAAGCAGATGTGTTTCTTTTATAGAATAAGTACTCGGATACTTGAACAGATAGGCCGAACAGCGGGATTTGAAAGAATTTAACGCTATCTTCAAGCATTCGCAACTTTTTTACTTAACAAATTCTCATCGCATCATTTACATCTTCCCGTTCCGTCAGAACTTACACACCAAAGAAATCACACACTTTCTATGCTATAAAAAATCCCACATCAAGCGAAGTTAAAGAAGAGAAATCAAAAGTGCAAGAAATCATCAACGACTGGGCGGATCTAAATCAATATATTGGTAGAATGCAAGTCACAATTCTCGGAGATTTTCTCAAGTCGGGGATAACTAGCGATAATATGACAGAACAAGAGGTGTATAACCACATCAATATCCTCTTGACTCGGGTTACCAACGATATTGATAAGATTATCTTCGCGTTGCTTGGTATGCGTCGAATCTTTTTCATTGGGGAAGACCGGAAGCTCGGAGAACATGTATTGAGTGCATTATTTGCCTATTACCCCCATCCCTCGGTTGGTCCTTGGATCGAGGATTCGAGCAATTGCCTAGTTGTAGGCACACATCCTAATCTAATATAAAAACCTGACAAGCTTGCTGCAATCGTGAACTTGATTGATGGAAAAATTACTGGTGGCGAAAAGAACGAGTATTGCTCGAATCTAGTACAGGAGACCTTAAATTTCATCAGAAAAGCATCTGTTTCCGAATCCCGCCTCTTTTTTCAACGACAGGTATCATCCTTATTTTCTCTGCTCAAATCTCTACTAGAAATTTTACCCCTCGATGAACAATCGCAGTCTCGACAATGTCAAGCGATTCTAAAAGATCAACCCTTGCCAAAGTTAAGGTTGTGGCCCAAATGTGCGAGATTCTTAACCCGCTTTTAGCTGTAAATGTCTACAAATATATCGAGAAATGCAACATTCAATCTATCTGGTAACAAAAATATGCTAAGAGTGAATTGAAAAAAATATCAGGAAAATTAGACTGGTGCTTGGGGTGGTAGTTGATGTACATCCCTCGCAACCTTTTTTCTCATATACGGCAATATCACAAACTGGAATAACGCAAATCCACCTAAAACTATGAGAATCGTAAGAGTCAGGATGAGATTGAAGGATCCTGAGACTTCCGCTAATTTCGCATCAAAATCTAATGAACTTGCATTCCATGCATCTATTATACTCTCCACTCCTCCAGGAAATAAACTCGAACCAATCCATGCGTAGAAAAACGATCGTGGGACGGTACCAATTAACGTGCCAACAACAAAATCCCTCTTTTTCATTTTTACTAGACCGGCTCCATATGTCATAAAATCGAATGGAATGAATGGAATACCTCGCCCCACAATCATGGCCCAAATTCCATACTTGCCGATGAATCGTTCCATAGCTTTGACATTCTTTTCCCCGATTGCCGCACCAATAACATGTGCCCCGCCTTTAATAGCGATGTAATATCCGATAAAGGCCGTAATCATAATCCCAATTAAAGACAGTATTGCCCCCCACCAAAATTCAAATATTAAACCCCCGACAACTTGGACAAGTTCCGATGGAATTGGAGCAACAATACATTGTAGGAACATTATTCCAAAATAGAGGGGGACCCCCCCCACATATCCAACCGACTTTACAGGAATAACAAACCAAGTAACAATTATCCGGGTCAAGAGGGTTTCATCTATTAGATATGTATAGATATAAAGAAATGCCATCAGACCGACTATTACGAGGAAAAATATTGTGTAGACTGCCTGTCCGCGACTCATTTTCCTTAAATTTAAGGAATCTTTAATGCGGGTGAGAAATCCAGGTTCTTTTTGAGAAGGTTGGCGGTCTTCATTTTGTGGTAGTTCTACCATGTGATCCACTCAAAAATAATGCATTATCTTAAAAGATATAGCTAGTTAAAAGCGCGATAAAATAAAAGTTCTGATTCTTTTAGAGGTAGGGGGCGATTTCCTGGGGCGTCAGTGCTCCGGTGTGTAATGCAGTAGCCATCAACACGCCATTAAAACCCTCTTTTTGGAGCACGATTAAATCACCTGCATTTCTCACCCCACCCCCAACAATGATATCTCCCCGGAATTTCTGTCGGATCTGCTTTACTTCTGGGTATAAAGGGCCAGCACGAGATCCAACGCGCGCGAGGTCAATGACCATTATTTCCGAAACTCTTCGTGTCATTAGAATTTGCAGAAAATTGCTAATTTTGTCTTGAAATCCAAGTGGGACGTGGATTAGGTGCCCATCTTTAAGATCGAGTGAAACAACAAATTTAGAAGACCTCCGAATTTGAAGGATCCTATCGAGCTCTGCGAGGGATTCGAGAGTTTCAGTC
>MBAA01000139.1:12452-14385 GCA_001940655.1 Promethearchaeota archaeon CR_4
GTGTCAATCGAATTGAGGGCAGGAGTATTGATGTTTGACGCATTTCTCACGCCAATGTCTACCATGAAGGAACACGTGGGAAATTGTTCTGCCAATTTTCGAAGAACCAAGTAATTATCCCCCGCTCTCTGGATCGCGTTTAAGTCTGCAATATAAAACCGCTGGAAACTAAAGACCTGTCTAAATGTTTCAACAACGTCCATAGGATCGGAAGTTTTAACAACCTGACTCGTAATGGGTTTGTAGGAATCCCTCTTGCCTTGAATGCCGTGAACAACTTGCCCATTTAGGAGATCTAAGACTGGAATGACTTTCACTTGAAATCAGGAAAAATAGTATAGATGAGGAAAAAAGCCTTTTCCTTGACCCTAAATTGCCCACTAGGGACAGCACTCTTAACCAAGAACGGAGCAGTACGCTTGAAATCTTGGTGTGCACTAGTTTTTTCTAAGACTCGCATCAATCCTTTCTGGATTAAAGGCATAGCTACATCCTGTTCAAAGCAGGAAAAATATCAAGATTGTGCCAGCTTCTTTTTATGTTAGAATTTGTGATAAAAATACATTAAAACATAATCAACATAACCTTAATTTATAGCAATGAGAGTACCTTTTGCTAGTGGTGAAGAAGTTGTCAAAAAAGGTCAAGTCAGAACTCATTAATATCCAGAAAGCTGTGTTAACTTCTCCAAACGAAACGGTTACAATTCTAAAGGAAAATGTAGACCCCCTCCCAACCACAAAAGTATGCCAAACGTTTGTTATGGAGAACAACGAACTTGCCTTAGTATTAACTCACGAAGGGAAGGTCTTTTTCTCTGGGAATATTATCTGGGTCGGAAACAGGAAGGATGGTCAAGATGGCGTGGAAATTTGCGTGGATACTGGGAAAGAGATGAAAACGGTAATTCCTTCGCGTGACAATGCGAAATTAATCACACTTAATCCTCGCAAGGGAAAACCTACGATTACGATCGAAACAATGTCACAAGTTCGGTGTACCGTTTGTGGTAAACCTATTGAAATTTTTGATGAAGTTGGCGTGTGTCCGCAATGTGATAATCAATCTCACCTCGCCCACCTTCAAGAATGGGTGCGAATGAAAAATAGCTGCCCCTATTGTAAAACAGAACTGAGTGTCTTGAAAGATGGCATCATTTCTGTTCCGTTGACGGCTGAAAAGTAGACGAAATCGACCTTTCTTATTTTTTCGTTGAGTTAAAATAATCCCTATATTATTTAATGCTGTAATTTTAAGTGAATACTTATGACACTCAAGGAACTTTTGACACGCCCCACCTCCCACTTCATCCTTTTCGGTGGAAAAGGGGGAGTAGGTAAAACTACCAGTGCTGCCGCGGCTGCCATCTGGGCTGCAGACCACGGGAAGAAAGTTTTAATCATCTCTACAGATCCCGCCCATTCCTTGGGAGATAGTCTTGGATTTAAATTCATTCCCGGAGAGACAATGAAAGTCGAGTCCGTAGAGAATCTGTGGGGTCTCGAAATCAACCCAAAAATGGATGAGAGCTCGAAAGCATTACTTCAAAATCCTGAAGTTTCCAATGTGTTTGAAAATGGTATCCCTTTTATGGAAGACTTTGCAGAATTGACGGACATGAATCCCCCGGGTATCGATGAAGCGATGGCTTTCGGAAAGGTCTTAGAATATGTTGGAGATGACACGTTGGATTTTGACCTGATTATTTTCGACACGGCCCCCACTGGACACACCCTCCGGTTGCTGAGCATCCCTGAGCTTTTGACGAGTTGGGTTGGAAAACTCATCAAAATGCAAGTAAAATTAAAAAATTTCATGGGATTACTTAAAAATATGTTTAAAAAGGAAAAACAAGGGAAAGACAATTCTTTAGAAATTATGGAGAAACTGAAGGGCTCCGTGGAGAAAGCAAAAGATGAATTATCAGACCCAG
>MBAA01000139.1:14409-15423 GCA_001940655.1 Promethearchaeota archaeon CR_4
CCATCTCAGAAGCAATGGCGATATCAGAAACCGAGCGGTTACTTTCGAGCTTGATGCTCTACGAAATCCCGAGTTCTTATATGATTATCAACCAATTAATTCCTGAGAATACTTCCTGTAAATTCTGTGCTTCCCGCCGTAATATGCAACAGATGCATCTCAAAGAGCTGCACGATCTCTATGACACGGACTTCAACATAACAGAACTCCCCCTCTTTGACACAGAGATACGAAAAATCGATGCTTTAAGGGAAGTTGGTAAGATACTCATCGGGAATCTATGAAACTTTAAGCAACTTCCCACATACTTTTATATTTTTCAAAACTCCTGCTATAGAATTTATTCACCGGCGCCAGTCCTAATTTTTCAAATAACTCACACGCTTTACACTTCACGCGAGGGGGATTGGTGGGTCCTTTGCAACTTTCGCAATAATTTATCTTTCCCGGTTCTTGTTTCACTAAACTCGCAATTTTCTGAATTTCTTCCATTGAATACATTAGATTATATTTCATCTCTGGGGAACTTTGCGATAGGGAATTGATGAAGTTTTGAACCTTCCATCTTAAAATCGGTTGGCTGCGAGAATAAGGGCAGGGGGTTTCCTGCAAGGGCAGTTGTTTAAAATACAGATATAAAATGATATCTTTCGCGGTAATATTATATAGCGGTTGAATTTTAGACACGAACGGCTCCCGATCCTCTGAAAGAAATGCATTCCACTTGAAAACACGATTAGTGTCACCTCGGAGGAGGTTCAACATGAAGGTCTGGATGTGATCATCGAGATTATGGCCTGTCACTAACCTAGTTGCACCAATTTGAAGCGAAAAATCATTTAAGAGCTTGCGCCGGAGCACCCCACAATATGAACACGCATGGGTCTCGAGACCTCGCTCTATTCCAACTTTTACAATTTCGTCTAAGCTGTGTCCAAAAGCTTCTCTGAAAGAAATTATAACGTGGTGGATATCTTCCCTTTTACAATATTGCTCCGCAATTTTCAGGGTTTC
>MBAA01000139.1:15451-17654 GCA_001940655.1 Promethearchaeota archaeon CR_4
ATTGTCAACGCGAGGATAGGAGGTGCATCGTGAATTCTCCGTTGGCGCTTGTTGAGAATCTCCAGAATTGTCAGACTATCTTTTCCACCACTGAATCCAAGGACAATTTTATCGGTTCGTCTAAAAACCTTGTTTCGGGTAATATTTCTATGGACTTTTCCCTCAATTACCTTAAGATAACATTGTTTGCAAAAGCTCTTGCCTGAATCTGAATGAAAGACCACAGCGGTTTTTGTACACATCGCACATTGAATGGCAGTTTTTGGTGGCACGAACGGGTCACGACCCAAAGATAAGGTCTCCGTAGTTCACAAAGGATAACACGAAATTTGCGATTACTATAACTAATGCCACGATCCAGATTACACGCAATATGTTCTTTTTTAGGCGTTGATTTTCATCGTGAGAATGTACGTAATCCACGAGCAAATTCTCTTGATCTACGGGTTTTTTTCCACCTGGAACGTCAAAACTCATTCCATCGTAGGTATCGCTTTGCCAACTTTGTAATAATTTAAAATCCTTCCCATTTTCAAATATAATTTTGGGATCTGACTCAGATGCTACTCGTTCGACAGCGAGAACCTCCGTTTCAGGGAAATTATATTCCAAATCTTTCTCGTGGAACTGCATTCGGACACCTTCCCGCTTTCGCCTCTGATAGCGTTGGCCTCTCCTTTTCTCAACACCCCAATCAATTATTTCTTTTACGACACGGTTCCCATCGAAAATCGGTGCTGGAATCATATTTAATATTACGACAAAAAACGCGATCATAAGGAATATGTTAAATTCTTTTTCCAACCAAGTGGGAAAGGTAGGCCCCAATAATTCTGAAAAGAAATTTTTAGGAATCCAATAATCTGCTGGTACTAGTCCGATGTAAATAGATATTACTGGAATTTCCTTTGCGATAACATAGTAATTCCGTTCATCACTTGTAGTAAAGGTCAATATGCTAGTCGGAGCTGGGCGAATTATCGTGTCTATTATGGTCGCGAGAGGATTTGTTTGTCGATTAATTTGATAACCGTTCACTTTTGTAATTAAGATGTTTTCAGGAATATTCCCCTCGTTGACCCCGCTTTCGGAAATGTTGCGATATACTCTCGTGATTTTCACTGTGGTGTCACTCGTGTAGTTATAGGTGAACCCCAAATATGTGGAATTGAAAAGAAAAGCCCCCGGTGCGTTAGGTGCATAATTTACGTTAATCTCAACTTTGCTTTTGCCTTCAATCGTTATATTGACCTTCGTACCTGCTTGTAACTGGGTCGTCAGGTATTCAATTGTAATATTATTGGCATAATCTAAATTGATCTCATTCAATTGGGTGACGATCCAATTTTCTTCTAACTTGTCATCATTGTTACCGCCTTGTTCTAAGGCATACACGGTCGAAATCCTCACCGCGGAATTATTTACCTTTTCATTTGCAAAACCGAGAAAATTACGTGGTCCCAGCACAACGGTTCGATTTACGTAGGTTTTAGTCGTTGGTTGGTAGAGGTGAAAGATCAAGGTATCATTGGGTTCGCATCGTAATTCGGTTTTATTGGTGAGGATGTCGTTTAATTGTGTCGGATTTAAGTCTAAATTGACCGCAGTGTCATTAATCGCTACACATACCTCCCCGGCTACTAAATTATTTTCATTAAACCCTCCCTCTGCGGTTGTGGACACGTGCTGGATGGAAAAATACCGGGGGGAGTACCCTAGGGAAATCAATCCGGGAAAGTTTAAGATGAGCAGGAAAGCAATGCCAATTTCAATAATATTCACGAAAGGACCAGCAGAAGCAATGCGCATTTTTGCGAGGCGTGGAAAATGTCGACTCCTATATTTTTGTTCATTCGGTTCGACAAATGCCCCAAAACCTACCAGGAAGAATGCACCTGCTGCGAAAACGCCGGTGGATTTCACTTCGAGCTTTTCCGCGGTCGCAGCCACACCGTGTCCCAACTCATGGAATGTCAACACAAATAATACAGGGAGAATGAGATACGTAATAAAATCCAGGAAATTTATCGTGACCCCTGGAATCAATGGGATGACTGCATTTTCCAATCTCGGACTGACGATTAAACTAAAAAGATTGGAACTGAAATACCATAGACCATAGATAAGGAACGCAAAAGATACAAAAATACCCACGGTCCAAAAGATTTTCCAGAAGCGAGGCCATTTTTCCCCGATTCTTGTC
>MBAA01000139.1:17760-17975 GCA_001940655.1 Promethearchaeota archaeon CR_4
GCCAAAACACTAGCGAAAACAGAAAAAAGGGATTTGAGACGAAGTCAACTAGGAAGTCAACCACCGCATTTTGGTACACATTCAAGTCTCCGCGAGTTAGTGTAGTAGAAGTCTTTGCGGTCTTAAAAAATTCTTTAAACGCTACATTTCCAAAAAACTTTAAACTTCGGTAAATTTAGTAGACGTAAGAGAAATCTCAGATATTATTGTGTGTA
>MBAA01000139.1:18033-26029 GCA_001940655.1 Promethearchaeota archaeon CR_4
AATTAAAGACGATCCCAAAAATTATAAGAGTACAAAAAAAGTACAAAAATGGAAGTGACGCTAATGTCTTCGATGGGTTTCCAGCGGATGCCAACGAAAAAACTCAAAATTGCCCACCTCTTGGTTGGGCAATATAACGAGGACACTAAAGATTTTACCACCGTTTTCGGCAGGGTTAAACGTGGCCGGATTATCGCCACGGTACTGGATAAGAAATTTTTCTCCCCACCAGAAACAACCGAAAATAATCAAAATCTGGAGCAAACCACCTCTGCGAGAATGGTACTCGTTTTAGATGATGGCACAGGTATTATTCGCGCCATCAACTGGAACGCCACGGAAACCACATATAACGACATAAACATCGGAGACGATGTTGAAGTGTTTGGCATTTTAAAATCTTACCGTGAGCGCCCGCAAATCATCCCAGAGATAATACAACGGATAGTTGATCCAAATTATGAATTATTGCGGGACTTGGAAATTAAAAAGCAATTGAAGGCAATATTAGTCCCCAAAAAAGATGTTAAGCCGGAAAAAGCAGCAGAAGAAATTCTCACCGAACCAGAATTGGATTTAACGCCCCCTCCCCAACAGCAGAAAGAAAAAAAAAAAGGAAAAGGCAAAACCAACACGAATAAAATCGAGAATGCTGAAAAGCAAGAAGTAAATCCTCCCAAACCTGTAGAAATGGGAGATTTTAACATAAAGGATAAAATCTATGAGATCATCTTGACTCGTGACTCCGGAAATGGCGTTTCTTTTGAGGATTTAAGGGAAGAGTCTCAACTTGATGCCGAGACTTTGAAACGCGTCTTGGTGACCTTAGAAAAGGAAACCGCGATCGGAGAAACTAGGCCTGGTTATTATCAACCCTTGTGAGAGCGTGAATTAAACTCAATATTTTTAATGCAGATTTGCCTGAAAGACTTGAGATCAACAGTTGTGAATTAATTATGGAAGAAAAAGATTATATCAAGCTCCTCGATCGGGCCCGGTCGATGGTGCCAGCAGACGCCTTTAATCGGCAAAGATTCGAAGTGCCGGTAATGGATGTAATTAAGGAAGGCCCGACAACATTAATCAGGAATTTCCTAAAAGTCGCGGAGTATATTAACCGGGAACCTCAAGAACTGTTGAAATTCATATTAGGGGAAACCGCTACATCTGGTAGTCTTGATGGTCAAAGGGCATTACTTAAAGGAACCTTTCCAGCAAAAAAAATAGGACAACTTTTACAACGATATGTGGATGCTTATGTAATTTGCCCGACTTGTAAGAAACCAGATACACGCATCGACAAGGAAGGGCGAAGGCCAGTTCTCATCTGTCAAGCGTGCGGATCGAGAAATCCAATTCGTGTAAAATCGTGAACGTTTCAACGGGCGGGAATTAAGTGCCAGGGATTTTTCTCAAAAAACACATTCAAGGAAAGAATGTCGTTATTGCTGCGGCCGATGAAGAATTAATAGGGAAAGAATTCCGGGAAAATAATCGCAAGTTAACGATTTCTAATTCTTTTTATCGCGGGGAACTCCTCGAGATCGAAAAAGTTATTGGTATCCTTAAAAAAGCCAATAATTTCAATATTGTTGGGCAAAAAATTGTCCAAGCGGCGATTGAGGCAAAAATTATTCACGAGCTTGCGGTCATTAGCATTCAAGGAATTCCCCATGCGTTAAAATTTGTTCTCTGATAAGGTGAATATTAATTGGTACGGCGTTTTTGTCCAAAATGTGGAAAATCGGTAGATACATTAGTGCAAACGGAAAATGGCTTATTTTGTGAAGAATGTGCTAATGCATTATTGCCTTTAATTCAAATAGGAGACCGGTTTGATTTTTACGAATGCGGGATCTGCAAGAGGGTTTCTGCCACAGGATCTTCGGATTCTTGGATACCCATTGGACAACAGGATCCCCAAAATCGTTTACAGGAAATTATTTTACGTTTATTTCTCCTGAAATCAATTGCGAAATTGGACGTTCAAGTGGATATTGACATTCCAGCTGATATCGGTGGAAGTGAGAAGTGTCCGCCATTCGATGCATATATTTCCATAAAGTCCTCGAAAAATGAAGAAAAAATGTCTAAATTTACCGTCTTTGTTAAACCCCATTATGTCGTTTGCACAAATTGTAGCAGGCGCAGGGGGCACTATTTTACCGCTACACTTCAAATTCGGGGAGAGTTGTTATCCGATTCTACAATGAAAGAAAATCTTCTCAATGAAGTTGAGAAATATGCGAAAGATCTTGAAGGAAAAAATCAAGAGATGTTCGTAGCTAAGGTGGTTCAAGAACGCCAAGGGTTTGATCTCCAACTAAGTACGCTACACATGGCCTTATTGCTCTCAACACACATAAAGAATAAATATGGCGCAAAATTAGAGGAATCCAAGAGATTAATGGGACTGGGGGAGGATGGGGGGGAAGTTTACCGGTACACTATCCTGGTGCATCTCTTACCTTACAAGAAGGATTTCGTCATATTTTTCGAAGGAGAACCTTGTTTGGTGGTAGGGATAAACTCAAAGATAACGACACTTTTTGGCCTAGAACGGAAAATCACGTTTCGGAGAGAAAATAAGGTATTATTTTCCCATCCACCAAAAATAATCGCAACCCCGGGAAATTTCTTGACATTTGAATTAATATCTGAGGATCAGACCTTCCTCCATTTGATTGACACGCATACCGGCGCCACGATTAGTGAGCTTAAATCTAATTTCCCCCAGAAATTACCCATTGGGTCAACAATTTATGGTATTAGAGTCAATGACAAAACCTTTTTCTTTTCCCAAATCGAGGCATAGCACTTAATGACTGGAAAACAAGATTCAGATAAACACATTGACGAACTTCAACGAGAAAAAATCGATTATCGTAGCAGACGCAATAAGGGGAAGGAAGATCGAGAAACTGTAGCAAGCGTTATGGACACACGCACTCTTTTCACATTCAATGACTTTCTCAATAAGGGCATTATCGAGAGTATGGTTGGAATCATTTCTGCGGGAAAAGAGGCAAATGTTTACCTTGGTCGATATGAAGACCATTCGGAAATCGCAATAAAAGTATATAAGATTGACAGCAACTCCGCGAAATGGATGCGGGAATATCTGCTTGGCGACCCTAGATTCACTAAAATTAGTCATAACGTCAGCCATATTATTTTTACTTGGGCACGAAAAGAATTCAAGAACCTCAAGCGAACCCAATCTGGTGGCGTTCCAGTTCCCAATCCGTTAAATGTTAAAAATAATGTACTATTAATGGAATTCATTGGGGAAAATGGAACGCCAGCTCCGCGTTTGAAGGATGTAGAAATTAAAGGCGAGATTGACCCATATTATCAGCAAACAATTGGTTTTATTCGAGATTTATATAAAAAAGCAAACTTGGTGCATGCAGACCTAAGCGAATTTAACATTCTTTATTGGAAAGGAAAACTAACAGTAATTGATATGTCACAAAGCGTCATGGTAGAACATCCAAAGGCACGCTTCTTCCTTGCACGAGATATCAAAAATGTGAATGCTTACTTTGAAAAAATGGGGGCAAAAATTCGTCCCCCCCTTGAAATTTACGAGGAAATCATTCAGGATAGTGACTAAATTTGTTATTAAACCAACAGCGTCTCCCAATTGTCATCGGGACTAACGGAGAGACAAAGAAACTGATCGAAAAGTTAACCCGCACGCGAATCGAAATCGATTCAAAAACAGGCGAAGTGATAATATTTCCAACAGAAGAAAATAACTCTGCTGAATTGTCCGAAGGGGCAACAGCTGCCAAGGTAAAAGCCTATGAAGAAATGCTCCAAAGGGCTGCGGCAGAGGTCGAAGCAGAATCAATGGAAAAAATTCACACCGTAAATGAATCTAGTGAAAAAATCCAAGATCAATTACCACTCCCGATTATGGCAGAGGAAGAATCTTTGACGATCGATGGGGAAGAACTTCCCCACCTTGAAAATTTTGGTAATTTAAATGTGTGGATCGCCGAAAATATAATCCGGGCTATTAATCGAGGTTTTAACCCCCAAAAGGCCCTCCGTTTACTCAATGATGAGTATATGCTTGAAATTATCGATTTAGAGCCAATTTTGGGTCGATCAGAAAAGACCGTTACTCGCGTGAAAGGCCGGATTATTGGGGAAAATGGTTCAATGCGGAACGCAATAGAAAAATTTGGAAATTGTTTTGTATCGGTATTTGGCAATACGATTGCAATCATCGGGCAATTTGATGACATTCGAGTTGCTAGAAAATCTCTCCAAATGTTGATACAGGGTGTTCCGCACAAGAATGTTTATTCATTTCTTGAAAAGAAGTATAAGGAAAAGAAAGATGAAAATATCAAGAAACTCTGGAAACCAACTTTTTAGTTATTTTTTTCAGGGATCGTGATTAAAAGAACCAATCTTTATATTTTCTCTGTATTCAGAATATTTATAGGAAATATTCTTTCCAAGACTCAAAGGTTTAATTTCCTGAAATTCCTCCTAGTTTGATAGGTTGATTATCCAAGGGGTATTAACTTTGTCGAGCACGTGGATTTTTAAAACTGTAGTCGCTGGGGCAGGCGGCGTTGGGAAGACTGCGCTAGTAGAAAAATTCTGCACAGGTAAATTTTTAACTGACCACAAAATGACAATTGGAGCAGCCTTTTCCATCAAAGATGTCACGCTCGACTCCGGAGAATCCTGCAGACTTCAGTTATGGGACTTCGCGGGGGAGGAGCGATTTCAGTTTATATTGTCCGATTATTGCAAGGGTGCTGCTGGGGCACTAATTTGTTTTGATATAACTGACTATGACACTTTTCGCGAACTGCCAACTTGGTTAAAACTTATTAGAAAAGGAGCAGGGATGGTGCCAATCGTACTTATAGGGACAAAATGGGATCTCCCAAATCATGAGGTGGATATCCCCACAGCTGAGCAGTATGCAGAAGCAGCGAAATGCGAAGCTGGAGCGGTTTTTTGTTCCGCGAAAGAAAGTATCAACGTTGAAGAAACATTTCACGCGATTGCCAAGTGGATGATATACAGAGCGATGCAGACATAAAAGTTTTTTAAATTGCATGCCGCAACGCTGTTAGGGAAATATTTCTCGTGGAATCACTGATTTTTTCTGAAGAATCTAAGATGATTTGAAGAGCTGAAGATTTGTTTTGGATTGCTATCTTATCCTCTTCATTTTCTATTTCTCGCTTCCATTTTTGCATTTCTGCGTGTTTCTCTAGAACCCGAATCGCTTCTTTGGTATTTTTAAAGAGAAAAGCATCAATTGCAGATTTTAATAATGCACATATTTCTTCCATAAAATCGAATACTCGCCCTGTTTCCTTGGGTAGTCTCAGATCGAGGGTTGAATTTATTTGGAGTTCTAAATTTTCAGTTACCTCATTAACCGATGTAATAAAAAAAGCAAAATCTAGGACATCTTGGGTATTAAAATTCATTTTAATGAGCGTACTAGGGTTTGTCAGGCTCTTTCGCAATTCACGATGAATACGATTATAATATTTTTTCACAAGTTCGCGGATCGAGAGCGCTTCCTTAAGATTATCATAATTTTTAGATTTAAAATTTGAAAGGGTGGAAAAGGAAAATTCTAGAGTATAATCTGATATGAGTTTGACTAGGTTCTCGATGTTAGTCTCTTGGATGTTCATTATATCTGTAACTTCGATTTTCTGGCTTTCGACTTTAAGAATTTCGAGACCGAGTAATGTTGAAATCATTTTTCGGATTTGGGAGGCGAATTCTGGAGAAAATCTCTTTTTGGTTATTAAGGAAATTGAATCAGCACCATCAAGATAGCGTGTAATAAGTTCATACCATATTGTATTTTGGTCGGATTCTTCTTTTACCTGAATTTCGACATTGATTTTTTCAGATTGTGCCGGATTGAGGGGAGGAAGCACAAGAAGTGAATTATCTGGATTGTAAATTACTTGGACTTCGTCCTTCTCTGTAAGGTTGTTGGTTTTTACCCAGCGCCGAGGTAGAGACATAATTAAAGTCTCTGAAGATCCCCATTTAATGAGCTTCCGAGTATGCTTCTCCATAGTGAAAACCACAAATAATGCAAAAAAATTAATAGATTTCCTTAAGCTAAAGAGCCATAAATTTTTATGTTTTTAGTCTTATAGTATCTCGTTCTCTTCCCAATGAATTTCCCGGGCGGCGAGCTTGAATATGGGGCATTGTAGTGTACACTTTTTACAATGAAGGCATGTCGTTCGGTCAATCTTCATACTTTGCCCCTCAATTTGAATGGATTTCGTTGGGCATATCTGAGCACATACACCGCAAGAAGTACATGCCTGTGACCGAACTATAATTCCAACGATTAAATATACTAAATCCTCAAATTCTTTGGTCTCATTTAAAAATCGGATGTATAAAGAACCGTCAGAAAAGATATCTGTATGAAATTCATTGTTCTGGACGTTAATTGTGCCCTGTTTTTCGTTTATTCGAATCGAACCGGTTAAGGTTTGAATGTATGGCTCTATTCTCATTATTTCAATTGAATTCTGGAATTTACCTTTTAGAGAATAACCTCCCTTGACACACGGGGCAAACCCTGCCGTGATGTTGAAAACATTGACCTTATCATTTACAATTTTTGGTTTTAGATCAATATCTAATTCTTCAACCACATTTTTCCATAATTTATTTAATTTTTTTGACCTCCAGAGACCATATTTTTTCCATTCTGGGGGTAATTTCATTCTCTCTGCATAATCCTCGAGGAAAGAATCCCAACGCTTAATAAGACTCTTATGGGTCTCTCTCATAATGTAGCGGGTTGCTAGATTCATCGAAGGACATAAATAACATCCTAATCGTTCGTGCCCGCGGAAATAGAGATCATTCAATGGCAATGGTTTTCCCTTAAAGTCATAAGATAATAAATAAATCCACACTTCAAAAGCAGTCCAATTCTTAATCGGAGTCGCAGAGATCTGTGCAGGAATGTAGGAATTGGTATAAATCATTTGATCTTGAGCTCGGGAAAATGACTCGTACCTTCTTTGCCCTAGAAACACGATAATTTTTTTCTCTCCTGCAAGTTCTTCAATGATGCTTATTATTTGTTGAGCCTTCAATGAATGACAACAAAAACGAAAGTCCCTTGCTGGAGGCCCAAACTTTTCAGCAAGCTGCCAAAATTTTTCACCAGCGGATCGCTGATAGAAAAATGCAGATAGACCCAGTAAATCAATCGTCATTTTAGTATGCTCGAGAACTTCGGGGAATTCTATTCCGGTATCTGCAAAGAAGACGAAGAAATGAGGACCCAAAACCTCATACACTAGTAATAATGTGCATAAACTATCTTTCCCCCCAGAATATGCAACGGCAGTCTTGAGATCGGGATATTTATCTCGAACACTCTTGATAAAAGTTCTTGCCTTTGCAACATTCGATTTTAAATGCTCTTCATTTGCTTCAAAGACATCTTTTAATGCCTGTCCTCCCATTGGAATAGTAATCTCTTCATAATATATGGGACTTTTCACTTCTTTTGGTTTCGCGATAATTCCTCTCTTTTCTGCCATCAACTTTTGGATATTTTCAGAGTCTTCCGTTACGAGGGCAATACCTAGATATCCCATTCCCGTTGTTATGATGCATCGCTCTTTTTTCTTCAAGTCATTCGAAAACCGAACTATTCCTGGCACCACTACACTTTTCCCAGAAATGAGGTATGGAGCTCCTTCATCCGAATATTCAATATACCGCGGAAGGGCAGATGTAGTGATGTTGGCATAATAAAAGAGCCTCAACCCCCCCTCATATTTTAACGAAAAGTGGAAATCATCGGTAAATGGGTCGAAAAGAAGAGTTCCAATTATTTTACCATCCACGATGACTTCCTCTACAAAATCTATTCCCGGAACTTTATTTAAGATGACAATTTTATCATCTGGTATCATTAACTTTCCGAATTTTGTTCCGTAATCTTTCTCTATCGTTT
>MBAA01000139.1:26051-30086 GCA_001940655.1 Promethearchaeota archaeon CR_4
CTCGAAAGCAGGTCGGAAATCACCAGGTACTGTAATATTTACATTAAATGTTTCTGATTGACATTTCGAACATTTCGTAACCTTTACTATTGGCACGTTACACTTTGGACACCATTTTAACAAGAGTTTTCCTAAGAAGGGGATTTTTGGCATTATGGGAATTAATCTAAACAAAAATAAATGATTTTGCTTGCTAAACCGCAACCGGGTGAGTTAAAAAACGAAATCACCGGGATTAGTAAGATTTTGCTGATATATTTTAGTTAGAAATATGCATCTAAAAATGTCCAATCTACATTTTTATAATTTTCAGGGTTTTTTCCCGTTGTATAGATTCGAAAAGATTGAATTTTTTTATCCTTTAACAAGGAGAATATGAAAGATTCTCCTGTGATTGATAATTCTTGTTTTTTTTCATTCAAATTATATTTGAAAATAGGAACTTCATTTGGGCGGATATTGATTGAAGAATAATAAGGAATAGAAGGAGTGATGGGTGTATCAATCAATAGTTCTTTCTCTGGAATCTGGATTTTTTTAGATATATCCTCAAGTAAAGACATTATGTCCCCTGATTTTTTTAAGAACAGTTGTTCTTCCGAAAAACTATGTTTCTCAAAGATGACTTTCGGTAATTTCCGTCTTTGGATGTCATCAATTATTCCCTCGGTTTTTTTATGCGATTTCAATACTTGCCACATTGCAGAATCGTCCCATTTCAAATAATTTTGGTGGTGGAATGGAGTAAGACCTAATTCTGGCAAGATCTCTTTCATTGCTTTAACGAGGAGAAGTTGAACACTACGAGAAGTTTTATGAAAATAGATCGTGCGAAAGGAATTTAACCGGGCTAAGAGATATGATTCCAAATTTGGCAAGCATTTAATATTGAATCCTAGATTCCAATTTTCCAAAATATCCGCTTGTAATATGATTCGTTGTACATCTATTGTTCCGAATTGGGACCCGCAATGATATGAATCACGAATTAAATAATCAAGGGAATCACAATCGATTGCTGAGCAAATGATTTGATCTAGAAAATAATTCTTCTCACGGTTATTACGTCCAGTTGCTAATTGAGAGATTTTTTTCGGGTCGACACCGATACTTCGCAAGGTATCGGCAATTTCCGATTTTTTAATGAGGTCTTCTGTTACGTCTTCATGACTCTTTTTATAAACCGCTTCGAGGATTTCCTCAAACGTGTGTGAAAAGGGGCCGTGGCCAATGTCATGCAACAATGCTGAGATCTGGATTTCAAACTCCTCGTCTTTTGAAATTTCTACCCCTGAATTTTTTTGGAGCTGGTTGACCAATCTTGAAGCCAAGTGAAATGTCCCCAAGGAATGTTCAAAACGGGTGTGATTTGCCCCGGGATAAACGAATTCGACACCAGTTAATTGTCTAATTCTACGCAACCGCTGTAATTCAAATGAATCTATAACAATCTTCAGATTTTTTGGAACTTCGATAAATCCATAGATTGGATCTTTGAAATGGATAAATTGCATCGATACTCAATGGTCTTAGGGAACAATTAAAATCTTTTATAAATACATGTGAAAACAGTATGCTGATGACTGAACAACTAAAAACAATCTACAATGTTGAATTTAACACTCCTATTGCGGATAAATACCAAAATCTAACTTTTTATGAAATCCCCCGTTCGATTAAACTAAAAGATCCTGCGAATCTCCTCACAAAAATCAAAAAAACCCAAGAACAAAATAAAATCTACGTCATTTTCAACAATATCAATAAAGTACGCAAAATTTCCCAAACAGGACAGAGTCTCCCCCCAAACCGGTTTTGCTGTTTATTATGGACTGACAAAATAGGTGAGAAAGTTGGGTTGTTATTTGATATAACAGAAGAAAACCACATTAAAATCGTGGGGATTTGGAATTTAATCAAAAATGTGAATTTTGGATCAATAGAGCAAAAAATTTCAGAAGATTTGAATAATATCCAAGACGTTGATAGATTTACAGACGTTTCACTCTTTCTCTAATAATGTGGAATTGTTGTAAAATCTATACCGCTTTAATCTTCCGAATAATTTGGGGTCTTTTCTTATATAAAATCCGGAATCCACAATGTGGACACTTGATACCAGGAAGGGTTTCTAAACCTTCATCACTGACTTCTTGACCACAACGTGCGCAAACATAACTAGGCATATTGTTCTCTGTGAGGGGGGGAAAAAAAAATTTTGGAAAAACTTGGATTTGGTAATACTAAAATTCTAAATATTGATTTCCAATGTCAGTTCTTTTATTAGTTCCTTGTACCGATTCCTTACAGTGACTTCCGTTACGTGTGCAATTTCCGCAATTTCCCGCTGGGTTCGTCTCTCTTTTTCTTGAATTGCCGCAACATAAATTGAGGCCGCTGCTAACCCAGTGGGATCTTTTCCAGCTGTTAATCCATATTCCTTTGCTTTCGTCAATATTGTAACAGCACGTTTTTGCACTCTTCCAGATAAATGGAGTTCTGCTCCAAACCGGGGAATAAAATCAATTGGGGATGCAATTGGAATTGTAATTTCCAGTTCTCTTAATATTAAGCGATAACAGCGACCAAGTTCTTTTCTATTAATCCTGGAAAACTTTGCAATTTCATCAAGTGTGCGAGGTATTTTTCTGGTACGACACGCGGCATAAACTGAAGCGGCAATCATAGCCTCAATACTTCTTCCTCGAATCAATTTTTTCTCAATTGCTTTCCGATAAAAGACTGCTGCTGCTTCTTTCACGCCGCGTGGTAAACCTAATTGGGATGCTAGTCGATCTAACTCACTCATTGCAAAAGCAAGGTTTCGATCAATAGAGCTATGAACCCGGGTTCGAATCTGCCACTTTCTGAGGCGATATATCTCTGCTCGCTTCTTTGGACTTAATTTATTTCCATAGGCATCTTTATCTCGCCA
The DNA here is from genome assembly GCA_001940655.1 of Promethearchaeota archaeon CR_4. Lineage (GTDB taxonomy): Archaea > Asgardarchaeota > Lokiarchaeia > Sigyniarchaeales > CR-4 > CR-4. Next base: position 28,987 of record MBAA01000139.1, read on the forward strand.
GTCGATTATTGTACTTAGACCTTTGTCATGAACAGTAATTGCAGACGGCGCACCGACCCGGCTCCGCTTATCTCGCTCTTCTGAGGTGAAGGCACGCCATTCTGGTCCCGAATCTATGTAATTTTCACCGATAACTAAACCACAAACATTACAGATTCGATCCCCTCTTGCAGCATCAAATACAATCTCATTTGATCCACATTCGGGACAAATCTGAGTTTCTTCTGATTCAAGATTCAAGTTAGGATACTCCACCGTATTCAAGTTATGAAATGAGGAAACTCGCCGTAATAATGCCTTTTAGCCAATTTCACCTTTTAAACATTGCGGTAGATATATTAGAAACTTTCCATTTATATTAAAATATTCAAATCTCAGTGATTTTTTGATTCAAATAGTTATTTAATTGACTAATAGATGTCAATTCTCAAGCGTAGTTAGGTTTGTGTTTTGCATTGAATTCGTAGAATTCATATTTTTTATTTGAGAAAACTTGAAAATAAAAAAGATCACGTGTTCAAACTGTGAAAAAATACGATGACGAGGGTCAAACACTCCGGTGTTTTCCGACTAAATGCCGATCTTGTGGGAAAATAGTGTTATATTGGGAAAATAAGAAAGGTTCGAAAGTATTTTTTGACTATCCCGTTGCCGAAAAATTTCGCCAACATTTCTGTAAGATTCCGAAGAAAATTGTTGAAGAAAAATCTAATCTTGAGCGTCAATTCGAGATTCACCACCAAGAAAAATTTCAATGTCCTATCTGCGGAAAAATATTTGATAAAGAAAGTGATTTAACACAGCACTTGAAGGATCGTAAAAGGAACGACCCGGTTTACCGAGATTTTTTTCAAAAAATCCTTCTTTTTGACTTTCTAGAAGGAGATTCAAAAACATCAGGGGAAAATGCTAAAGTAAAATGGACATTTGGTAATAGTACCCAGTTTGGAAAAATTATAATGCGAAAGGATAAAAAAAGAAAACACCTAAAAAATATCTGAGATTTGCCATAGTAGGTTTTAACGAGATTTCCAAAAAAATAAAATAAATCGGTATTGAGAGTAATATATTTAGCAATTATTTGAAAATAATGATTCGTT
>MBAA01000139.1:30097-33261 GCA_001940655.1 Promethearchaeota archaeon CR_4
CCACAATTCTAGGTTTTAGATTATGAGCGTTGATTACGCGACACACGTTCATCGACTGATTCAGTCAAACCCGCAATTAACGGCTGTTGCGGTTTGCGACACAAATGGAGCCATTCTTTATCAAACCGAAAATTGGGATATAAGTAGCGAATCTAAGAAGGTAATCGATGCCTGGAAGGCTAGAACCACATTTGTTATGTTACAGGGTGTCAAATATTCCATGCTCCAATGTACGGAAGAGAGATTGATTTCCACAAACATCAAAAAACAAGGGCATCTTGTGGGAGCTATGACACCGGATAAGAAATTTGTAGTTGGTTATACAATCCCAGAGGGAAATTATCAGATTAGTTATATGGATCTAGCAAGAGCCGCAGATCAAATGAAAGAGGGTGGTGTTCCCTTATCGACTCAGAGTGGACAATTTACACAATCCGATATGCAGATAAGTGAACAAGCAGCACCAATCATTTCAGGTGCCAAGCAAGCTCCTGCAGCAGCTAGTGGTCTCGACCCTGCACTAAGGCAAGAAATTGATAATTTCATGACTTGGATCAAAAACCCAGAAGGACTCGCGGCTTATATTGATTATTATATCAACCTAAATGACCAAGGAAAGATCTCCCAATTGGCTCAAATTTATAATAAATTCCGCCAGATTTTTAATTTCTGATCTTTTTTTAATATTATTTATTTAATTCACTCTCGAAAACTTCAAGTGATATTTGCGAATTTATGCTGCCCATGAGAGCATTCTAAAAAGATTTCACATATTTATTTGCACAACCATTTTAGAGTAAAAGGTCTCTCTAGCAATATAATTATGTTCAGCACAGGTTGTTAAAAATTCCTTCACTTTCCCCCTATGATTGTGCTGCTACAGAGAAAAGAAGGTTCTCATAGTCTCATTTCAAAATAATCAGTCGCTTTATTTTCATCTCTCCTTCATTTATTAAAAGAAAGACCGGCGCGCGACTCGTGAGAGCTAGAAACCTTCCCTCACCATAATGTGCACTGAAAAGTAGGAGTAAGAGTATTGACAGTCAACAGTTGTTCACGATATCAGGTTACTCTTATTGTATTTATATCTTTTTTTATTTTAACTAAAATTTTTTAACATTTTTAAATACAATACTAATAGAGATCTGTGCGCTATTAATCTTGATATTTGAAAAATCAATAGGAGATATTTCTTGTGGTGAATGAAAAAGGCGAGAAGCGCATTTATGCATTTTGCAAACAATGTAAAAAACGGTTTGCAATTATAGTTCCTAACGATTTTGTAATAAAGGATTCCGAAAATCTATATATTATTTCTCATGTTCATGGTGTTGAAGGGAAGAGCCTTCATAGCTTGATAATCGAGCTCGATAGAAATAAGAATGTAAGAAATACTCGGGTTAGTGACTATACGCTTCTCGCGTTCGAGCTTTGAATTAATTTAATTCATTTATTCTTCTTGTGTTCTTGGAGTAAACTCTCTAGTATTTCAACAATATATTTCCCTAATTTTATTTCAGGCATTGTTGTTTTTAAATCAATAAAACTAATAATTGGTTTCTCCAATTTTTTACAGAGATTTTTGGTGATAATTTTAGATATGTTCAAGTCCCTGGTTCCTATTAACGCGGTGGAAGAAGGATTGGTAATTAGGGAATCTTTTATTGCAGGAACTCCGGCTATAATCGTGCCGATCCCGAATTCATTTTGGTCGGTCAAGAAAAAAAGGTAAGAATCGCGCAGGGTTTGAAGCGAGGCTTTCAATTTGATGCCTTCCCACGTCCGCTCAACACTGACGACCATATTCCCAACCATGTAATTTATGTTTTTAACTTGGTTTCTTTAATCGCGGTTTCAACATCGTATTTCTTATGGACGATTAAATGGATTGCCCGAGTAAGCGCCACAGGATTTTCTGCTTGAAAGATATTTCTCCCGAATGCTACTCCAGCGCCCCCTACATCAATGGATTTTTTTGTAATCTCTAGAATTTCTTGTATGGTGATTTTTGAACCACCCGCAATAATGACGGGTGCTGGACAGCCTCTAACCACCTCTCGGAAAGAGTCTTCATCCCCTGTCCAATTTGTCTTGACGATGTCTGCACCAAGTTCTGCCCCCACTCTCGCGACAATTTTAACAACCTCAACATCATTCTCATCTTTTATATTGGGTCCTCGTGGATACATCATAGCCAGTAAAGGAATCCCCCAATAGCGACAGCTTCGGGATACTTTCCCAAGAATTTTCAACATCTGAGGATCATCAGGAGCTCCTATATTAATATGAATCGAAACCGCGTCTGCCCCGATTTTTATTGCTTCTTCGACATCGTTGACCAATACTTTAAAATTTGGATTCGGACTGAGTGAGGTACTTCCAGAGAGATGTAAAATTAAACCAATATCCCTCCCATATCCCCTGTGACCATAGAGTGGCAAACCGATATGCCCAAGAACCGCATTTGCACCCCCCTCTGCAACCATATTTACCATTTTCCCCGTATCTTCCAAACCTTTAATCGGTCCAACGGTTAATCCATGATCCATTGGAACAATCACCATCCTCCGGGTTTCCCTGTCCATTATACGTTCAATACGGATGCTTTTTCCAATTAAACTCATAGCGGATCACTATTTTTCCATTATTTTTTGGAACTACAAAAATAAAAGATCACAAAATTTTACGAATAAACCCATAAAATTCTTTTTTTCCCTAAAATTGCAAAGATAAACGAATCCCTTAACTTAAGTTTTTTTCAATAGAATAAGGGACGAGATTTAATTCGCAAATCTTTAATTTAATATGAGCATTACAATCATTATCCCACTGGTGCAGGAGTAACCAAAGATTCTACATAGCGTATTACCGGTAAAGCCGGTCAACGGTGGCGGACTCAAGATCACTTTGTTAGATGGGTTATCCGCTCGCTCAGGCGTACGGGGGTTCGAATCCCCTCTCCTGCATTTTTTTATACTATACCCCTAAGTTTTTGATAAAATAAAAGTAGTTCTTTTGATATTTTTGAAGAGTGTGCTAATTGCACTTGTCTTTCTGGATTTTTTACTGGGGTCTGATAGGTATTTTCTCGCAATAGTACTAATTCTTGTTGAATTAATTCTCCAATTATTCGTTTCGCTGTAGACGTTGAAATATTACCAGAG
>MBAA01000139.1:33294-36204 GCA_001940655.1 Promethearchaeota archaeon CR_4
TTATTTTGAATGAAATTCCTCAATAAGATTTCCAACACAATCACTCTTCTGGAAGCACCGAATAGCTTATGCAATTTAAAATCTGAAGCTATTTTGACCACAGTATTTAGGTTCATTTTCAAAATTTTAAGCATTTATAGAGTTGAAAATTTCTTTGAAATGTTTTGACCAAAGTATTTTTTTTTCAATGGGTGAAAAATCTCGGAATTTTTATCCTCAGAAATATGAAAAAAATGATGAAAAAACGAAGTATGGTAATTTGCGTGATTGGTTTTTTTTTAATCTCAGCATTTTTCCCCAGTATTCACTCTTTTTTCAGCAATACAAATCCTTCTGTTTTTGTGATTAGTTCTCCTTCGATGGTACCAACATTGAATGTGGGAGATATTGTATTAGCAAAAAATGTGGATCCTTCTGAGATAATTGCCTCAGAGGAAAAAGGGGATATAGTTGTCATTAAGGGTCCGCAATATTTCTGGGAAAAAGGTTATCCAAAGGAATTTCTAAACTTGCCAAATAATACTCCAATCATCCATCGAGCAGTCCAGAAAATCTTTGACCCTACAACTAATGAATGGCTATTTGTAACAAAAGGAGACGCGAATCAATTTGTCGATGGAGGATGGTCTTTTTTAAACTCATCTGATGATAAAAACTATTATGTAGTGGAATATAATTCGAGTTCCGTCATTATGGTGCCCCAATCTCAAATCTTAGGCAAGATTTATATCGTTATCCCATTTATTGGTTATTGTGCTCTATTTCCAGTTCCAATATTTTGTGTATTAATTGCCTTGTGTATATTTTTCTGTTTTCTTGAATTGCGAGGTTTGGAATTGACAATAAAACCTAGAAAAAGGGTGGAGAGTCGTGAATTTTAGTCTTAAAAATCTGGAATTAAATGAAAATTGTATAGAAATTAAAAAAAAGGGGGCAGTTTATTGGCGAATTTATCTATATCGGGCGAATATAACAGATATTCAGATTATTCCTTCAATATCGAGTTTAATGATCGAAATCTGTGAAAGAATCCAAGTCTCTAAAGAACATTTTTTTTTTTCAATTGAAGTAGACCAAAACTCTGTGGTTTTTGCTTTTTTAACAAGTGGATGCGAATCAGGCCCAAACATTCAGCAAATGAATTTTGAAACTATGTGTGAGAAAGGTCTTGGTTGTAAAATTGATAAATTAAGAAATGAAGGTATCGAAAAGTGCTTCTGGGGTCGTTTTTACAACAATATATCTTTTTCAAATATAAAATGCGGAGAAATTTATTACGAATTTTCAATAAAAAAAAGGATCAACTATAACTCATTATACTCGATCAAAAAAATCGAGGTTCTGAATGATATTTTGGATTTAATCAAGGGCTTGAAATTAAAGGATTATAGACTTTTTTTTAAACAAAATTTAAAAATTGAGTCCAAAATGGAGATTAAATTATGTGTTGAATCAGAAACTGTGGATAAAATTCAGGAATTTTTTACAATAATTTCTAAAAACTTTTCTAGAGATGCTATATCAATTTACTTACCAAATAAATTGCTCTTTATTCAGCTACTTTTCAAATTCTTGAATCCGAGTAAAATAAAAATTAAACCGAACCGAATTAATCCGTTCGTTCAATCTCAGAAAAAATTTCTAACAAATTATGGATTTCAAGAAACCCGTCCTCAAGTCTTTATTCATGAAGAATACCTCATTTTAGTTTTTTTTTTGAAGAAAATCAATCTAAGAATGATAAAATATTATTTGAATACATATTATCAGAAATATTTGCTAGTATTTTGGATCTTAAACTCAAAATTATTTACAATACTCCAAAAAAGGACAAAATTATCCACTCTGAAAGGATGTAAAATCCAAAATAAAAAAAATGAACTCTCTTTCTGGGAAGATGTATTAAAAGGATCTTCAGAAAATACCTAAATTGATTGCTATATCTGATGCAGAGAATTCTGGAGAAATTTTAACGAAAGCCTTTTTCTCGCCTTGTGGAGTAATTAAAGAATTAACTCTTTTGACTTTAACTTTAAAAATCTTTTCAAAGGCTTCTTTGATTTGGGCTTTATTGACAGTCCGGTCAACGATGAATACCAGCTTATTTTGCTCTTCGATGATGCTGAATGTATTTTCTGTTACAACCGGTCTCTTAAAGAAATTATAATAAGAACTCATAGATATCACCTACATTTTTGATAATGAATTAAATGCGGATTGAGTCCATAGAACTAGCCTGCCAGGCATAGCTCCTGGAGCCAAGTTCTCAACGGATAATCTATTAATATTTACAACGTTTATTCCTGCAATGTTACGAGATGCCTTGGCTATACCAAAATCTTCTTTAATTACAAGAAGAGGGCCCTTCTTATGCTTATATTTTCTCCCTCTTAGTTTACCCTTTCCCGGCCTTAATTTCTGATAATTTTTCGCCCGAATAACATCTTCCCATAACCCAATATCAACTAAAATTTCTTCAATTTTCTGAGTTTTTTTCACAGTTTGGATTTTATCATCTATCACGAGAGGAAGGGATTTTATATTCTCAAGTTTATGACCGCGATCTTTGACAATTTCCATTTTGGACGTAGCTGCAACAGCCGAATGAAAAGCTACCTTTTTTTCTTGCTTATTTATTTTAATATGGTTGTTTTTTGCTGTTGTTGGCGGAAATGCTAAGTGACCTCCAACGGCTTGTGGTACGAATACAGCATTTCTTGCCTTGGGGAATCCAGAACCTTTGTTTCGAGGAACTCTTGCAACTGCATAACCAGTTTGCCAGTTTTCCACCGAATTTCTTTTCCCAGCTAATGGGTCTCTTCCTTGAGATTGCTTTTTAACCGATTGGGTTACCTTCACAGCCCGGCGGATAAGATCGAATCTTAATGGAGCTTCAAATATTGATGGCAC
>MBAA01000139.1:36219-39070 GCA_001940655.1 Promethearchaeota archaeon CR_4
CTTTTTCCCGTTTAAAGCAAGAACTGCAATCTTTTCCATAATTATTTGCTCCCCTGTTGACTTACATTGGAAATATAAGTAATTTCTGGAGTTGTTGTTGAAGGATTCAATTTTGGCCTCATTGGTTTTCGTAATTTTACTAAACGTTTTTTTGGGCCAGGAACAGATCCGAGTAAAATAATATAATCACTTTTTATTACACCATAGCGAATGAATCCACCTTTAGGAGTAATTTCTTCTCCCTTTTCGCCTATTTTCATCAATCGTTTATTTATTTCAACTCGATTATGATAACCCATTTGTCCGGCTCTTGCAACAGTATACATTACTCTTGAAGGATGCCAAGCACCAAGACAACCGACTCCTCTTACGGTTTTCCTTGATTTTTTTTGTAGATGTCGTACACCACGCCTTTTCATTGGTCCTTGAAAACCTTTTCCTTTAGTAACAGCGATAGTATCTACGTATTCGCCCTCTTTTACGAAATTTCTGACCCGAATTTCTTGTCCTAATTTCTCCTTCAAAAAAGCATATTGTTCTTTCGGACTTTTGCCGCCAGAAACTTTAATTTCAATGGTGTCTGGTTTTTTCCTGGGTGTTCCAACATTTTTAGGTTGTGTGTAGAAAAGTCCTTTAATTACTAATCTATCCGTGCCCTCGAGCAATTTCTCGAATGATTTCTTCTTTTCCTCAAAATTATACTCTTTTGGTAAAATTATTTTCCTTCCTAGTATTGGATTGAGGTTTGGGGCTAATAATTCTCCACTGGTTATCAAACCATACTCAGACTTTTCCAATACCTTTATACCGAATAGTACAAGTGGTGGAGTTTCAATAATTGTGACAGCTCGCATTATTTCAATGCCTTTATACGCAGATTCTTCTTCGTCTTCTATAAATGAAAGATGAGTCATACCTGCTTTAAATCCAGCAAAACCGAGCAGATGTGGTTCTCCTTCCTCATCCAACCAGTTCCTAATTCTTCCTGCAGTATAACGTGAGCGTTTTAGAGGAAGGTAACGTAATGACCCGTGACGAGGAGCATGCTGTCTTCGAGCACCCATTTTTAACACAACATTTTCTGTATAACAAGACTGACAAAAATGCGTACTAAATAAAATTTTCCCTTTAGCGTGTATTTAGACATTGGAACGGAAAAGATGCGTTTAATTTAATGATAATCGATTGAATTCAGGCAAATTTTAAAGATTCTTATTAACTGGGAGAATGTGAAACCAATGTAAATTTTTTTCCTTCATTATTATTTTTTCAAAATAGATCGATTCAATTTGAATTTTTTTGACCTTGCAGATTTTGGATTTTTTAGTAGATTTCATTTTCGGTTTCCTCTGTGTATAATCACTTTTTTTCTCCTCAAATTGATCATAATGGGTTTTAACAAGAATTTAGTTCCTCGAAGAAAACTAATGCAAGATTCACATTTTTTTTCTTTAAAGATATTTGGTGAATCTTTTAATGGAATTAATTTCCCATAAGACAGAATTATTCATCTGCCCTGAATGTAAATCAAGAAAAATTATTCAAGATAATGAATTAGTATGTTCCGAGTGCGGAATGGTGATAGATGATATTTTTGTTGATTCTAGTTATATCATATCTGCAAGAAATACTTCTCAATTACGAAATAGTCAATACGTTCAACCTGGAAATAGAATTGAGAAGAGTAATTGCTTGGGTAGCTTTATCGGCTACCGTAATCCAAATATTTTGTTAGATTCAAAAAACATCCCCCTCCCCCCTAAGAATCAAGAATTATATAAAAGATTGAAAAATAAATACGATGTTCGTTTTAGGATTAAGAATTTTGAAACAGAATCAAGAATATTGAAAATTCTTCAAGATATCTCTCAAATTCTAAAATTAAATCAAAATGTTACCAAAAATGCTGCGTATTTTTATAAAAAGATAAGAAAAAATGAAAAATCAATTAAAAATCACGTGTCATTAATTGCTTTTTGTATATTTTATTCAATACGGATTGAAAACCGCAATGCTCCCATTACTTTACTCGAAATAGCAAGAGTTTTTCAAAGTCTCGGTCATTATATAACTCCCCAATTAATATTAAAAAATGGGAGTTTTTACAAAAAACACATAAAATGTGCGGCGATACCAAAGAAAAGCGAGGATTATTTAGAAAGATTAATTTCTTCTATAATAAATCATCCAGATCTCGTTTCTAGAATAAAAAGGAAAACAAACCTTAAATCTCTAGAACAATATAAAAGTCTACTCCATTCAGTCACATTGGAATTGTTAATAAAATTATCAGAAAGATTTAGAGGTGGTCGAAATCCCTTCATTCTGATGGGAGCATTAATCTATTGTGCAGATAGATTGTTAGCTAAAAGAATCTCCGCTAAAGCTGTTTTAACTCAGAAAATCGCCTCAGAGGCTACAGGAATCGCTGAATATTCAATCCGAGACCATTATGTAACTTTATTAAAGTCACTGTTTATTGTTGATTACCTCTCCTAGACAATAATTTTTTTCAGCAGCAATAATTTTCACGTTCACTATTTCTCCAATCTTTCCAGTATTTAACACAACACATTTATAACTCGGATTTCTCCCCATTATTGACGATTTTTTTCCCTTTTCATCTAATAATAAAGAACCTTTCCAACCAATCCACTTTTTATTATTCTGTAAACAAATTTTTGATACTAAATTAGTTACTTTTTTACTTCTCTCTTTTACAACCATAGAGTCTAAAGGTTTGAATTTCTTTGCGATTGTTCCTGGGCGCATACAAAATTTTGAAATATTGGTGATATCAGGCTTAATTTTTTCAAGAAACTGAAGTGTTTCCTGGAAGTCATATTGATCC
>MBAA01000139.1:39094-39161 GCA_001940655.1 Promethearchaeota archaeon CR_4
ATTCGTACAAAAAATCTTTCACGTCTTTCCGATATATAGTTACATAATTCAAAGAAATTATTGGAAT
>MBAA01000140.1:0-383 GCA_001940655.1 Promethearchaeota archaeon CR_4
TCTCCAAACGCGAGGCTGAACGTTATTCCCGCCAGGTTCTTTTTGCCGGGGAAGGGAGTCAGCAACGATTGGCAGCGGCGAGTGTCGTAGTTCTCGGCGCGGGGGGCGTGGGGACTCCGTGCCTATATTACCTAGCGGGCGCCGGGATCGGGCACATCACGGTCGTGGACGGGGACGTGGTGGAACGCTCCAACTTGAATCGCCAGATTCTCTACGGCGAGGGAGACCTCGGTCGACATAAGGTGGAGGTGGCGCGGGCGCGGTTGCTCGACCTCAACCCGGACATCACTGTTGACGCCGTGACAGAACGCGTCACGCCAGAAAATGTAACAACCACGATTCGCGGGCACGATTTCGTGGTCAATGCTCTCGATGACATATTT
>MBAA01000140.1:410-3513 GCA_001940655.1 Promethearchaeota archaeon CR_4
GGTATCCCCTTCGCAGCTCCCTCGGCAACGACTTCGACTTTTGGGGGGTCTCTCTTCGTATCGGGCGCGGGAGGGCGCGCCCCCTGTTACGAGTGCGTGTTTAATCCGCGCTACAACCCCAAAATCGGGCCCAACCGTACCACGGGTGTGTTCGGGTTCGTCGCGGGCGTGGCGGGTATCTTAGCCGCGCTCGAGGTCGTCAAGCACGTGTTAAACCTTCCTCGGCAAGTAGGTACGTTAACCCTATTGGATATGTGGCGGGGGTTGATAAGAACCTTTTCGATTGCACCTTCACCCCAGTGCACTATTTGTGGTTATTAAGGTTTAAAGAAATGTAAGAATAGTTTTGTATTTAAAGCGGTTTAGTTATGGGCACGTTCCCTTTATTTAATGCCTCGAAGACACGCTCGATTTCGCTTTTTAAAAGTAAATCGACCTCTTCCCTACGAGTGGGGTCATAAAGGAGGCGAACCATAAGATAAAAATCGGAGTTCGGGGATATCTGTTTGATCACAAATCCTTCCCGGGATAAATGGTCTTGTTTTGACTTTATTATGGTTTCCAGAAAGAGATCTCGGTTGAATGGAATCTCAGCCATCAAGGTCTGGAAGACCTCCCGCGTTTCAAGGGATTGTGCAAATGCGGGATCAAGACGGTTTCGCGGTTTTTTCGATGGGGTTAATTGGAATAGGTCTGCAACCGGTTCGCTGTATGAATCTCGCTTGGACTCTGCTGCAAAGAGTAAGCCTTCATCAACGTCTGCGATGTAAACGTGAGTGAATTTGACAAACTCACTCGCATGACGGAGTAATCGCTGCAAGAACAAATTCTTCAACACCTCCTCGGGAAAGTGTTGCGTGTATTTGATCACGTTGGTGACTTTTTCCATGACCTGAGGTGGTATAGGCACTTGAGTTACTTTGCCTAGCGGAGTCATCATGTAGAGGAGGTAAGGACCAAGCAATTCGCGTATTTTCCGGAGTTTCTTTAGGAGGAAATCCTCATTATCGAATTTATCTGCGAGAACCACTAATGCGGGATCTGTTGAACGGTCGAATTCTACGTATTCTTCTCTCGGGGAATAGATGACGATCTTCATATGTTCTAAATCCGTTTCGCGTAGTTCTTCTTCTGTTCCAATAAGTTCTTTTGAAAATGAATTAAGTGCACTAAGAAATCCCCAAAATAAGGAGGGTTCAAATTGTGGAAAATCGGGATCCTTGTAGAGTAAATCACCATTACCCGAGAGTCTCTCAATTACGGCGAAAACGTGGATCACAGAATCAATCCATTTTATATTAGGTCTATTAGTTGCAGTGTAACGAAAGGGAATTGTAGTTTATAATTTTATGACAAGTCATGATGGATTCGGTAGGAAAAAAAAAATCCAGAGCAAAATTTATCTCTTACAAAGAATCGAGGATAAAAAAGCAATGATTTTCAAGGTGATCGCGTGCCAAAGACATACCAAGAAATAAATGATCGCATTAAACAAGGCAGCGCCTTTGTACTTACCGCCGAAGAAATGAAGAAATACGTGGATGAAAATGGCGTAGCAAAAGCGGCAAGAGATGTAGACGTTGTAACTACTGGCACGTTTGGAGCGATGTGTTCGAGTGGCGCGTTCTTGAATTTCGGACATAGTGACCCACCAATGAAGGCCGAGCATGTTTGGTTGAATGGAGTGCATGCATATCACGGAAATGCCGCGGCGGATTGTTACATTGGCGTTACCCGTATGTCTGATTATGCACCCTTCATATATGGTGGGGGACATGTGATCGAAGATTTCGTACGGGGAAAAGAAGTGGAACTCCATGCGAATTCGTATGGAACTGACTGTTACCCTCGCACGGAGCTCGAGACCTATTTGACCCTTGCTGACCTAAATCAAGCGATTCTATGCAATCCTCGCAATGGATATCAGCGATATAACGTCGCTGTGAATAACACTGATAAAACTTTATACACTTACATGGGTAAATTACTCCCGCGACTTGGCAATGCAACATACTCCGGCGCCGGGTGTCTCGCCCCATTACCAAACGACCCGGACTACGAAACGATCGGACTTGGCACGCGGATTTTCCTAGGTGGGGGGACGGGTTATGTCATAGGGGAAGGAACCCAACACAGTCCAAAAACGGGGTTTGGTACGTTGTTTGTGAAGGGTGATTTGAAGCAAATGACGGGAGAATTTCTCGCTGCCGCTGCTTTCACGAAGTATGGCACGAGTATGTATGTCGGACTAGGTATCCCAATCCCGATTCTCAATGAGGGTCTTGTAAGAAAGACCGCAATCAAGGATGCAGAGATTATGACGAGTGTCCTAGATTACGGGGTTCCACGCCGTGATCGGCCCACCCTAGCAAAAGTATCGTATGCTAACCTCAAGAGTGGGGTCATTACCGTGCAGGGGAAGGAGATCCCCGTCTCTTCGATGTCATCTCTCGCGAAGGCTCGCCAAATTGCTCAGAAATTGAAAGAATGGATTGAAAAGAAGAAATTCTTCCTCACCGCTCCTATAGAAACACTCTCCAGAGAAACCGAGACCCACCCGATGAAAGTCACAAGTGAGATCAAATTCGTGAGTGGGTTCATGTCCCCAACAGTGACTTGCACGCTCAAAGAAACCATTACGGAAGTCGCGGATAAGATTGTGAGCAACGACCAAGATCACATCCCGGTTGTGGACGACAACGGTAAACTCATCGGCATTGTGACCACGTTCGACTTGACCCGCGGTCTCGCTAAAGGTACTCAGAACCTTGCAGACATCGTCACACGGAAAGTGATAACCACAATGCCGGATGATCCCATTTCCGTTGCAGCTAGGAAAATGAAGGAAAATTCCATTTCAGCTTTGCCAGTAATCGATAGTAAAAAGATAGTATTAGGGCTCATCACGTCTTCAGACGTGTTGCAGAGGGGAGAGTGAGGGATTTGGTGCGTGTTGTCGTAACATTTCCCCGTGGCAAGGTCAGGGACGAAAGCGAATATACGCGGATTTTCAATGACATCCTAACTGTCGAGCGTCCACTGCCCCTCATCCAATTTTTGACTACAGATCTAGGTATCGAAATTGTCTTGGAATTGACCGAAG
>MBAA01000140.1:3534-4934 GCA_001940655.1 Promethearchaeota archaeon CR_4
AAATATTGACGGATCCCTTAATTCGTATCAAATCTCGCGTGCAAATCCAGTGGGATCGCGATCAGTGCGTCAGTTGCGGTGCCTGTGTGAGCCTCTGCAACATTGGGGCATTGTTTTTCCAAAAACCGGACGACAAAGTCAACTATGATGAAAACAAATGCGTCCAGTGCGGATTGTGTGTCGATGCCTGTCCACGGGGGGCAATTACAAAGAAATAACATTTCTTTGGGTTAAAGCATTTCACTCTTTGATTCACGAATTAGAGGTTGGAGATTGAATCCGTTTTTAACTAGTAGAATCTCTCAGCGAGGATTAATTCTGAAAAAATGGTTGATATTCAATGAATAACACTCCTCCAAACATGAAAGAACAACAAGATCGCATTCGTCACCTGTTACGGGAAAATAACGTGAAACTCTATTCCCATACGTATCAGCGTCCGGAGATCCAAGAAATTGCCGATGTTCTCGGAGATAGTCTACGTCTCGCGATGCGAGTTGCGGAGGAACGCGAAACTGAATTTATCCTCTTCGCAGCTGTCACCTTTATGGCGGAAACTGCCTCTATCGTCAACCAAAACAAAAAAATCCTCGTACCCACGCGGGAATCCCCTTGCCCTATGGCAAATATGGCCCCCGGGAGTCTAGTACGGGAATTCAAGGCGAAATATCCTGGTCTGCCCGTGGTGCTGTACGTGAACACGGTGGCTGAAGCAAAGGCAGAGGCAGATATTGTATGCACGTCCTCGAATGCGATTCCAATCGTGCAAGAGATCGCCCGGGAATTTGGAGTTCAACGCGTACTCTTCGGTCCGGACAAGAATTTAGGGCGATGGGTGCAGGAGAAGACCGGCATCGAAACCATCATCATTCCTCCTCATGGACATTGCTATGTTCACCAGCAATTTACGGGTGAGGAGGTGCACCTCCTCAAGGAAATTTATCCAAACGGATACGTGATGGCCCACCCAGAGTGCCCCAAGGATGTGGTGGATCTTGCTGATTATGTTGGATCCACGGGACAAATGTTCTCCCACGCGAAAAATGATACCACGCACAACATTTTCCTTGTTGCCACGGAAATAGGCGAGATCGCTCATATGAAACGTGAAATGCCAAGTAAACATTTCGTGCCAGTTATGGATATTGCAGTCTGCCGCAATATGAAGAATGTTACATTGGCCAACCTCTTGAACGTGTTAGAACACTTGGATCACTGGCAAAAATTCGCCGTGCAGGTTCCTCCGGACATTGCAGTGAAAGCCAAAAAAGCGATTGATCGTATGATTGCCATTTCCAAGCAGCTCGGTTTTCAGGCATGAAGAATTCGCGAATTGAACATTTTAATAATGATGAGGACAAACATCTAGTGACTTGAGTAGCGATGAGTTCCTCCCCCCC
>MBAA01000140.1:4949-5987 GCA_001940655.1 Promethearchaeota archaeon CR_4
ACCTGAAGATTTCGAAATGTTTATCCGAGAGCTTCAGAAATTAATCGAGGAAGCACCTCAGGGGTATCAAAGTAAATTTGCCCGCGTGATTGCGGAATTGCAGCAAAAAAAGATACTTAAAATTACGTTTCTCCGTGAAATGCTTTATCGCAAACCTGGAGAGGAGTTCGACTACGAGTTTCTGCTCCAAACTTTACTTCAGGGAATAAATGATCCTACTGCAAAAAAGAGCGAGCGCTACGATGCTGCGTTACGTCTCGCCCAGCTCCGAGCCCAGAAATCCTCCGAGAGTGAATCGGAAGGGAAGAATGGGGAGAAATCATCAAATGATAAACAATCCGAAACGGAACCTAAGAAATAAAAATCGTCCAAGCGGAGTATGCCGAGATAATTTTCCCGAAATTGGAAGGGAATTTCTTTTTAACCTAAAAACGGATTTGAACCTATGAGTAGTGATGCCGCGATCCACGTCCGAGATCTCAAGAATAAAAAAGCAATCCCCGCCAAGATCATCATTATCGGTGACCCTGCAGTTGGCAAGACCTCCTTAATTAAAAAATACGTCAAAATCCCCATCGATTCGGAGTATTTACCAACGGTTGGGGCACATATCTCCAAACAACCAGTAAAGCTACTCCTCGGAAAGGACATCGTAAACGTGGCATTACTTATCTGGGACATCGCAGGGCAAGATGTTTTCCGGATCTTGCACAAGGTGTACTATAATGGAGCAAAAGGGATTATTCTCGTCTTTGATTTGACCAAACCACAAACGTTAACAAACATCACACGATGGCAAAATGAGGCCATCGGATTTTTGGGGAGGTCTGGCAAAATTCCCATGATTCTCGTGGGGAATAAATCCGATCTAAAGTCCGAAATTAAGATCTCCAAGGAAGAGGTAACCAAAATAAAGGAACTCATCCACATTCCGGATTATTTCGAAACGAGCGCGCTCACGGGCACCAACGTGACAGAAATGTTTTACACCATAGCCGAACGCGTTTATTCGAACGAAAAACATTGATTTCGCGTGGT
>MBAA01000140.1:6006-6259 GCA_001940655.1 Promethearchaeota archaeon CR_4
ATTCCACGGGAATGATTCACGGCGCTTCTAGTCTGACTATCATTTTTTCTTGTGTAGGTCTGGGAATAATATCTGGTCGACTTCTCTCGCTAATTTCTGCAAGACTACATCGTAATAAGCAAGGTTGGCATCTTTCTCGAGAATAACCCCTAGCGTGACCCTTTCGCGGACTTCGCGGAGCAACAAGACCCCCCCATCTAGATCCACCATTAGATTGCGGCTGTTCCCCAAGCTCATCTGATTCCCCATTTGG
>MBAA01000140.1:6305-13257 GCA_001940655.1 Promethearchaeota archaeon CR_4
CAGGAAAGGCTTCCTGCGGTTTTCCACTTGCAATCGGGAGTCCATCCTGCGAGGTCAGGATTATGGTGATAACCTTGTCGCTTTCCAGCACGTCTTGGAACTTTTCCTCTATTTCCGCTCGTTTACCCTTCTTGGGGGTCCTATCTCGCAACGCCATGGGGGATCGCAGGACTGTGGTTTTGCTGTAATTGGTAATTGGTATTTCGCTTTTATATATTTAATTTCTTTCTTTGGAGATCACGAATCACATTTTTCAGGTAGATTTTGACGAGTAGATCGTAAAAGGAATTCGGTATCGTGAATTTCGAATAAATCATTTTAAATGGATTGATGCTTCCAACAAAATATTGGTGACTCTCAAATAGAGGTTAATTTGGCCCCGAATCCTGACTCTCATTGAATCAAATCTAATGTTTGAGACTTCAGGATAATGAATTTTTTATTCGGGCAAAATTTGTCGTAATTATTATCATTGACGGTATCCTAGAAGTTATTTTTGGATTTTACCATTTTGTCGGTAATTATTTAGGTAAAACATCCCGGATGAATAAAAATATATATTAGATCGATGCAAGCTTGCAATACCAACTGCTTTGTGGTGATTGACAATGGTTCTACCTCCAATAGATGATATATATGTGGGACTGACTTCGACCGCAATTTTTGCTTTGGGACTAGTTATGTCCATCAGTATGTTCGTTGCCATGCGCCGTAGTGATTCAAAATTGTTACCATATCAAGGATTATTTGCGTTAAATATGGCAATGAACTATTCCGGTACCACCTTGTGTTTCTGGTCCATCATCATAACCGGAAACAACTTGCCAAATATGCTGACAATAATATTGGTTTACACTACGGGACCGATAGGCCTAGCGACTGCGATGTATGTCGGATTTTCCATGATCAAACCGAAAGTGGCAAAACCGATGGCAATAATCTTCCTGTTAACCGGTATCGTCCAGTGGGCGTCCATATATTTTAACGTGTTTGGGATCCCAGGATCGGGCGTGAGGTGGAATGCGGCATACCTATATACGCAAGGAGTAACAAATCCTTACCTCCTTGCAGGAATAAATATGCCTACGAGCTGGCTCGTAGTTCCCGGTACGCTGATTGACACCATCTTGTTACCATGGGGAATATCTCCTACTTTCCCATTCGGGAGTCCGAGTTTCATTTGGGTCATTTTCGCCCTCCTTGCCTTTGCGATCATACTTGGAGGAGGATTCATCTATCTCGCGTTCCGCTCCTCTGGGGACATTAAGAGTCGTTCCATCAAATATGCGATTGGGATCCTCATGTATTCGGTTCTAATATTCTATGACACTGGAGTGGATCCAGTCGGTTGGGCATTTGCACTAAAAATAGCGACGACGATGGCAGAAGCGACCGCCTTCGGAACTATCTACTTATTTGTCCTTCGGGCTGCATTATTCATCGGATATATAATCCTATACCTTGCGATGAAACCACCCAAACCAGCAGCCTTCTATCCCGCCAAATAAGAAAAATACAAATTTCTTTTATCTTTTTTTGAAATCCCCTTATTCCACCTCCATTTTTAAAAAAATTCGAAAATTCACACTCATTAGCATAAAACGAAAGTTTTCCTGAATGGTTGTTAGCACAATTTAAAATCTGAATCTTATTTCGCTAAATCTCGCCCATATGCACCAAAACAGTCCCCAGAGGTAAAAAACAGATCATCAAGGTGAGAGTAGCTAAAATGAAAATTTGGCCATTATAGGTTTGCAATGACTCATATTGACTCGAATTCACCATTATATCGAATAAAAAAAGACATCCGAGTAATTCTGAAATATATTTTTTAAGGGAGTTATTTTCTTATTTTCCCCCTTAATTTTTTAGACTTTTCCTTCCCAAATATGGTTTTTCAGATAGAACCAGGTTCGGACTTGGGGATAATCTCCAAGTCTGGAACCGCTTTTCGCCAATAAGTGATGAGGTTTTGGCAAAACTGGTTTGGGTCGAAATCAAGGATGTGATCCATCTCCAGCTGTGTAAACTCGAACAAGATTTCACCTACTGCGAAACGGTTGGTCTGGAGGTTATGGAGTACTTTCTCGCGCTCGAATGCGAACCCCTGCTGGAAGGCGGGATTTTTTTCGAACTCTACACCTTTAAACGCTGACTGAAATCCGTCATAAGATTGGTCGAGCTTGGTGAACGCTAGGCCTAAGTCAATCCGCTTGACTCCCTTCATACCCTTATCCTCCTCTTCCAACAAGAAATGCCTGGGATCCACGTCATAGAGCGACAGAAGGGTGTGTAGGAAATAGTGCCGGCCAAACCACCACCACAACGGACTTTCTGGATCTTTCTTGAATCCGAACTTCACCTGCTTCCCTTTCACGAACGCCGTCATGATGTAGGGGAAGGCCAACTTTGCTTTCTTCCCCGCACCCGTGTAAGTGCCTGTCAAGTAATCGGGCACGAACAGCTCTGGGTCGAACACGCGGGTCGCCAAGTGCAGTGCCAACACTTCCCGCAGGTAGTTTCCCTCCCACGCTTGTTTGATGTGAAACAGTTGTTGGTGATTCCCATTAAAAATTTGAAATTGACTATAGAAGATTTTCTCCCGCAACACAATTTGGATGTTTGTTAAGGTTACTGGATTACCCAGTCGCTCCGCCATTGCTGAGATCGCTGTGGGGTCGATCGCATTCACGCATAACCAGTTGAAAATTTTGTCGAGGGCGGCGACATTCTTGGAGGTGAGCTGAGGGGGTTCCTTCGATTTGGACTGAAGATTTTGCGGTTGCACTCTTTCTAGTAAACGCCTGCCCTAAATAAATATTCTCGAGGACAAATCTCAGATAGGCGACTGGACAAAACCCCCATCCACGGCTATGACGGTTCCGATCAGGTAACTTGCCTTATCTGATGCCAAGAATGCTACTATGTTCGCCAGCTCCCGGGGTTCCCCGAGTCGTCCAAGGGGTATTTGCTTGGTCCATTCCTCTTTTACCACTTGCACGGATACATTTCGCAGGTGGGCTTGCGCGGCAATTAGTTCTACCATTCGCTGCGTGGTGGTGGGGCCAGGGCACACCACATTCACGAGGATGTTGTCCGGCGCAAGCTCGTTGGCAAGGGTTTTGGCGAGACCCGCAATACCTGTGCGGGTGGTGTTCGAGAGCACCATATTATCAAGTACGTGTTTGGTTGACACGGAAGCAATTGCTATGATCCGCCCGCCACCATTTTTCTTCATCCAAGGGACGCTTTCCCGGGTGATCCACAACAGAGACTGGAAGTTCGACCGCATCGTGAAGGATCATTCATCTGAGGCAATGGTCAGGGCGGATTTGGAGGGTGGTCCTCCAGTATTATGCACAATAATGTCGAGGCGCCCGAAGTGATTCACCGCCTGGGAAACGAGGGATCTGACCTGTTCCTCTTCGCTCAGATCGCACACGACTGGTAGAACATCCATATGGGTGTGTAGGGAGATTTCTTTCGCAACCGTTTCCAAGCTTTCCCGGTTTCGTCCGCAAATTGTCATCATAGCTCCTTCTTCTGCTAGCATCTCGGCGCACGCTTTCCCAAGACCCCTACTTGCAGCGCACACCAACGCAACTTTCCTGTGAAATCCTAAGTCCATATTGATCGTCAGTGATTTTGTTTTGAAAACCATTCGCAATATTCAGGTAGTCCAAAATCTATTTAAATGGAAGTGTTTAACTTCCTTTAACTGACCCTAAAAGAAGTGGAATTCTCATTATGTCTGCCATTCGATTACCGAGCGACCAAGAATTGGAGCTCGTCAAACTGGAAAAGAATTTCTTGAAGGATTTCAAGTCAGTAGTGTCTGCTGATCACGGAATCCAAGATGCCATTGACAACTTGGCGAAGAAAATCATCCAAGATATCACCGTCAAGCGGGACATGGTTGCGAAGATGCGGATGATCCAGGAACTCTCAAAAGCTATTACGACTGACCCCAACGCGCGCATCACACCAGAGCAAGTCTCGGAATATGACGCGCTCTCCACCCGGTACAGTCAGCTCATCGATAATAACCAGTTCCTCGTGGACGGCCTTAAGGACATCGTCTTAGCTTACCGGAGTTTCTTGAGTAAAAAGGAAATCTATTACCAAGATTACTCGAAATTCTGTGACTATCAATCCAAGTTCAGTGATGATGTTAATAAATACCGCAAGTTGACAAACAAGCTGCAGTCTGGAGACAAAATCCGCCAGCTGGAAGTCGACATTCGCGATGAAGACAACGAGCTTGACCGGCAGAAAAAGGATCGGATTAAACAGCTTGAAAGCCTTATCGAGGAAGGCAAACTCGTTGACGCTACGTGGATGAAGCTCAAGGATTTCATCAAGGAATTCTCATTCTAATTATTATTGTCTTCCCATTGCGTTTTTCTTTCATTTTAGGTTGGTAGAAATCACGGTTTTTCTTTTTTCGAGGTAGATCAGCTGCCTATTTAGTGCTAAACCAAAGAGGAAAAGTAAGGGTACCATAGAATATTTGGCATTAATTCTGAGTTTTCATCGCGTGCTTTAGTTTCCGCTTCATGTCCGCTACTAATGTTTTCAAGCGGGCTCCCTCGTTAAAATCACTCGCGTCGCGCCGTAAAATTTCGAATTGCTGGATCACTCGCAGGATCTGATCATAGGTTGTCGGGGAAACCACGTATTCACGCCTCAAAGCTCTACAAGAGGTCAAACATTTTGAAGTTTGCCCCTACCGGGCGAGTACGCGGCACAAGCGCACGTAGGGGCGAGCTTTTGCCATTTCGGCGTCCACGAGGGCAGCAATAAGGTCCTTGAACGGCACAGCCAAATCCACGGGTACTGCATTGACCTTGGCAACGATCTTATGTGTAATTTCGGCAATAATTTCCTCCCTAGCCTTCGCAGATTGCCCAGTAAGTGATCCAGTAATCGCCTCGATCACTTCCGCTTCTACGAGGGCTTGGGTCATCCTCCAGATGACGCCTAAAGGATCGATGTAATACGGATAATGCTCGTCATCCCGAATCTCCTTGAAATCGAGCGTGGCGAGAATTTGCTTCAAATACCATTCCAAACTAGCACCACGCACCGCAAAATCGTCCGCATAGGTTTCCCGCGGGACCCGATTGGGATACGATAATGGATGACGCGCGGCAATATATGCCGCGGCTGCTTGGAAGGCGCTCAAGTCACGCGGAACGCCCTTTCGTTGACAAAATCGAAACATTAAGCTCAATGCGCATTTCTGGAGGGGGGAGGGCACCTGCCGTCCGGCAAGGCCCTTGCGTCCCTCTTGAATTACGCTAACTATATCCCACTGTTCAGTCACACCCATTTGCACAACCACACGCCCACAATTTCCTTTTCGTTATTGCCCAGTTTCTTTTTCTTGGGTACTGCCCAAGTCTTCCAATTTTTGGAGTTGGACAATCCGATCCCTGTTTCCGAGGTGCTTATCCAGATACGGACCCATATCGTCCTCAATCCAGCGCTTCAATACAGACCGCACTACCTCTGCCCGATTCGTCCCAAGAAGAGTCTTTCCAACCAATTTATCAATATAATAGGCTAACTCTTCATCCAAACGCACCAATACTTGGGTGTCTTTCACGGGCATAGGAATATCAGATCATATCAGAAACTATCAAATTATATCAAAATTATCTATCTCGTCCTATAAAAAGATATCGGCGAGCTAAGCGAAAAACCGCTATACCCGGGTAATATCCCGCGCCATATGCCCGTGAAAAAAGGAAAAACAGGAAAGAGGAAGAGTAGGCTTTGTGTGTTAACCTAAATTTCACAAAACCTCTTCAAAAAATGGTGTAGTACCCCAATAATATCACTTCAAAATTGGTAGTAATTAAAGGACGCTGTGATCTTTTGGATTTCTGAAGCTGGTACTCACGCTGTCATTAGCGAATACAAGACTATTGCGCATAATCAATGGATCCAGTATATGTAGCTATATGCACTCAGTTCACGCACGCTCATTTGCCCTTCGCCCGGAATGCGATGCATATCTTGAGTGGGACTCCCGGAAGGGACGCCGTCCTCGCCCCGATCTCGACCCCCGCCACGTGTAAACCGGGCTCGTTTTGGAGGGAATATCAGTGTTACTTGCTAAATCTTCGCGTTCGGGGGCGGTTCGACGACAATTTGAGGCGGGGGAACGATATGCTCGACACCTACCTCTCTATGGAGCGTCTCCCAATTTAAACCTGTTGGGGAACCGTCAACAGCATCTCGTTGAGAGTAAGCTCTTGACGCTTGAGAAAATCAAGCATCATCCCCTGCAAAAGGTTGTCAAGTTATCCTTGGAAGTCGGATATTTTTTGTTCAGATATGAAAAGCAAACCCTGCGCCAGGTGAGAGGCAAGAAAATATTCTCCTTTTGTTGAGGTCGATCTAATTGGGAAGAATTTCATTTTTATCGAGTGAATTCTTTTCAATGCAGGAAGATTACGTTCATCATTGAAAAATAGCTTTTGCAAGAGGTTTTTTCTCCTGCTTGATTTTTTTCCAGAGCAGGACGAAAAAGTGCCCCCCACATATTTGATGAACGTATGAGTCTCTCTCCCCAGAAATCAGAAGTAACGGTGACAAACTTCTGGCAATCTATTTACCGGATCATTTTGGATGAGTTAGCACCTCACATTCGGCAAATGCCCCTTGAATTGCTTAAACAAGTAATGCAAACCGTGTTAGTACCTCCGATGAGGGGTAATGCCTTGCAGAAGATGGAGGTTAGGTTGAAATTTGAGCGAGAATTGGTGCAAGACGAACGGGAGTATTATGTTCTCGCAGAAATTATAGTATTAATTTCCCAAGTTCTCTTACAAGCTCGGGGTTGCGGCCAGATCGAAGCAGATATACTAAAACCACTAGAACCATCCACTTTGATGATCCTAACACAACTCCTTGAACGGATTAAGGCGATAACTCAGTTCCCCCA
>MBAA01000140.1:13273-15562 GCA_001940655.1 Promethearchaeota archaeon CR_4
CTAGGGAGAATATTTCAAACTCTACTTCCCCCCACAACGCGGAAGAAACTTGCTGCATTCTATACCAAACCTGTTATATCAAAATTCGTGGTACGTTTTGTAGTCGAAAAACCGCAAGGTATTTTGCTCGATCCTGCTTGTGGGACGGGTGCCTTTTTAACAGCAGCATTTGAAAGGTTTCAGTGCTTGAACCCCATGGCAGGTCTAAGGAATATTGCCTCGAATTTGAAGGGGATCGAAATCAATCCCATTACCCGATTGTGTGCAGAAACCAATCTCAACCTCAGGTTTGGATGCTTTCCATCGTGTCCAGTTCTTATTCACCAAGGAAATGCGTTCTCCCAGTTTACAACTCCTTCGGATAAGGTCGACTTCTTAACAACGAATCCCCCCTTCACACGAGGAGAACGCTTGTCCTCTACATACAAAGCATTTCTTAGATCATTCTTTTCAGAACAATTTTCCCCTGTGGGAGAAGTAAAGAATCAGTTTTGCTCGAAGAATATGCCTCTTCACGGGTATTTTCTCCTCGATATGGATCGTTTCCTCGGACCAGGGGGGCGGTTTGGCGTGGTTTTACCCGCGAGCACGCTCCACTTGGCAGGATTAAGGGGCGTCAGAAAGTACCTTCTCGCCCATTACATCTTAGAGTTCGTCATTACCTCCGAGGTTGAAACTTTTTCCGAAGACAGCGACCTGAAAGAAATTATAGTGATCGGTCACTTACGAGAGGGAAATGATACCTTGGAAGGAGAGACGACCTTTGCCACAATTATCACGCCTATTGGCACGCATAATTTCTCCGAATTCACTGATTTTCTTGCGTCTTTTAACCAAAAACACGAAAGCGGGGAAGAAATCTTAGTCCATAAGGTAAAAAAAGCTGCGATGCAAGAGGAGATTGCAGATTGGACTGTATTTTTCCCTGTTGTAACCAATTCGGAATTTGCAGATTCACTCTTATTAAATGGTAAGATTGGGCGGGTATGTGACCTCGAAGGCGATTCAGTAGAAATCTTTCGAGGGTTTCGTCAAGATTTTGCTAGTTACTGGGCAGTGCCTAACGCATACTGGGTATTATTGGAATCCCGACCTGATTGCATCACAATACAGAATGTTCAGAAATCGGAACTCCAAATTCCATTGCCAGTGAAGACGTGGTACGAGGGACTTTCTCGTCCGGAATTTTATTTTCGCCCATTGATTGAGAACCCACAATTTTTCATTCTTAAAGGATTCCAATCCCCGAAACAGGAGAAGGGGTTAGCTCAATATTGCACTTGGGTTAGGCAGCAATTAAGTAAGGATCAATCAAACTATACGAAATTCCTCCAACAGTTGCGGCAGGTCGGAACCCACTTCACTTTTACAGGACGAATTGCATTTTGCCATCGAATTGACGTGACCACGAGCAAGATTATGTGTTATCTAAGTCTTAAATCCGTCCAATTAAATCAGAATTGGTTTTCAATTCGGGGATTAGATCCACTTGCTGAAGAACTCCTTGTAGCCTGGTTTAATTCAACCCTATTCATTACCACTTACCTGCAGCGTAGGCGAACACAGAGGGGTCCTTATGGACAAACAGCCGTGCGAGAATTCCGACAATATATGGTTTGTCTCCCCGAAAAGTTTAATTCAGGTGAAATTAACCGCATTATCGACCAATTTCGAGTGTTTAATAACTCGCAGGAACTCGATTTTCCACTCAGTGAACAAATTTCGCGAAGCTTAACCCAAGAAACAACTCGGAAAAATCTAGACCTCGTATTTTTAGACGCCTTGCAAATCTTCCCATCCCACAAGGACCGGCAGCGGAAATTCTTGGAACAAATTTATCGCGTGCTAGTTGACAAAATAGAACAGATTCGCTTGCAAGGGAGACGGAGCGGTCTTTAAACAATTTGCTTTAAATAATCTGTTTTGGGTAGTGAATATGAGCAATCATATTTGTAGGAAGATGCTATTAGAGGTTTGCTTGCATGAGTACACGGTCTCGCTTGTTGGACGAATTGCGGGAGTTGTTTCGTGATCGTGCTCGAGACCGACCTCCGACAAACCCGAATCACGAACCCCAACTAATCGGTCCCCAACCGCAACCACCGGGCCCAGATTTTACCGTATTGCGTGATGAGATGCTGCGCGAGTTACAGCGGTTGCAGACGATTATGGGACGCGGACAACAACCCAATTCGACCAACAGACCGCCCCCAATTAGGGATCCCCCAGAAAAACGTTTATCCCACGAAGATCGCAAATATTACCGGCGTATGCACGGTTTTGACCCAA
>MBAA01000140.1:15573-16545 GCA_001940655.1 Promethearchaeota archaeon CR_4
ATTACCCTTCCCAATTCGCCAGGATATTACAAGTATGAGGCATTCTACGACTTGAATCAGGATCCTTCCCTCAAGGAGGCGGGAGTCCGCATTGGAGCCCGCGTGGAGGTAATGGATCGCATTCACAACCGTATCTTTTTCCGGCGAGGAAATAATGAATCTGCGGTGGATTGTGTCCATACCGCCATCTGCACCTTATGCGCACAAGATGCTTTCTCACTCGCAAATTCTATTGAAGTAGATCCTAATAACGCGAGACCCTTGCTCGAGCGGGCAATCTCCACTGAAGCTAAACCCATCCAACTCGCTCCCGAAGAACATTTCGTTTCTCTAAAATCATATGTTGCTGGTATTGCCGAGATTGGACTCGTGCAGGTAATGTTCGCGGCGTACCATTCAGATGGTGTCAATCCCGAGACCTTACCTTTTGGGTTTAACGTACACCTCCAGCGTCAATTGGCTCGCGCTTTGCGGGAGGTCGCCCCCTCGTCCACGATGGCTATGGTTCGGGATCTCGTGATCGAGCTCGTACAATCCGTCCCAGAAGACTGGTTCCGCACACGAATACGCTTATTGGATGAAATGTATAACATAAAAGCATGCATTTTAACCGATCCTGTGGTATTTGACACGGTCTACTCTGCTGCCCCGTGCCAGGAACTATTGCTGTTCGGAGCCCAATTTCATGATCTTCACCCCATAATTCTTAATCGCATCGCCAAATTAGGAGACTCTCGTGTGAGGGCATCGCTGGTAAATAACAACGCATTGGAATCTGAAAGTCTAGTTGAATTTGCTCAAGATTCCCTCATAGACGTGCGTCTGGGTGTAGCACGGCACGCCCATACACCTTTGAGGATCCTGAAAAACCTCACACGTGATCCCGAATTTTGCGTGCGCAAAGCGGTCGCAAAAAATCCAATTTCAACAGGGGACATCTTGGAGTCTTTAATAAACGACAGAGATGCGAGC
>MBAA01000140.1:16555-21202 GCA_001940655.1 Promethearchaeota archaeon CR_4
CCGTCCAAGAACGAATCTCCCTCAATCCGCCTTTTCAACCGCAATTAACAAACAATCGACAGAATCCAGAGGCATTACCGCGCTCATATCAAGGTGTGTCTTTGACAGGTATCGAATGTGCGGCTCTTGCTGACCTCGAACAGGCGCTCGGATTGTATATTCCTCCTATATCGGAACTTGGAGCCCACGAATTGGGATTCATTGCCCAGAATGACCACGTGGTGAAACTCCGAATCACCCAGACTGACCTGCAAGTCCTCCCTCCGACTATAGGGATATTCACATACCTTCGGGAACTCGACTTTAGTTGTAACCACTTGACTGAATTACCCCCATCATTGGCAAGACTCCAACAACTCCGCCTCCTCGATCTGAGTGCGAACGAACTTACCATTATCCCTCCCTTTTTCGGATTGTGGATGTCCATCATCAAACCGAAAAACTGCGAATTGAAATTATTGCAGCGGAATAAAACTCGCTTGCACACGGTTATACCTCCGAAAGGAGATGAAAACGAACCACTAGATACTAGATATTTCAAGGTACTAGACGTGGGGACGGAAAAAACAAGGGTGGATCTGGGGCGGGACATCCTCCTGCGAATCCGAAATGCTGTGGTGCGTCGATCACGCTGAGGAAAATTTTTTGAGAATCAAAGCGCCTGCTATTATTATACATGCCACCTTTACAACTTGATGGAGTTTCTTTTGAAGAGCGCTTTGGACTCAATTCTCAAGTTTTTACACGTGTTTTGGGAGTATTGCTGAAGCATCTCCAGCAGACCACGAGTCAGACTTTGGTCGCGCGGAAGGTCTGGGAACAATTCTTTGGGAAAATACACCGCAATAACGATATGACAGATACATTATTCGTAAAACATAGTTATCTCTTCTTCCTCGTAGAATTAATCCTCTGCCGGCGCTTTTTTCCCCAAGTTCTACAACATATTCCCTTAAATGTGACCATTTTGCGTCAGAATCTCGCGGATCGCGGGATTAATCTTAATGGGTCTGATTTTTATTCCTGGGTGGAAGAAGTGCAGGAGATTTCTGACCTTCTTGTTGATGCTCTTAAGGACGTGGAGTTTGATAGTGGGGATCTTTTCTACGCCATATATCAGGGTATGACATCCCCCGCTGCTCGCCATGCGTTGGGAGAATTTTACACGCCCCCCCCGCTTGCGCGTTTAATGTTAGAAAAATTATATAAAATCGGTCTGACAACCCTCGATCCTGCCTGCGGGTCAGGAACGTTTCTCGTGGAAATGATTGGAAGAATTAAGGAATCGCAACCTTCTCCCGAAGAGCTCGCAACAGCTATTGTGAATCTCTATGGATTTGACGTTCACCCCTTAGCTGTTTTAGTCGCGAAAGCAAATATCCTCCTCCAATTCCCAGAATTGCCCCCTGGACGGTTATCCATCCAAATTCACCAAGTAGATGCCCTCTTCCCAGATCTTGACCATTTAGATCGTGTGCAGTCAAGAACCCGATTTGATTTAGTGATCGGGAATCCACCTTGGCTCGTCCTTAACGGGATTGAATCGGAGGATTATAAGGAGAGAGTAAAAGGCCTCGCACGCGAATTGGGTATTATGCAAGGCGGAAAATTTGCCACCCACACGGAGTTAACCGCATTGTTCTATTACCGGTGCCGGGATCTTTTTCTCAAGGAAGGGGGGTGGATTTTTTTCGTAGCCACTGCGGGATTTCTAAGCGGCGATCAACACTCTCGTTTTCGCCAATTTAAGGGGTTTGCAAACCCCTTTGCCTGGCGGTTCGACCAAGACATCTTCCGCGTGCATAACATTTGCCTGGGACTTCAGAAAATGAACCAACCACTGCAAACCCGACTTAGAGTGCAAGTAACGGATTTCCAGTGCCTTATTTCATCCCATTCTTTAGTTTTAGTACCGGAATTAACACAAATATACGTGCCATATAATTTAAAGGACCTCCACTCCGAGAATGACCTCGTGCGACGTCTCATTCCCGAGAGCGAAATCTGCCAAATGATCCCCCGGGGGCACTCCCCGTATCTCGGTAAGTTTTATCAAGGCGCATCTCTCGTACCCCGCTCATTGATTTTCGTTATTCCACAACAAGCGAATAACGGGATTGTAACCATTACTCCAGACACGCGCACGCAGTGTAAACCCCCTTGGGATTTCCATCCGTTCGACAGTAGACAAGTAGAACAAGATTATATCTTTCAAGTGGCGAAAAGCACGGAAATTGTCCCTTTCTCACTGGTCTCCACGAAAATGGCTTTCCTTCCCATCGACTCGATGAATTTCCCAAAAGAATCAAATACTAATTTCGTAATAACCTCAATGAAACCCCTTGCCAGGTTCCATTTTGAATACTTGAACGCATTATATAGAGAACGCCAAAAACGGGGAGCTAGTGTTACCGACTTGTGGGCAAGATTGAATTATAATCATGGTCTGGCAACCTTTCGTCAAAATTTAGGGCGCAAGGTGGTTTTCCGTGGCATTGGGGGGTACACGCAGGCAGCCATCGTTGGTCGGGAGGTCATTGTTGATACCTCATGTTACTTTTACGCGGCGGAGAGTGAAGGAGAAGCGTATTACCTCCTTGCAATCCTCAATTCTCTCGCGGTATCACAGGACTTGCGCAAGCGGGGATCCACGGGAGCCAGCGGCAGTTTACGTAATCTCCATAAGAAACCGCTTGAGTATGACATTCCTATATATGATAGCGAACGGCAGACTCACGCCAAACTTGCTATGTTCGGTCAAGAGATGGAACTTAAGGTGAGAACGTTGATCCACGAATGGCAGCAAGAGGAATTGCCCAGTGCCCAGAAGCGAGAAGATTTTCAGGCAAAGAATGATAAACGTTCCTCCCGGCAACTTAAAGTTCAAGATGTCCCACTCCGCCCCCATTCAATCCATAACCGCATCTTGAAAGACCTTTCTAGGGAATTTGAGCAGTTAGATGTCCTCGTTCTTGCCTTGCTACAAGGTCATAATGGATGAAACTTCGCCACCACGAGAGTCAAATAATTTCACCGCGATTTTTTGCCCTTTATAGCACGGAAAATCATTTGACCGGAGACTGCGTAGCCTTTGGAAATCTCCTTCTTCGAGAATCCTCCGTGACTGACGTTGCATTTTTAACCACGGATTTTTTCGCCCTAAAAATCCGCATTGATGAATGTAGAAGGTATGTCCGTCATAATCCTCGTCCAGAAACCATGCCGCCATATCTTTACTTGGGAGTGAATAGAATTCATCTGAAAATGGGTTGAAATATTGGATACCTTGAAACTCGACATGTACCTGCTTCTTCTCTGGCGTAAACTCTAAAGTAATGGCGGGGCGGCCAACTAGCGTGAAAATTTGATTCCCTTTAGAATCCGGAAGTAGTTCTTCGAGGAGTATTTCTGGATTGATTGATATCAAAGCTAGCTGAGGGGAATGATTTTGCTGGATTTGAATACACGTTTGAGTTTCTGGCAAAAAGTGGAATCCGAGGAAAAAGACCAGCTCAAATCCCCTTCCTGCATCTACTATTGTTTGGGTAACTTGGGAGGATCCGAGAGGATTATAGGGGGTATTGAATGCAAGTGCAACCTTTTTCTGCTGACCATCTTTCATAATTTCTCCGGTTGCCTGGATCGCTCCTTTTTCGTTCGTTTTAACATTTACTATCGCAATTTGCCTACCGTCTGGGAATGATATGCCATCTTTTTGGAGGCGTGAAACTAAGGTAATAACCAAATGTTCGGGAAAATCCCGCAGACCGGAAAATTTCTCGATTGTGAAGAACCCGGAAACACGAATCTTCGTGGAATCGATTATGGGATCATTAAATAACGCTTCCTGTATTGGAGATTCGTCAAAAGCAAGATTCCTCAATTTTACGTGTGAGACTGATTGGTATTGAAACCCCCTTTTCACGCCATCCGCGGGGTTGCTCAATATGTAATATGGAAATATCGCGGTCATTAACCGCTGACGTGCGAGAAAGATGGCAATCTGACTCGTATCACAACTAATCCATCGCCGTCCCCATTGTTCAGCAACTACGGCTGTCGTGCCCGAACCGCACGTGGGGTCTAATACTAAATCCCCCGGATCCGTGGTCATTAAGATGCATCGTTGGACGACTTTCGTATTCGTTTGCACTGCGTAAATTTTGGGGTCATTATATCCCCCAGTGCCGGTGTCTGTCCAAATATTATTCAGTTGGTTGACAGGAAAATCTTCCAAAAACCGCACGTAATAGATGTTAGATCGAGTGGATTGAATCCGGTGGTTTTTTGCCAGATTGCGTAATCCCGCTTGCGTTGTTTTCCAGTGAGAATTCTTCCCTAGCGTGTAAGTTTTACCTTCAAATTCGAATGGTTGCGAAGAAGATCCTTGCGTGCTTCCTTGAGATGTTAAATCACCAATGCGGTAAATTCGAGCTCCTGCTGGAATTAGGCGGGGATTTGCACGCTCTTCTTTCGAGAGAATTCGGCGTGTCCCGTCTTTTTCCTCCACAAAACGATACAGGTTGAGGTTCAGGTCGTCGATTTTTTTTGGTGAATAAAGCGGATGATATTTCAGCTGTGTCTTATTTTTAGCGTACCACAAAAGGTAATCTGAAATAGACGACAAGGTTTTGCTAGAGAACCCCG
>MBAA01000140.1:21239-21340 GCA_001940655.1 Promethearchaeota archaeon CR_4
GGTCTATATCTTCGGCACTTTCAACATTTGGGGCGATTACATGGAATGCAGAATTATAACTTATGCCATAGGGGGGATCAATGTATACCATTTGGACGCTC
>MBAA01000140.1:21395-21537 GCA_001940655.1 Promethearchaeota archaeon CR_4
ATATCAGACGATTTGTCCACGTGACTCCGTGATGATAATTCTCTATCTTATTCGAAACATTAGGTTTCAACTGGATGAGGATTTCTTTTGGGAAAACTCGCTCGAAAATTGCTAGTGGTACGGTGTCCACGGTAAAAGATTG
>MBAA01000140.1:21640-23000 GCA_001940655.1 Promethearchaeota archaeon CR_4
ATTTTTTTTGCATTATGCATAATTCTCATTCCCCTCTTCGAACGTGAGCATCGTAAGTCCGAATAAATGCCATCTCGTCAGCATTGAATTGGTATATCCTACCAATTAAATTGTCGACTTCAGCTAATATTTTTGTGCATTTTCCAGGATGGAGTTCTCCCTGTCGCCCTCCTTTACGATCAGAAAATTGTTCGTAGGATTGCAGAAGACAATCGCAAAATTCTTTCACGATTTTTTCAATTTCTCTTGCATAAGGACTCAAAAGGGGGACTGCTGGTATTGGAAATTTAAAAAAGTCCGAGAGCTTGAGGTCTCGCAGGTTACCATATGTCGACCAGAAGAGGTAAAAAAGGGTTGAATTGCCGAGGAGGAGGAGGAAATCTCGATCAAGGGGTGTAGCAGTAGATATTTGTTGGATTTTTGTGGATTGATACGGAAATTTAGGGAGGGCAGAGAGCCAATATCCCCCCGTGGCACGCATCTCGAACATATATTGGAATTCCGGTTGATTCACGCGATCTCCGATAACGATTTCCGATGCATTTTTCAATTTTTCGAGGACTTGTTGGACGATCGGAAATCCAACTTTTGGTAATGCCATATCGGTAGTTCCATCACCAATCGCACGTTTTCCCAGTTCTAGTCCCGAGGTATTCTCGTACGTAAGGTTATTCAACACTGTCGCCCGATCTTGTTGGAAAAACTTCCGGGCGTCTGTAGTGTAAATGATGCCTTCTATCTCCTCAGAAATTGGATCAACCTTTTTACCGAAAAGGAACATGGCACGTACTTCCGCGTCGGGAAATAAACGCCCAGGTCTGGTACCGAAAAGTGCAATCCGGCACGCAGACATATTTCTGCGAATTAGAGTTCGTGCAGGCGCAGTATTGGCGTTGATGGCAATGGAATTAGCGATAATGAGACCTAGTTGTCCTCCTCCACGTAAAAGTTGGAAACACCGCTCCAAGAATACAGCTGCAATTTCTCGCGTGTGGTTAGTTGCGAATGTTCTCAAAGACCTAGCTTCTTCACGTGACAAGAGATTACCATACGGAGGATTCCCCACGATGATGTCAAATCCGCCCGCGCTTATGATAGAACCAAATTCACGTGCCCAAGGGAAGGAAATAATGGAAGGATCAATTGTTGCCCGTTCTGCTTCTTTTCCGGTCCACCCGAAAAGACTATTTCCTGTCCGGATGTGCGCATTAGTGATTGCAGAGCTTTTTCGCTCTGAGGGGGATTTTCCTAAAGAAAAACACCAATTTTCGAGATTTCCCCTGGTTGCAACGACGTTATCGCTAAGAAGGTCCACACCATAAACATTTCTAGTAATAATCGTCTTTTTTAAGTCACCTTC
>MBAA01000140.1:23021-25868 GCA_001940655.1 Promethearchaeota archaeon CR_4
TAATACTCGGACGAACTCAAGGAGAATATTACAAGCACTCACCAATAATGCCCCTTCTCCGCATGATGGATCTAAGATTTTCACTTCATTCAATGCTTTAATGGCCATCTCCCGCTGGGTTTTGGTTGCTTGAGAAATAGATTTTGAGAATTCGGGAGGATCCGCGTTATTTGCCCAAGTGATATTCATCTGGTCAAGCAGGAACCCGGTGATAGCATTCCGCACGATGAAATCGCAAATATCGGGCGGGGTGTAGAAAATACCTGCTTGTTTCCGGTCCTTCCGACTTATTTTTGTATTCGGGTTGAGCGGAACATTGCGGAGAGGGTCTCTAGTATTTTTGTGGGTTGCCATAACAAAAGGTTCACTCGAGAACATCTATTAATTTTTATAAGTCGAGCCGAGGAAATTGAGCTATAAGCTATGCTTGTTAATCGTCCCCTTACCCCAGAAGGTTTCGCTGAGCTCTTTGGGCCGGTCTCCCCAATATTTCGCGAGATTTATGTTCTTGCAGAAAACAATTTACTGATTAACGAGGTAGCATACAAACGCGATCGTGTCGAGTGGGTTCAATCCTTTCCCCAGACTATACAAAATTCCGTAAATATGGAGGACCTCTTCATCAAACACGCGTACTTAGTGTTGCTAGTCAAATGTATGTTATTTTGTCATCTTTTCCCGGGTGAACGCTCTGCAGATGTAAGAGATTTCCATAAAATCTTCAAAGTTATCGAAGAAAGGGGAGTGAAACTGCCCAATTTAAGTTGTTACCAGTGGATCGAGAGGATTCCCACAGCAATAAGAAAAATTATGACCGCTCTAGGAAACATCCCCCTCGACGCGGGGGATCTCTTTCAAGTCATTTACCAGCAGATGGTAAGTCCGGCGGCGCGCCACGCTTTGGGTGAGTATTACACTCCCCCGGCCCTCGCACGGCTTATGATTAAAGAAGTATACCATTTCGGAAATCGAACCCTCGACCCTGCATGTGGGTCAGGAACCTTCCTTGTGGAAATTATATCCCAAATCCTCAAATCTAAAACCTCACCATCGGATCAGTTGGACGCAGTTGCTAACGTTGTGGGATTTGACGTACACCCAATAGCAGTGATCGTGACTGTTGTGAACATCGTTTTGCAAGTATGGAATCTTCCTGCATCCAAGTTACCCATTAATGTTTCTCAGAAAGATTTCCTTTTTTCAAATCTTATGGAACACGATTTCTCTCCTTTTGACTTGATCTTGGGAAACCCACCATGGCTCGTGTTAAATGGAATCCCTTCTTTAGAATATAAAAATCGCGTCAAAGACCTCGCCCGCGGTCTTGGGATTATGATGGGCGGAAAATATGCGACTCATACGGAATTGAGTTCGTTATTCTATTACCACGGTGCGGCGAAATTTCTGAAAGAGGGCGGGTGGATCTTCTTTATCGCGACTGCCGGTTTAATGAGCGGGGATCAACACGCCAAATTTCGACAATTCAAAGGGTTGGGGAATACCTTCTTCTGGATATTTGACCAAGACATATTCCGTATCCACAGTATTTGCTTGGGCGTGCAGAAAATTTCCCTGCCACTCTCCAAGAGGTTACAGGTTCAAGTTGTTCCAATCCAAACCCGCAATACCGATAGGGGGATGGTTTTTGAGAAGGGAGCTCCTTTGCCCTATGTTCCGTGTAATCTCGATGAAATTGGGTCCGATGACGATCTCGTCATGAGATTGATCCCTGCAAACGAGCTTTCCCTGGTTTTACCGAGAGGCACGTCACCCTATTCGACCCTCGTATACCAAGGGGCTTCATTTGTGCCCCGGAACTTTTTAGTCGTAGATATTATCATGCAGGATGCCGCAACAGTGACCATTCGCCCGAATGCCACGCTCCAAGAAAAACCCCCGTGGACTTACCCGCCATACAAAGAAGCTAAGATCGAAAAAGAATATATCTTCCAGGCAGCACGTAGCTTGGAGCTCGTGCCTTTCAAGCTCCTCGCCACAATTCCCGTGTTTCTTCCCATTGATAGGGTGAATTACCAACATCATCCTAATCATTTGCAACCCCTTGCTCGGGCTCATTTTGAGGCACTCGAAATCCACTATACGAGCCTTCAAAAACCAGGCGCGAGCATTACGAAGCTGTGGGATCGCATTAATTACAATAAGGGAGTGTCCAATCCCGGTCAGCGTAGGCAGTTGAAGGTTATTTTCCCGGGGAGTGGAACGATCCTCAAGGCAGCAGTTATTTCAGGTGAAATAATCGTTGATACTACATGTTATTATTACCCTGCAAAATCTGTAGAAGAAGCGAATTATTTGGCCGGCGTGCTGAATTCACGGTCGATCTCGCAAGACATCGGACGGCGGGGATCGACCGGTGCCGGCGGAGGTTTACGACATTACCACAAGAAACCGCTCCAATATCACATCCCGCTTTTCGATTCCACCATAACATTACACCAGAAAATTGCCCGCAAGTCGGAAGAAATGGCACATCAAGTGGAAAATTTTGTAAAAACAAGGACTACTTCGAAAGGGGAGGAAACGGTACAAGAGAGGGTTCTGCGACAGTCCCGAAATATCCAGAGTTCTATCTTGAAGGAATTCACAAACGATTTCGAATTGTTAGACTGTCTAATAATTCAACTAATGAAAAACAAATAAAATATTGACTTCTAATTCGGGATCATGTCCACATAGCAGCTGGGTTTCTAAATCACTTTACTTATAGAAATTTGATATGGGTATTAAGGCAACCTTAGGAGAGGTTCAATTTCGTCAAATTTTAATCAATAAATTGCAAACAAAGTTACCGAAATCAAAATATGAAATATTACATTCTAGTTTCGC
>MBAA01000140.1:25885-27073 GCA_001940655.1 Promethearchaeota archaeon CR_4
ATCAAAAAGAGTGGAGAACACGTGAATTCGATATTTTGATTGCAAGAGCAGATGCTGTAAAATTGACAGGCGATAAATATTTTGTTCCAACAGATGGACGTGTTTATGCGGTAATAGAAGCAAAAAATCCAAAAAATAAAGATCTAGGTATTAACCAAGCAATTGATGGTAAAAAAATATATAACGCGAGTTTTGCTTTCGCGACTAATTTCAAGTCGTTATATAATTCTGATAAACCTGAAGCAATAATTAACTCTCCTGCTAGCGATATCGTGGAAAATATCGATTTCTTTGCTGAAGAAATTAAAAATACAATTCGAACTATTGAAGCAAAACGACTAAACCTTTTCCTGACCGAGGAAAAGATTCTAGAAGTCCTAAATGATGCAATCCAAATAATTTTTAATGAATTAAAGTCGATTGACCCAGAGACACTCGAAAAAACGACTGGGATGTTATTTGCACGTTCCTTAGATTATAAAACTTATAAAACCGAGAAAAAAAAAGAGAAACTACTTCACGATGCACGAAAGGCAGCAGCATATATCGTACTGGATCAACTTCTTTTTTATGAATTACTTTCGCGGGATATTCCAAAATATGACCCGTTAGTACCTTTAAGTGGGTTTAGTCTTCAACCTCTTAAGGAAAGATTTGATCAAGTTTTGGAATGTGATTATAAGGCGATTTTTGGTGTAAAAATAATAGATTTTCTCCCTATAGGGAATGATACCATCGCGGCTATTAATAATGTCATAGGGATTTTATCGAGTATTAATTTAGAAGGTGGAGATTTCATAGGTAAGATTTTTCATAAACTCATTCCTCTGGAAATACGTAAACATATTTCCGCATTTTACACTAGTAATGTGGGAGCAAAGATACTAGCCGATTTAACGATTAAGTCCCCAAACGAAACAATCTTAGATATGGCGTGCGGCTCAGGCACACTTTTAGTATATGCTTATCTCCAAAAAAGAAAATTAATTTTACAATCTTCTAACTCAACATCATTAAATCCGGGAGAGGTTCACAGAAAATTGTTGAATGAAATATATGGTAATGATGTAGTAATTTTTGCGACACACCTTGCATCGATGAATCTCGCTCTGCAAAGTTCTCTTAGCTATACTGATTCAGTAAATATAAGCGCAGGTGATGGATTCCGACTGCATCCTGGTAAAAAAG
>MBAA01000140.1:27105-28761 GCA_001940655.1 Promethearchaeota archaeon CR_4
AAGAAACAACCAAGAAAGCAGGATTTTGATGGAGAAAGCAATAGTACATTTACAGTTCCTAGAACAGATGTTGTAATAATGAACCCCCCTTTTACTCGGCATGAGAGAATTGCGGAAGAATTTTCAAATACAATTGAAGAAACTCTGAGGCAAGAGGGATATGGAAATTATCTAGCTGGTAAAATGAGTCTCCAACACTTTTTTTTGTTTCATGCAGATAGTTTCCTTGAAAAAGGTGGTCGTTTAGCATTTGTAGTTCCAGCAAATACATTTAATGTTGATCTCTCTGAAAAATTGATCCAATTTTTAATTAATAAAAAATATCATCTGAAATTCCTTATTTCAGTTAATTCAAAATCAGGTGCGTTTTCGGAAGACACTAGTTTTAAAGAATATTTGTTTATCGCATCAAAAGGCGATTTAAATGAAAAATCCCTTACCAAACTAGTTTTATTTTTCGATATGCCCCTTCAAGAAAATGTTGGTCATATTATTGAAACAATTGAAAATGTTGAAGAACCCGGCTCTTTCGAACAATTTAAAATTCGCTTTAATGTAAATATTGTTAATACTTTACAATTATACACCGCTTCTAAATGGGATTCAGCGTTTTGGAACCTAAATGATACAACCTTATCTAATATCTTCTCTAATGAAAAAATAATACCTTTGATAGAATCTAAAGAATTTACTTTCTTAACAGGATTTCACAGCACGCATTGTGATTATCTCATCATTCCTAATGATCTATTCAAGGTATCAAAAGATTTAGGTGATAATGGACTCGAATGTGAAAGAATTACAGATAAAGTTAAAATTGTTGTACCTCGCCAAATATTACGCAATTCCCTTAGAGAACCAAAGTTATACAAACAAATTTTTGCAAAACCTCAACATTGGGTGTTATCAATTGATCGGAGTAGTTCGTTACCTGTAGATTTTTCAAAAATATTTTTAGAATATACGACTACATATCTAAGTTCTATTGTGAAAGATAAAGCTAAGAAAGGGGGGAAAGTTAAAGAAATACTAGAGAAATTTTGGTATACACATCCCAATGAAACGGGCTGTGAATATAAGAAAGGCCATCTATGGACGTTTAACCGTTACGGACTCTGGAAGCGCTCAAATACTGCATTTTATACTGATGAGCAAGTAACTGCAAATGATGGTTTTCATATTTATGATTTTAACGGTAAAGGTATCGAAAAATCAGAAGCCCTTCAATTACTCAATAGCTGGTATAACTCTTCTATACATATATACGACTTCCTACGTAAATGTAGGGTGCCAGCAACTCATGTACAACAATGCCTTAAACCTGATCGTGCAATGATGTATGTACCTGTCCTCAATCGTTTTTCTTCTTCGGAACGTAAATCAATACTGACCGTAACAAATTCTTTTGCAAAAAACGTCCACGGCACAATTTTGGAGCAGATTGGTGAAGAACCGCGTCGTAAACTTGATGAGACCTGGTTATCTGCGCTCAATGTTCCCAAAGAAAGTATTATCGACATACTCCAAAATTTATACAATACCTTGAAAATTGTCATCGCACTAAGATAAAACCAAAATGTTTGGAACACAGATGAAATTGTTCACTTTTCTATAGAATTAATAGATACAAGAGAGGATAAGTTGAACAAGAAAATT
>MBAA01000140.1:28801-31536 GCA_001940655.1 Promethearchaeota archaeon CR_4
CGGATTGAAATAAATCGCACGGGACGCTCGTCAAACAGGCATAAATTCGCCAGAATGGGAATGTTATACGCATACATATTTTGTTTGGCAGTGAATTTATTTTACGGAATATTGCGCTGGATGGAGGTAGCAAACATCCTCCCACCAATAAATGTTGCATTTGTAACTTTGCGGTTGTACCTGCTCTTAATTATGGGCATCGTTATGGGTGTAAGCATTTTCATTGGGCGAACCCGCTGGTTTCAAACTGCCCGCAAGTTTTTAGTCGAGTCTCCCGAAGAAGGGACTGGAAATCAACAAGATACTATGCTAGAACAGAGTTCGAGGCCAGATCCCAAACACAAACCTCCGAAGAAGAAATCACCTCGGATATGGCGGATTTTCGAGCTATCTGTCTTCATTAGCACGGGAATTCTCCTGTTATTAAGTTTCTTGAAACAATCGTCCGTATGTATGCAATTATTCCCCACTGGTTGCTACACACTACCAATCTTCTCCGAATATCCAATATTGGGCGTGATCGTAGATGCCCTTGGGGAATTAGACCTTGTCTTCCTCCTAGCATATGGTGCGATTAAACTCCCCCTTTTATCACGAAATGTAATGGATCAGTCTTCACGTGTTTACATCGGGAAGTGGCATGTCCACGAGTCCGTCTTTGGGATCGTGTGGGTGATAATCGCGGCATTTTGGATTTTATTTGGCGATTATTTTGAGCTATTTATCGGGTTCGTGTTCGCCCTACAGGGTGCTTTCCTGATCGGGCGAGACCATGTTGATGTGGAAAAATTCCATTTCATCGAAAAAGACGTTGCAGGAGGTTAAATCAATAGCGTTCGACATGCGCGTATCATATACGCTCGTATTGGTGATCACAGGAGCAATTACCGCGTTGTATTGTGCCTTATTATTACGTATATGGTGGCGAATGGGACCAACCGAACGAAAAACCCAAGCATTCAACATCTTTATCCTCATAATTTCCCTCGGTTTTGCGCAATACTTCTTCGCGGGTCACCTGTATAATATGAGTCAAAGACTACCGGTTTTAATTGGCACTATTGACCCGCTCATACCTCTCACCTTAAGTTTGACCGTTATCCCAGGTGCTGTTGCGATCTTTCTCCGGGTGATAAAGAAGAAAACTCCCGAGCGCCTCGAGTATTTACGCGCAATAACGAAAAAACATGATACTACTCCCCGCAATATCATACGCCACGATTGGCAGAGGAAGATTTCCCACGTCATCCAGTTTTTGGCAATTTTCGCTATTGATTTTATCGGTTTTGGCATCCTCTCATCCCTCTTTTTAAAGAATTGGAACCCTTCGAAACTCAGACTTGAATTTTGGGGATTGGGAACAGGGAATTACATCGGATTTTCGTGGACTTGGGATGGGTGGGCCTATCGCAAGAGTTACATTAGTGCTTTCCGACTCGTCTTTTTCGAGTTTTTTTATTGTCTAACGCTCATATTACTCACCTCCGAATTATGTCGCCACTCTCACTCTTGGCGATACGTGTTCGATAAAGTGGTATCCAAAAATTTAAGACCGGAAGAACAGTCTAGAATCGCTGCATATGCGTTATTCCCTGCAGGGTATATGTTCGCGAGCATTTTCCTCCCGTATTTTGCAGTGGTGGGCCTCCTCGCTGGCGGGTGCTTGGGCGATCTAGCTGCATCCCAGGTAGGTCTCCGGTGGGGGCGACATCACTTCCCACATAGTCGTAAAACGTGGGAGGGATTGGTGGCGGGCGGCGTAGTTACATTCTTTGCATCTCTGCCTTTTATCGGAATCACGTGGGCTCTTATATATTTCGTGCTG
This sequence comes from Promethearchaeota archaeon CR_4, assembly GCA_001940655.1. Taxonomy (GTDB): domain Archaea; phylum Asgardarchaeota; class Lokiarchaeia; order Sigyniarchaeales; family CR-4; genus CR-4. The sequence goes on from MBAA01000140.1 coordinate 30,627, forward strand.
TTTACCATCGTGGATTTTTGTACCGAGAAACCCGTGCCCATCTCTGATAATTTACTCCTCCCCATTACGGGAATATTCGTATTCAACCTCTGTTCCTCCCTTGGAATCGCGTATTTCCCCCTGATTGTCGGTTGATAGCACGAGGTTATAATTAAGGATCCAATGTACCAAAAAAAGGTCGTTTCTTCAGAACATAGCAGAAAAAATAATCGAAAGTGGACAATACGAGGCCTGTGGTTAAGGAAGTTATCGTTGCCGTATAAAAACACTGCAGGAGACTCCAACCTAAAACAGCTCCGACTTGGAGTCCCAAAGCGGTTAGCATTGTGAATGTAAGAAAAACGAGGCGATTATTGAGAAGCAGGAAAAAATAGGGCATATAACCCAATACGAGAAAACCAAAAATCGCACAAAGACCAATGTTAAAATGGAACATGAAGGCAATGAGTGCCCCAATTCCAGCACCTGCCCCTGCAAGAATGCCGAATAGAAGGAAGAATCCCCCCGGTATCTCATATGGCGTGTTATGAGCAAAAAGACCAAGGACGGTGCTTAACAAGACACCAATTCGTAGACCATAGATTAGACCGAGGGGATCTAAGGCTGAAATCTTAATGAGCGTACCAATGGCTGTGAAAATTGCAATTTGGAGTCCGTGAAAAACGATTATTGTTGCTATTTTCTTTCGCGAGGAATTTTGGTGGGCGAGCGTCAGGTAACACCCAGACACACCCATCAAGACCATCCAAAACCAACCTTCAGTGGAAGAACCTCCAAACTTACCTATCGCGACCCCCACGACCGCTCCTAATATTCCAATACATAACACTTTAAGTTTTGCCTGATGAGGGGATTTTACCTGATTCACATTAACTAAGGGGGACGGGCCTGACTTAAAGAAATCGCTTCT
>MBAA01000140.1:31543-33515 GCA_001940655.1 Promethearchaeota archaeon CR_4
CGATTCTGCAGAAGGATATGGGCACGGGGGAGCAGAAACGGTTTTAGGGGACTTTTTTTCACAAAAAACCTATGATCGGGACGATTTTGTGATCTCCAGCAAAGTCTTTTGGCCGATGAGTGAAAATATCAATCGTTACGGACTTCATCGGAAAAACATCAAAAGAGCAATTAAAGAAACTTTGTCCCGGTTAAAAACGGATTATATTGACATCTATTTCATGCATCGGTTTGACTACAACACACCATTAGAAGAAACAATTTCCGTATTAGATGATTTGATCCACGAGGGAAAGATTCATTATTGGGGAACATCGGTGTGGACAGCAGCTCAGCTGGAACGGGTTCATGCAATCGCGAAAGAACTGGGCGCCAAACCGCCAATTATCGAACAACCCCTTTACAATATGCTCTTTCGGCACATAGAGTTGGAAATTATGGAGGTCGTACGAAACCTTGGGATGGGGTTTACAGCCTTTTCACCGTTAGCCCAGGGAGTTCTAACTGGGAAATATAATGACGGGATCCCGGAAAAAAGTCGTGCCACATATTCGGACTTTATTAAAGGAGATCTCACCAAAGAAAATCTTCAGAAAGTACGTCAATTAGGGGATTTGGCATCCAAATTAGGTATGACTCTTCCACATTTAGCCTTAGCTTGGATACTGCGCCGGAATGAAATTTCATCTGCAATTATAGGAGCCAGCAAGCCAAATCACGTTACAGAGAACGTTCCGGCTGCAGATATTTCCCTAAATGAAACGACACTTGCAGAAATTGAAACTATTTTACATAATAAACCGGAATGGCCAGGTATTTACTCTCCAGTTCTCTATTATCAAGATAAAATGCGGTAATTGCTTCTTTTTTTTATTAATTCATATCAGACAAGAATAAAACTAATTTTACTTTTCAAAATGAAGAATCTTTTCTAAATATAAAAAACTGGCATCCAAATCATTCATATACTATTGGTGATATAGTATAATCAAAATAGTATTAATTTCACAATATCAAACACAAAATATTCCTCATTAAAAATTTTGGAGGTCTAAAATTGATAAAACGAGTGAAGAATCTTCTTCCAAATGCACCATTCGCCTCTGAGGAGGTTCGGGAATATTTGGAACGGTTCGAGAGCGAGATTCTCCGGGGGATTAGTAATTTGGTGGTCTTGACTATCATTCGCCAGCACGGCTCCGAGGGCATCCACGGGTATGCATTGCTGAAAGATTTAGAAGAACAAACCAACCACATGCTGATCATCGAAGAAGGAACGCTCTACCCCCTGCTTCGCAAGTTGAAGCAGCAAGGTCTGGTGGCTGAAGAGGATCGTCAGGTCAATAACCGGACGCGCAAGCATTACCGCATCCTCCCTCTCGGGAACCAGATGTACAACTTTATGGTGGGATTCTTTTCCAAGATGCTGGAATCTATCGCCCCGCTCATAGAAATAGACGTGGGACTCAGGGATGAATATTTGTACTGTCCCAATTGTGCCAACAAGATCGATCTCTCGCAAGCCAACAATCGTTTTTGTGAAATGTGTGGTATGAATGTGGAAGAATTACGGAATCGGAGGTCTACTACATGAAAACTCAAGAGGAACAAATTATTCGAGACTTCATCAAGAAAGTTGAAGAAAAATTACCGTCATGGTTGAAGGAAAAGCGCGAAGAGTTGAAGAGCGTGTTGGCAGAATTAGAAGAACACATCTGGGACAAAGCTACCGAGATTGGGGAAGGTATACCAGATATAACTGCAGTTCAGACTGCGATTTCAGAGATGGGTACGCCCCCTTCTATCGCCCGAGAATACAAGCGGCGTGGCACTCCTAAGGTCTACATTACGGAAGAGCTATGGCCGAGTTACAAGCGCACCTTACTCGCGGTCATCCTCGTGGTCGTATGCGTCAACGTGACAACAATCTTCATAGAAGGATTAGTCGGGGGTTCTTGGACGCAAACTCTTGA
>MBAA01000140.1:33577-33791 GCA_001940655.1 Promethearchaeota archaeon CR_4
TCGGTCTCTCGATGGAAGGATATCTGCCTGAGGATTTTAAATCAAAATTCCTCCGCGGGAAGGAGAACTCTGCTATAGTCTCCCCGGACGGAACACCCGAGAAACCCGTGAAGTACGTGAAAGTTGTTGGGGATTTTATTGGCGGGATCTTGAATGTGGTCTTTGGGGGGGGGTTAATCCTCCTCCGGTCGATTCTCGAGAGCATTCCCATCCA
>MBAA01000140.1:33852-35242 GCA_001940655.1 Promethearchaeota archaeon CR_4
GGTATTCCTGCCGAGTTTTATATCTATTTCCAGGAAATTGTTAGTGTTATTATTGCCTTTACGGTTTTGGGAGGTTGCATCGAGATATACAAAACCAAAACACTCAAACCATAACACTCTTTTTTCCTCAGTCAGCTAATTTTTTTTGTTGTTATGATGGTTGTTATGGGAATCCTCGCGATTCCTTGCGGCATCACCGACCTTGGCAGTATAAAAGCCACCCCAGATTACATTAGGGAACAGAACATGACCTCCTTTTTAATTTCCAAGATTAATGTTTTCCCATTTTCATTCCCAAAGTTTAAATCTTAAAAACAGAATTAAGAATGTATGAAATCCATCATTTTAGAAGATCCGAATCAAAGATGCTATATGTGTGGGCGAAAACCAGAAGATCTGGGTTTAATTTCGGCGAATGCGTTCGAACCGTCCTCGCAGAAATAAACCGAGAACTGGAAAGGATTGAGAGACCTATCCGCGAAAAAATTCAAGCGTTAAAGGATAAATTACCAATAATCTCAGAGGCACTCAAAAAAAATGGTAGTTTAGGTCTTTCTATAGAAGCTATAAAAAAGGAAATGAAGACTTTCCGCGAAAAGATTCCATATATTGATGATTTATTTAAATTAGGACAAAATAAAGCTGAAACCATTGGTATGGTTTTGGAGAGGTTGAATCATTCGCTCCAGATTGTCGATTTTACAAGTTTCCCGGATGATTTATTAACCCCGATAATAACGAAAGATGAACACAAGAAATTGAAGGAAATTCTCTTTTATATCGGGATCTAAAACTTTACAAAGCAATCTTGCGCAAAATTCGTATCTTTTTCGCAAGAACGGTACCTTCATATGACCGATGGAGAAATACTCGACCCCAATGCGAATTTTTATGTGAACGGGATCCCTATAATTCGGAGAGCTTAATTGTGCCCAACCTGCAACGCAATCATCGAAGAAACAAGTAAAGATGCTTGTAGGAAAATGTATAGACTATAGAATTTTAAAAGACTAGAAGTTATTCTAGCAGAAAAACTGACTTAAAATAATTATTCGTTTTTTACCTCTAAGATAATATCGATTCAGAAAAAAAGGTTGATAATTCTATGGGAGGAATTCCAAGTCAGCTAATGATTAAGGAGCGAATGAAACAGGCCGGGAAGCTACCCCTACATCCGCACGCCGACATTTCTGTCGGTTCATCCTTGGTCACGGGAATTAAATGCTCGGCATTAATCACCCAGGGCACAACGAGGGACTCCATGCGCTTTCCAGACTCATTTATGCTTATATACCTATCCGAATATGAAGGGGATGTTTTATTAAAAAAAGTACCATCTATTAATATAGATATATATTTGATGATAAGGGGAAATTTCCGACATTATTGT
>MBAA01000140.1:35249-35930 GCA_001940655.1 Promethearchaeota archaeon CR_4
GGGATTGTTGTTGCCGATATTTTCGTCCGCACATCGACAAAATGGGTATCGTGTGGGAAATCTGTTCCTTCTTGATTTACGTGATCAGGAAAGAGGATATCTTTGACAATTACATACAGCGGGTAATCCCAGCAACTAAGATTTGAGTCCGAAATGTAGTAAAATTGGCATTAATTATTCACTGTACCGGCCGTTGATGAAGATTGATGTCTGACTAGTGATGAGACTCACGTTCTCTGAGGCCGGGCATCTCATTTATAGGCTAGATCGTTAGTGGGGGCAAGTTAATCTTTATCTTGGTGCCCTTTTCCTGTCCTTCGGAATAAATTTCGATTGTCATCCCTTGTTGTTCCGTTAAAACTTTCGCAAGGTAAAGTCCCACTCCGATCCTTGCAGATAACTCTCGCGATAGTTTGTGTAAATCGGACTTAGAAAATAGGACTTAGAGAATTGGATGCCTTATGATTTGAGTTTCCGCGAAGTGGTAGAGAATTTTTAAGAAATTGCCAAGAGTTTGATATTTAAATGAGTTTTATATCCTTTTGAAATTCATTGAAAAACATTTATCACGTTATAAATTCAAATTTAAAATTAGATCCAGCACCTTTTGTGAACCTAGAGGATGGTTTTTGAGAGTTTGGGATAACTCCCACCAAGATTATAAATTCCTAGCGATGTAAT
>MBAA01000140.1:36030-38193 GCA_001940655.1 Promethearchaeota archaeon CR_4
CATTTTTCTTCTTTTCCATCAGTCGATATGCTTTCGGAGGTATACTTAACCGCTTTATGAAAGGTGGGAAACAAGAAATTCTGCCAGACGGGCGCGCTCGGTTGGCGCCTTATGGTTTGAGGAAAATTGAGGCTACCCTCATTGAAAACGGGTTTGATGAAAATGACATTGCGACAGTACCTCCTATGTCACTTTCGAAATTCATCGGAGAAAATACTAAGGTCGTTGGCATCACTGCGATGAACACGAATGGACTCACGTATTGTGACCAAACATTCACTGCCCTCGTTGGGTTTGGTTCCGACTCATATAATTCCTACAAATTTCGATCCCTTATGTTTGACAAAGCGCTGCGATCTACCCGCGCGAAAAAGATACTCGGCGGAGCAGGTGCGTGGCAAGTGCAAGGTGCTTATTGCCGGGACTACTTCGGCATCGACACGATTGTTATGGGAGAGGGAGAAAATGTTGTCGTTCCTTTATTTCAACAAGCTTGCGAGGGGAAGACTTTACCCCCTCTCGTTGAAGGAACACCCATTCGTGATGAAACTAAAATCCCGTGCATCCATAATGGAAGTATTTATGGAACTGTCGAGATCTCTCGGGGGTGTGGACGAAACTGCCAGTTTTGCTCCCCAACGAAACGGTTGCGACGCGACATTCCGCTTACTACCATCGAGCAGGAAGTCAAGGTCAATTTTCGCACGCGAAAAAATGAAGGCGCTCCTAATCGAGAGAGAACAATTTTCACACCAACGGGGCATAAGAAGAAGGGACAATTAGACCAGCAACAAGAACGGATGATTTTCCTCACCACAGAAGATATTATGTTATATCAATGTCGCAGTCCTGATTTCTTGCCAAATACGGAAGCTATCTTGAAACTCATCAAATTGCTCGTTGATTTAGGGGTCGAAACTTTCCAACCTTCTCACATTTCCCTTGCAGCAGTGGCTGCAAGTCCATAAACCTTAGTTAAAATGACGGAACTACTCCGTTATCGAGATACAGAGGGGAATATGCAAGTGCGGGGAATTTTCAAATACCCTCGAAAGGAAAAATACATCGGTGTGGAAACTGGGTTGGAAACGGGGAGTCCCCGTATCATCGGAAAGTTCATGCGCGGCAAATGCCTTCCTTTCAAACCCGAACAATGGCCGGAGATAGTCGTGCAAGCGATGGGGATTCTAAATGACAATCACTGGTTTCCTTGGACATCCCTGATGATCGGAATGCCGTATGAAACTGACGAGGACGCCATGGTCACGCTCGAGCTGCTCGATGATCTGAAATTCGCAAAGACATTTTATGCTCCAATGTTCTTTACCGCGCTCGGCGATACAGTTCTCCATAAGAAACGTACTGCGAATCTAAAGATCCTGAGCGACCTGCAGAAAGAAATCTTTATCCGTTGTTGGAAACATAACCTTTCGCTTTATCGTTTTGGGTGGGATGAAGGTTTCAGGAAATATATGATTCCGATTACTTGTTCGATCTTCTACAATCTTTACTATCGGTGGCGGAGTGACCGGAAATTCTTTGAACGATTTGTGAAAAATTTAGCGATGTTGCCTTTCACACCAGATCCCCTTCTGCAGAATCCATCTTTAGCCATCAAATAAGTAGCTGAAAAATGGAATATGATTTAACTTTCAGCTATTTGAGATGTATGAGTTGCCGCCATTCGTACATTGGAATTGGGATCGTGCTTGAGGAGATCAAGCACGGAGAGCGGTGTTTTTGCATTACACGCGACGGCAAGACGCACGTGGGGGCTCGGATCCGACCCTAGCTCAGTCAGTAAATCCGTCCCGACCCCTCGGTGGAGGGGAACTGCCGCACGGAGTCCAACGTCCGGATGCCGGGCGAACGTGACGAGCAGTGCGGTAGGAAAATGTGGATGGTGGATTGTCCAGAACCCCAACATACTCTTGTGCTTTTTGACCCATTTCATCTCTTCCGGGAATCCACGGAGTAGTTTTAAGTCCAAGGAACCTTCTGGTGGCATACGAGCAATGCTATAGTAGTGAGTCATTTCGTAGAACAAGCGTGATTCCGATCCCATCTCGAATGGCAAATCCTTCAAGTCTTCGAGTTGGAGGAATGCATGATCGATCCAAGCTTCTACCCGTGCGTAGGTTACAATACACGCAAAGACACCAG
>MBAA01000140.1:38261-40768 GCA_001940655.1 Promethearchaeota archaeon CR_4
TCAAAGAAATTGGGATCCTCGAGCAGGAACTGAGCGAAAGGTTCGGACATACCTGCCTTCCAAACAAAATCGCCACTGATAATTTCCCGAATCAAAGAGTGAAAGTACAACCCATCGAGGAGTACGAGACGAGATTGAAACCACTTCGATCCAGCTGTCGTGACGAGCTCGGCGAAAATGTTTCGAAGAATCACCTCTGCAGCCGAAGGGGCAACTCCCCGCAACGCTGCGACTACTTGGGAACGCATAGCCGCATTGAACCCGAAAGGTTGAGACATTCCTAAGTCTTGGTCATCCCACGAGGGAGGGTTGCCCGCGCCCAAGAGGTTTTCGATGCCAGCTTCTGCAATAGCGGCGACATACGAACGTAAGGCCACGAAGTGTTCCTCAGGGACGAGTCTCGCGGTACCAACACGGGAGAAGAGGATTTGTTCGGCAGGCGTCCGGAACCTGCCGAGAATTCCGTCTTGGGCTAATGTAAGAGCGTCTTCTACTGAACCCGAGTAAATAACCGTGTGGGTACAATTGATATGAGTCTCACGTTTTCCCCGCTTAAATATGATGTGGTTTAGAACCTCCCCCCGTGCTGTGAAGGTCACCTCCGCTGCGATTTTCACGCCCACTGCAGTTAAACCCTGATCTTTTGGTAGGGGAAACTCTGATCGGTATTGGAACTTTCCGGGTAGCGTGATGCGGTCTGTCACGGGGTCGAATCCCCACACCTGCCGATAATAGTTCCGATCTACCTCGGGCACGGAGCACACCTCGATAACAGTGACAATTTATACTTTTACGATCAGTCAAACCGAATGTCCCAGTCATTGACAAATGCGTTTATTAGATAGATGACAAAAAACTTGAGTAATCCCGTCATGATAGTATCGGTAATTACCTTGTCTTTGTTCCTTTCCCACCATCGCAACCGGTCATGCGTTTCAAATCCTTCTCGCTGACTGTTCATTCCACAATATATCAGGATGCAAGGGTGTCACTGACTTTTTAACATTAAAGTTTTATTTCGAAAGGTAATTCTGCCGTCTGCGGGCCGTTCACGTTGCCATCGGCGTCTTTGAAGCTCATCGTGACTTTCACCGGGGTTTCTCCTGCTTCGGTGGGTTGTAACATCACTTGGAACGAGACTCTCTCGTGTGCGGCGATGGAATAGATGGTCTTCTTGGGAAGTCCTCGCATCAATTGCAGGTTTGGGGGGAACGTGATTTCGAGTTCGATATTGGTGGCCTCACCATCACTCTCGTTGGTGAGTGTGATGTCCATTGGGAACGTTTTGTTGATGAGGGGGCTCCCCTCGGGTTTCATAAAGATGCCAATACGGGCAGGTGGACTTGTCACCACAAGAGACTTGGTGGGGGATTTCGCAGAGAAGACCACATCACCAATGACATAGGTCAGGATCACAGGCCCCACAAATGATTTCTCGAGGGGATAATTGGCGCGAAGCTGGAATTCGAGGATTTTTCTCTCGGGACCGATAATGGGAAAGGGGGTGACTGGTTTGCGCTTCACCGCAAAATTTTCACTCAGAACCACCTCCACTTCCTTAACTGTGATTTCTTTCACTGACAGTTTAAGAATTGGGGGAACATTGATACTCGCGAGCTGTGTGGTGTCCACGAGGCACTTGAACTCGATGATCTCGTCCGTGATGTATTTCGTTTTAGTAAATTGCAATTCAAATCCGAGTGCTAGATAGACCCGGGCGAGGATGATCGCCCTTTGAATGATACTAAGTTCGGGATTCCGCATTTTAATTTGCGGGACTGTCTGCTCAATTTTGAGGAGTTCTTCCCGATTGTGATCCACGATGCTAAGGGTTAGGGATCTCACGAGTTGTACGAGCTGGTTTTCCTTGAAGTCATCAAAAGGGACATTTTGCTTGACCTGCTTGATGTATTCTAGCCCCCGGTCCTGTTTTCCCTGAACAAATATGCAGAGGTAAGCAAATGATCCGTTCAGGATTCCTTCAAAGAACATCTCCGCCCGTAAGAAATACTTAGCTGCGACTTGGTAATATTTCTCCGCTTTCTTATAGTCGTTCAGCAAAATGCAAGCATTGGCGGCACTTCGCTGAACCTCCGCAGCATCACTTAGTTTATCTGCGCCCAGGAACGCTTTGGCAGCGTAAAAATAGCACTGCTCAGCGACATTGTAGTCTGCGAGTTCAAAAAACATATCCCCGGCTTGGCGGAATTCCTTCCCAGCCTTTTTGAATTTCTCGTGTTCCAAGAGGCGCTCGGCCTCCGCGAGAAGTTTTTCAGCCTCTTTCCGGACATCCTTGGGCATAAAAGTACTTGGACAGCGGGTTATTTATTTTTCACTCGGCATCAAGAACTAATTTTCTTACCGCTTCGAATTCAAGTGTATTGGTATTCTCCTGATAATTCGGGTTTCCTTCGTCTTACCCGCAGAAAATGACGTGGGATGGATTTCTAGTCTCCTCGAACAAAAGACAATATATACGCAGAAAGCCTCACCAATAATTAATTGTT
>MBAA01000125.1:0-152 GCA_001940655.1 Promethearchaeota archaeon CR_4
GAGGGGGCGCTTGAACCCGAACTCGTATCCTACAGGCATCAAAGTCCCCGCGGAAAATAAAGAGGAGAACAGGTACCGGAATAGCTGCACATCCTTACGCCCACCTGTTTCAGCCGCTAATCGGGGCGTATCATGACTCTCAGGGAAGCTTA
>MBAA01000125.1:172-5231 GCA_001940655.1 Promethearchaeota archaeon CR_4
AACGAATTATACTGCTCCACCGCCCATCCAGCGGTAAAGTCCCAGTACTTGCTGCTCGAGAAAATAAAGTCAAATCCCGTGGGTGCCAGCGCTTGGAGCTGGGTTAACGTGCACCCGAGGGTTTCCGCGAAGAATACCGCACCCGTTGCTCGTTGTTTCGCGTGACAAATGAGTTGCCGCCAGAGATTAGCTGGTAGTTTGTATGCAGCATCACCGCGGAAACCATCCACACCCAAGTCGAGATAAAAGTCCACGAGATGTTCCCAATAATGCCAAAGATTAACACGGTCTGATGAATTTTCGTTATCCACTTCTGCGAGATCGCCCCATATAGTCACTTTATTGGTGTCTGCTGGATCGATCGCAGAAGGATTTGCTACACTCCACTCGATAGAAAATTGTTCTTGATCCCATACTCTAGACGCACCCCATTGGCGAGGATCTTGGGAACTCTCGAACATACAAATATTCTTTCCAGAATCTCGAGATCTAACAACCCACTTGTGCACGTACCAATCTGGGTGATCTTTAACAAGCTCCGAGTCAAAGGCTGTATGATTGATGACGAGGTCAACCATCACTCGAAGTCCTGCATCATGACATTTAGTTATAAAATGGCCAAAAGGAGTAAATTCCAGCATTACCTCATCAGAAACCCCATCGGGGGCGAAGATGGGATTGAGTTTGTAATAATCCTTAGTGGCGTACAAAGATGCAGAAAAACCGGGGTAATTCACGGGATTCACATATATCCAATTGAAACCCATCAACTTTGCCCGAGCAACGTGATCCATCCACTTGTCGAGAGAACCTACAAGACGCGGAAATAGGTTGTAAATGCGAGGGCTATCCACCATAGGCTCATAATCACTAACATTACATAAATACTAGTAGAACCCTTCTGACGCTAATGAAGATTGCGGTGCAGGCAGATTTCAGGGACACTCCAAACGCTTATAATACTGCACAGATCATTCCGAGTACGATGCAGAATACTCCAAGGAGGAAATACCGGCGGAATTTTTCCTTGAGGATCCCTCGGGCAAAGAACTGGTTGAAGAGGGGGGAGGTGGATACCAGGGTGATGGAGAGAGCAGATCCATTCTCCATCACGCCGATCTGGTAAATACTGTCCGCAATGCCCATAGACGCGCACCCGATCAATCCCATCTTGATGTAAGCTATTGTTTGCTCTCGATCGCTCGGTGTGGACCAGCGTGGCAGGTGTTTCCGTGTAATTAAGAGAAATGCCCAAATCATTACCGCGTAGGAAGCGAGACGAGTGAAATTGCTCTCAATCACGCTATTGTAAATCCTATTTTGTCCTTGGAGTGCCAAGTATTGGAGCGCGAAAAGTAATCCCGCCCACAATCCGAGGACGATCCCCCAAAGGTGGGTTTTGTGTTGATCTACGGCATCGCGTTTCTCCATCCCCCGATCTTTGAGGTCTTTCTTGCTAATCAACACCACGCCCGTTATCATCGAGATTCCGGCTACCCACAACCACGGGGGGATATTTTCCCCAAAAAACACGTAAGCAAGAGGATAAGTGAAAAGGATTTGTATGTTGATGAGTGGGTAGACCCTGCTCGAGTCGATAAATCGCAACGCATTGAAGTAGCATATGTCACCGACCAAAGTGAGGGCTCCGTTGGCAATGCCGAGCAACCAATAGGGTAACGCTTGATCAGAAGGTAAGGCTAGGATAGAACCGAAATCGCCAAAGATTGCAATAATAAACGCAAAGAATCCTACGATGATGGCACTTCTCACACCCATAGTTGTCAAGGGATCCCGGATCTCCGTGCCTGCAGATCCGAGCGCCGATTTGTATACTACTGACGCTAACGCCCATATCGTAGCAACAATGAGGGTCACTCCAATCCCAAGTGCCGAGGCCATGCGCAGCTAAAAGAACCGGAGTTTAAATCCCTTCCTTACCAAAAATCCTCATAGTTGTCGAACTCGGCGTGTATGTGCTCATTTTCCTCCCCCTCTCACTAATGATTGGCATTGCTACTATGACAATTGGATTTACTACGTGTTCAATATCATGCTTCACTGCTCTTTTTAGTAATGTCCAACTCGAAGTGAATCTCTCCCATGTCAACTTTCGTCACCAATTTATACCCGGCGGATTGCATGATGTGAAGCATGGCCCGGTTTTCAAGCAGAATCAAACCATTTAATGCCCGGTAACCTTGCTCCCGTGCGATCCGGATGAGATATTGGAGGAGAAACTTCGCGATGCCCTTCTCCCGCCAGCTTTCCGAAGTGGTGAACGCGAGCTCGGCCTTGGCTGGGTTCTCTGTCTTGAAAAATCCACCAGTTCCGATAAGGGACTCCTCTCCTTGGGGATTGGTGTACGAGCATACGAGGATCATATCCCGAGAGTAATCGACATTCACCAGCGGTTGAATCTTCTTGTGGCGGAAATCCTTCACGGGTGTGAAGAAGCGGTAATATCGATCCCTCTCACTGAGAGAATAGTAAAGTTCTTGCTGCAGGCGCTCGTCCGTGGACTTCACAGGCCGCACAATGATTTTCTTGTTATCTGGCGTAATAAACGAGGTCTCATATTGTTCTGGGTACAAGCTCAAGCGACCGTCTACAGACGCGGGGAGAGTCTGATCCGAGTAAATATAATGCCAGTCTTTCGCCTGCTTCAGCAATGCTTCACGAAAGTTCGGGTGGGCGATGTTGATCATCTGCAGGACACGCTCGCGCACGCTTTTCCCCCACAAATTTGCGATACCCCACTCCGTGACAACGTTGTGGACGTCCCCACGTGATATGACCACCCCCGCCCCAGGTTCGAGGAAAGGAACAATTCGGGATCTGACTTCGCCTGTTGGTAGAACAACGGTGGAGGGTAACGCAATGATCGGATTTCCAAGCTTCGCTTGTGCAGCACCGCGGATAAAATCTACTTGGCCACCGATCCCACTATAAAACTGGTGCCCTACAGAGTCAGAATTACACTGACCTGTGATGTCTACTGTGAGTGCCGCGTTGATGGCTACTTGCTTTTCATTCTGGGCAATGACGAACGGATCGTTAACATATTGTGATGGATGAAATTCAACGAATGGATTGTCGTCCACGAAATCGTACAAACGTTTCGTGCCCATAACGAATGACGTAATAATCTTTCCTGGGTGTAAAGTCTTCTTGCGACAAGTTACCACGCCCTTTTCCACGAGATCTACCACACCATCCGAAAAAACTTCACTGTGAATCCCCAGATCTCTTTTGTCTTCTAATGCTGCAGTAACTGCGTTAGGAATTGACCCGATTCCCATCTGGATGGTAGAACCATCTTCCACGAGTGATGCGACATATTTCGCAATTTTTTGAGACACCTCATCGGGGGGTTCATAGCTAAATTCGATGAGATCATTATTAGACGTGATGAAGGCATCGATATCGTCCATATAGATGAACGAGTCTCCTAACGTACGGGGCATCTTGGGGTTAATTTCTGCGATAACGTAATCTGCAGCTTCAGCAATCGGTTTGACGATATCCACATTAATCCCATAGCTACAAAACCCATTCCGGTCAGGAGGACTAACCTGGATGAGCACGCAATCGATGTGCATCCGCCCTGTCTTGAAGAGGCGGGGGATTTCTGAAAGGAGCATGGGAGTATAATCCGCCTGGCCTTCCCGAATCGCATTCCGAAGGCTAGATCCAATGAAAAACGCATTGTGGCGGAATAGATCCTCAGCCCCACCCGCAGTCTTATAGTAATCTAAGTTACTGAGGCTCAGGAAATGCAGGATCTCCACATCTGGTAACTGATGCCCAAGCTCGATCAATGTCTGAGTAAGAGTGAGTGGTTCGGCACACCCGGAATCGATGAAGATCCGGTCTCCGGGTTTGACATATTTCTTGATCGCTGCTTGGCTTGACATTTCTTTCTGAGAATACTTTGCAATCCACTCGGGTTTTTCAGAAACAGAATCTTTTCCCACGAATCTCACCAGACCAGAAGTGTGTCTTTGGAGAAGAAAATGGCGAATAATCCCAATAAGCATTACGAATGTGATCCTTTTCAATAGAACTTGAAAATTGGAATTTAATTATAGTAGTGATACGATAGATGTCGCGGCAGCTAGCATCTCCATAATCTTTTTCATAGTAACAGATTCTCCTGCAGGAGAGGTGTGTTGGTCTTGAATACCTCGCGCTAATAGATCTTCTTTTCGAAAAAAGATGTTGACACCTGCTTGCTTCAAGTCGATAAGTTGGCTCTCGATAACATTACCAAGTTGTGCAACAATTACGCCATCTTGCAGAAAAATGAGGGTAGAGGTTTGGCCTTTTTGGTTTTGCAATTTGCATGTCTGGAGAAAAGTCTCTATCGAACACGAGGTGAAGAGACTCTTTCCGATTAGATATACGATTCCCATTTCAAAACCTCCTTAGATTGAGAAAATTGCGTCAAACTGGAGTAAAATAATCGCCAGCTCGGTTAGATTGATGACTTTCATATTAGTCAATTTGCGCAGATTTTTCGCGGGGATGCCACGCGAAATTAATGATTCTTGGAGTACGTTGATCTGGATTCCATTTACGCTCAGGAATTCCAAATTCCCCTCAGTTGGTGGAAAACCCAACGAGGATGAATCTTGATTTTCTACAAGAGCGAAGACCCCGTCATCCATAAAAAGAACTACAGACTCAACGTCAGCTGCCGTAACCCCCGTAGCAAGACGAATGCCTTCCACTAGGGAGATGCTTCCATAGGGTGATTTGTCAAATACCACCAAGATTCTACGAACGCCCATAATTCCCAATCCCTATTTTTAGAGGCTAAATGTGATTAACTTGTCTGCTTGACTTAACATATCCCCAAAGGTCATTAGACCTGCATAATCAACTCCGCGCGCCAAGTCAGCTTCTTCGAGGCCTCGATATTCTGAACATGCACTACAAACGGCCACCTGAATCCCCTTGTCCACCACCTTCTGTAATTTATCGGGGAGATTACGCACACCCTTTTCAACCTTGATTTTACGGGACGCATTGATGACTCCGTCCACGAAAAAGAATA
>MBAA01000125.1:5242-5425 GCA_001940655.1 Promethearchaeota archaeon CR_4
GAGTGCCCGAGTTCGCAAGCAGCCTCTATCATATCGTACAGCGTGTCAGCATTTTGGAATGTATATGGGGCAGTGCAGACGAGAAAGGCGAATTTGACCATAATAGAAGGAGAGTAGTGTTCTTCAAAAAGGCAATTAATTTGTATAATCTCTATGAAATAATTTCGTAGGGGCATTGGGAGA
>MBAA01000125.1:5642-5784 GCA_001940655.1 Promethearchaeota archaeon CR_4
AATGGCGGTACATGAGGGAATTTTCAATTACATAAGGATTTATCCGTTGCATCTCAAGTAAAAATGTCTGGGATTCCTGCATTGTGGCAAGATTTTCTCCAGGATGGTTAAACAGAACATTCATCACGGAAGGATATTTGTG
>MBAA01000125.1:5902-10624 GCA_001940655.1 Promethearchaeota archaeon CR_4
AGTTTAGCCTGCTTATATCGTTCTAAGTCCTCCCAGTTGAGAGCATCGCATCGAGTTTCACCCCAGAATTCAACCTCAAACTTCTCTTGGATCAACATCCGTACAACTCTCCTCCGCCACACCCGATCGTGCCCAAAAATTGGATCATATAAACCAAATTTGTGGATCCCAAATTCCTGGCCGACCTTGACTTGATTCTTAATCTCTAGGATGGCACGATCGGGAGAGTATGCGCGCCATCCCTTGCTCATCACACCCCTTTCCAAACAAAAAGAACAGGTGAATGGGCAACCCCGAGACAGGTTGATCCCTAAGGTGGGATATTCTCTCAGATATTCAGCGAATAATTGGAGGTTTAATAATGGTAAGTCATTCAGATTCTCCACCGGATTTCCACATATCACACGGGGAGATGATGTGTTTTCTTGGAATTGTCTTGGATTTTGACTTAAAATATTAGCTAATGCTTGTTCACCCTCTCCTGTGACCAAATAATCAAATATATGCCCATAGGGGAGAAAGTCCGGAACAGAGATACTAGGATGATATCCTCCCACAATAATGGTGGCATCTGGCACGATTTGACGCAGCGCTATCCCAGTTAGGATGGTTCCTGCATATTGGTTTGAAGTTAGACAGGAAATTGCGAATACTACCTTGCGAACACTCTGGGGAATTTTCTTCCCCACGAGAGAATCGAGGGTAGAGAGGAAATGGTTCCACTGCCCGGGACGTGGGAGAGGTAGTTTATGATTCTTCTCAGTCTCAATTTTCAAGTCAAGAAATTGAATTAAAATTTCCTCGCCGAATCGTGCTTTGAGGTAACTCCCCAAGTATAAAGGCCCAGAATGGAAATCAAATGTAAAAGCGATATCTCTATCAAAATCAAAAGGATTCACAAATACGACGCAAATTTTTACCATTAAGGTTCCCAACTGTCACAATTTCACTTTCTTCCCCACGAGAGACTATTTGAAATCCGAATTTTCGGATACCTAGTTTTTTTTGAAGTAAGGTAGATTCTAGAGTATGAATTCACTGGGGAGTATTGATTTTCAACACATATTCCATCCAGAATGTGGGGTACAAGATCATAAAAAAAGTCTGCAACGTATAGCCACTTAGTATCTATCGCTATCTTCATCTGTTTGAATTACGTTACAACTTCTTTGTTTAAATATATCTGATGTAAATGGAAAATATGAATAACAAACAATCTTCTACAGAAAATGACTGCAGTCCCCAAGACGGAGGATCACAAAAAACTACCTCCTCCGATAAAGAAACCGGTGAAAGGAGCGTTTCGATTCCATGGGGCGTGTATTTCACAGCTTATTTCATCCAAGGCATCCTAATGCAATTACTCTTAGGGAACATAAGCGTATTCTTGAGGAAAGCATTAAACCTCGACTGGCTAGTTCTGACCACTTCCTTTTTCATTATGGCCGTGCCGGTTGTATTACGTCCCCTTTTCGCGTTTATCGCAGATAAATGGCCTGCAAAGTTGTCTTCCTTGTTTGTTTTTGGATTATTGATGGTAACTGCCGGGACAATGGTGGCGGGTTTTGGGACTCTCTCCAATATAGGGGGTCTCGGTTTCATAGTTGCCGGTTTTTCTGTAGGGATCGTGGGTGCCACAATTCTCAACGTGGTTGCAGACTCTCACATCGTGAGATTTATTTCGTTAGACAAGAGTGCGAAAGTCAATTCATCTAGGAGAATCTTTGCGTTTCTTGGGGTTTTTGTTGCTCAACTAGGTTACATTCTCATCGTGGGAAAGAATTTAGGGGATCTCCGGGCATGGGGACTTTATTTCATGTTACCTACAATCAGTGTAGCAATCAGCTTCATAATTATTTCCTTCAAAGAAAAATCACCACAATTATTACCTACAGCGCAGGATCTTCCCACACCACCTGCCCAGTGGTTAATAAACAATCCTCCACAGAACAAGACCCAACATCCAAGATGGTTACCAATTATATTTCTTTTTCTCATTCTCCTATTGTTCAATTTACCCGATGGACTTATTGAGGCTCCATGGGAAATTTTCATTGTCGAAAAATATGGCACAGAAGCATGGGTTACTTATAGTGGTTTGATCATTTTTGGGGGTTTCGTAGCAGGTGCGGGTTTTATTCTCGCTCGAAGATCGGGAAAACGCCCTCCCGAGTGGGATTTTTTGTGGTTTGCCCCAATAATTACCGCTTATTATGCATTACTGCTATTCATTCCCCCGTTTGAGGTTCTAATGGGAATAACTATATGCCTACAGTCGGTTGTAGGTTTCATACAGGTTCGGATCCTCCAGGCGATGCAAGGTCACTCTTATTTTAGAAGAGCGGGTTTGACATTCCAAATCTTCATGATAACTTACCAGGGGGGGAAATTCCTTGGGATCGGCCTTTCAGGCGTTGCAATGACATATAGTGGATATTTGGGTCTTTTTTTAGCTCTGTGGTGATTTGGATGATAATCTTTGGTTTAAGCATCGCATATTGGGCTACAAACCACCAGAAGCAAATCCATCAATGCTAGTCATTTTCACTTTTATCCTTTTTTTATAATTTCTATGGGGAGAGCGATTTTTCAATAGAGAATCGGGGAAATCACTTACTTTTAATTTTAATACTTGAAATCTACTATTTTTCTAGATAGAGTCAAGAAGTGCATAAACAACAGATTTCCCGAGCGATGAGGGGGTATACGAAAGTGCGAACAAAAATTTGTTCAATCCTTCGTTTTTCTATGTTCCCAGACAGGGATTTACTTTTTCCGATATAACAAGTTACTTTAAACACGGATTAATGCTTCGAACTATAGGTGGTCTTCGTGAAGCGACAGAAAAAGATCTTTTTGGCCTGTATAGTAACGTTCAGTATCTTTTTTATGGAACTTTTCGGAGGAATACTTTTTGGATCCGTCAGCCTCATAGCGGATAGCTATCACGTCATTATGGACGTCATAGCTCTCTTCACGAGTTATTTAGCGCTCCGGATGGTCTTGAAACCCAATTGGCGTGCCGATTATAGTTTTGGGTACCACCGTCTCGAAGTACTCGCGGCTTTATTCAACGGTGGAACTCTCAGCGTCACCATTTTCTTAATTATTCAGGAATCGATCGACCGCTTGTTGCATCCTGAGCCCATTGAAGCAGGGATGATTATCATAATAGCAGCGATTGGTCTCGTAGCAAATTTAATCTCCGCTAAGTTCCTCGGGGAGGCAAAACACAATCACAATCATGACCACAATTATGCATCAATTACGGAAGGTTCAACTGAAGGAATTTCTGACAAGAGTTGTGCCGATGCACCCTTAATTTGTCCTACAGACGCTTGCTCGGATGAGGACGTGAACATAAAAAGCGCATACCTACACGTTCTTGGGGATGCCCTTTCAAGCGTTTTAGTTATCGTGGGTGCGATCATCATTTTCTTTACTGAAATCACGTGGATCGACCCCCTTCTCGCTTTCGGTATTGCCGCTATCCTGTTCAAAGGCACATATAGCGTACTCAAGGAATCCCTCGCCGCGATTATGTCAAAGTCCCCCGTTGACATGGGGAAAGTACAAAAATTCCTCGAACAAATTCCCAAAGTGACGAACGTGCACGACCTCCATATCTGGCGATTATGTTCCCGCGTGGCAATGTTGTCAGCCCACGTGAAGCTTAACACGGAAAACCTCGATTCTGCTGAACAAATAATTGAGAAAATTGAAGCACAATTAGCGTCCCAATTTAACATCCAGCATGTGACCATCCAGTTAGAAACACCTGGTACGCCTGTCAAAGCGTGTAATATCTGCCACGACTAATTTTTTCCTGAATATAGAATGTGTTGCATCTCGCGAAAAGTCTCCATATCGAAATGTAAGGGACGAAGGACATAAGCGGTGAGAGGCACAATGCACGTACAGGTAGCACAATCAACGTTATCCCCCATTACACACCGCTTAGGAGTCAGATCGGCGAAGAAAGAGCGTATGAGAGGTTGTTTCCTAAGAAAAACACAGTTATTCGCATGAGGTTTATTACAAAGATTTTTGACCATTTTTTGGGAGTGGAACACGAAGTTCGGGAATTCCTTTTTCGCCCGCTGGATTCCGGTGATCACAGATTCGAATTTCTCGTTGGTTAGGTAAAGAGGGTCGGACTTGGATCCACTGAAAAGCATGAAAAAGATTCCTCGAACCCCAACCATCTTCATCTGGCGAGTAATTGTCAATACTTGGTCATAATTTTCTGTGGTGAGGGTTGTCGAGATTGCAACTCGCTTGTCCCCAGAAATGTTTTCTAGCACCTTTTGGTAAATGGTTGCGCCTCGAATTTTGTTATGGATCTCCTCATCTCCATCTATGGAGACCCAAATGCAACACTTGATATCTTCTGGCACCTTCTTCACGCCATTGGTCGCGATTTGGATGATGGGGAAAATATTGTATGCATCGCGAATCACGTCCATACGTAGCGTGGGTTCCCCGCCGGTGAGGGATGCAGAATGTGCACCAGCTGCCCGTGCGCGTAGGAATTCCTCGTGCCATTCTCCGCTAGTAAGTTCGCGATGAGCAATGCCGAGTTGTTCAATACTTCGCCAGTAATAGCAGTGGACGCACCGTAGATTGCAGCGCCACGTGATGTCGTAATTGACCGCAAAAGGGGCATTGAACCTTTTCGATTTTACGAAGTCTAGCACGAGGTGCGAGCTTTTTTTATTTGAG
>MBAA01000125.1:10733-10898 GCA_001940655.1 Promethearchaeota archaeon CR_4
CATAAGCACAAGGGCACTCGATTTTCGCACAATAAGCAGGGTCTTCTTGCTTCACCCGCCGGCAGGGGCAATAAAATTTCCCATATTTCTCTTTTCGAGCAATTAAACCTGTGATCGTTTGATCTAGGGAGTTCTCCCGTAAGAAATAACCCTGTTGTGCTGCAA
>MBAA01000125.1:10923-11545 GCA_001940655.1 Promethearchaeota archaeon CR_4
GGCGGGGTTCACGGCGGCTTTCTTGACAGGTTTCCTGGGTAAGGCCTTCACCGGGTTTGGGCCCAAGGACTCGATCTTTTTCGTAAATTCCGTGATCACATCCCGGAAGCGTGCTCCTTCGGCAGCAGAACAATGTGCCTGTTCGAGGCGTTCGCCGCCGATGCCGGTCGCTTCCAAGGCCTTTCTCGCGAGCTTAACATTCCTCTTGGCGATCAGCACGCCGGTGTCATAATCGCAATCAGTTTCGTGTCAACTGACTACGAGGACCCCGTCCGCGCCTTTCGACAGCGCCCGCACGATCATATCCGTGGACACCCGCCCCGAGCACTGGACGCGAATGGGCCGAATGCTCGGAGGATATTGCCCACGAATTGTACCTGCCATGTCAGCTGCTCCGTATCCTCATTTCCAGCATAGGAACGCGGCGATCTTCGGGGAGAAAGATGTGCCGCTTGTCGACATAGTCACCAGTATTCGATTGTTTTTTGCGATTAATCTCTAGCTCGTGCGGCAGATTTTATAATCTTCTCGTTACTTGGTTATTCAAATATCTGGGAATATTTTTGATTCTCGAACGCGTGAGCATTTGCAGGTGAAGCAAATTTGAAAGCACTTATCATTG
>MBAA01000125.1:11584-12892 GCA_001940655.1 Promethearchaeota archaeon CR_4
TGCCCGTCCCTGCCGCAAAAGCCATCATCCCTTGCATCCAAAGACTTCTCGTGTATGCTCGGCAAAGGGGATGGACAGTGATCTATCTTGCCGACAATCACGCCGAAAACGACAAGGAATTTGAAATCTGGGGTCGTCATTCGATAAAGGGTACATATGGGGCGCAAGTCATTGGAGATCTCGCACCCGAACCTAGTGATATGCTAATACCAAAAACACGTTATTCTGGTTTTTATAATACAAAATTGGATATAATCCTGAAGCGAGCTAAAGTTGATTCATTGGTTGTAACAGGTACCTTGACAGATATTTGTGTTCTATATACTAGCGCAGATGCACGCAATCGTGATATGAGTGTTGTTATTGTGTCGGACGCTACAGCAAGTCTTAGCGATGACCGGCAAAAATGGGCACTGGAACATGCCAAGAGTGTATTAAACGCTCAAATAAAGACCTGTTCCGAAGTTATGACAATGAAATAGAAAGCGAGGATTGTCAAAATGTCTATTCTATACATAGACTGTTCTTCCTCGGGTCTTTCGGGGGACATTATGGTTGCGGTTCTCCACGACCTCGGAGTTCCCGCCGAGGTGTTTCAAGCAATAGCAACTGCAATTCAATCACATCTTGATGGTACGGAACATTTCAGAATCTATTTTGAGAAAGTCCAATTCGCGGGCGTTCAAGCGACCTTCCTCCGGGAAGAGCTCACTGAAAATAGTCACCACCGCTCGGTCAAGATGCTAGAAACAGGATTAAACACGGTCTGTATGGAATTGAAACTCACACCAGCGGCCTACCTACTAGCGGCTAACATCTTTTCCTGCATCGTGCAAGCAGAAGCTAAAATCCATAACCTCCAAGCGAACGAGGTTCACTTACACGAACTCGCGTCTGCTGACACGATTTTTGACGCGGTAAGTGTCGCGGCAGGACTCGAATGGCTCCACCTATTAGAACCAAATGCACAGATCAATGTTAGTACTGTTGCCGTTGGAGGGGGTTCGGTTAAGATCGCTCACGGCACGGTGCCAGTGCCAGCCCCAGCAACGGTTGAGATACTACAACATGCCGGTCTAGTCATCAAGGGTGGCTCTATTGAGAAAGAATTGCTCACGCCCACAGGTGCGGCGATCCTCGCGTCCTTGAAAATATCACATACACAAACCATACCTCGGATGAAAATTAATAAGGTAGGCCGAGGCGCGGGTAAATATACAAAGGAGTGGATTGCAAGTCCCCTAACCGTTTACTTAGGCGAGATTCCCCTACAACAAGAAGGGGCAGAAGAGGTTGTGCTTTTAGAAA
>MBAA01000125.1:12906-13113 GCA_001940655.1 Promethearchaeota archaeon CR_4
GTGTCTGGAGAGTACCTGGGGCACGCGCTGGAAACATTACAAGGTGCAGGAGCATTGGACGTCTACATTTCTCCCGCGTTAATGAAAAAATCACGTCCAGCCAACGTTCTTCACGTGCTCTGTAAACCTGTCGATATCTCGAACCTTCTACCGATCATTTTTGCCGAGACAGGAACTTTGGGCGTGCGTATCTTACACCACTATCGG
>MBAA01000125.1:13363-15266 GCA_001940655.1 Promethearchaeota archaeon CR_4
AAGAATTGTTGCACGTACGGTATCGTTGTTCAGCGTTTCGGCTAACGAGAGAGATTTCTGCATCGTCTCGATTGCGCGGGTTATGTCATTTTTTACCTTGTAAATTAACCCAATTTTATTCAGGACAACGCATTGCTTGACACGGTCTTTCTCCTTCTCGTATTGAGCAAGTCGCGTTAGAGCTTCTTTTAAGTTAGCATCAACGTTCGTTTTTGAGAGGATGGATTCGTCCGTCGTTGAATGGGGTCCAGCAATTGCGGTGCTTTTCTTTACTCTGGTGCCCCGAATGGTTTCCTGTGATGCCTTGGGTCGTGGTGCCTTTTTTGTTTCAGATTTGATCTCCGACTTGTCTGGTTTTGGTGCCTTTTTCACCTCGGATTTAATCTCTGGCTTGTCTTTTTTAGGCACCTTTACATCCGCAGTAGGCTTAGGAGGTGTTACGACTTTCAGTGCTACTTTGGGGGGAACCTGTACTACTTGCAATGGTTGAACCTTGGCAGCTTCCGCGACATTTGGTTTTTCGGAGACAGTTTCCGATACCTGTTTTTTTGATTTCTTTTCCCGCTTCTCGCGCTCTTTCTCTTCCTTCTCCCGCTTCGCTTTCTCTTCCTTCTCTTGTTTCTCGCGCGCTTTGTTTTCTTTTTCGGCTCTGGTTTTTTCTTCCTTTTCCCGCTTCTCGCGCTCTTTGTTCTCTTTCTCTCGTTTGGTTTTGTCTTCTTTCTCCCGCTTCATTTTGTCTTTGTCATCATCTTTGCCCATATGGAAAACCCCAAATTGGAAATTTTCACGGAGTGAATTCAACAAAAATATCTCTGAAGAAAATACCTAACTTTCTAATGGCAATGGCGATTTTAAATTCTTTTTCAATATTGACAAAAAGGATTTTTTGTGCCCTTCCAAGTGATATGTGTTATGGAAGACCTGCGCGGTATTTTACAAAAATTATTAAAAAAAGAATTAAGTCTCGAGCAAGCAGAACGTTGCCTCAAGACGGACTTCATTGAAAAGGTAGGAAATTTCGCCAATCTTGACCTGCACCGGGCCGCTCGGACGGGTATCCCCGAGATAATATTTGCAGAAACGAAATCCTTGCCAGTTATGCTCGAGATCACGAAAAAATTCATTGAAAAAAGCAATTACGCGCTTGTGACCCGCGTAACCAATGAACAAATGGTTGCTCTCGAGAAGAGTTTCAAGTATGCACCAGATCTCCTTTTTAAGAGTGATATAAACAGTCGAATTGCAGTAATCCAGAAACGAACCTTCCAAATTCCACGAACGGGAGGCCTTGTGGGTATCATTACTGCAGGATCCTCAGACATACCTATAGCTGAAGAAGCCAATGTCGTCTGTGAGTATATGGGGTGCACTACATTGACAGCTTATGATGTGGGGGTTGCCGGGATACACCGTATTTTTGAACCGTTGAAGGATATGATCGAAAAGCACGTTGACTCGATTATCGTATGTGCGGGGATGGAAGGGACTTTACCCGGGATCGTAGCTTCCCTCGTCGATGTAGTGGTTATTGGCGTCCCAACATCTTCGGGTTATGGCCACGGTGGGCGGGGAGAAGGGGCTCTTACCACCATGCTACAGAGCTGTGTCCCAGGTTTAGTCGTTGTCAATATCGACAACGGCGTGGGAGCTGGAGCATCAGCCTCTATCATCGCTAACAAGATGGCCACCTTGCGGGTTGCCGGGAAGTAAAGGATATGGAAAAAGTTCCCGTTCAAGATATTCCTCCCGAAATCTGTAGGCAGATTGAATATGTCTTGACTGACATCGATGATACTTTATCCACGCATGGGAAAATCCTTCCCGAGGCGTTCCAATCGCTTTGGAACCTTTCGCGAAACGGATTAACCGTAATACCTATCACCGGCCGCTCTGCGGGTTGGGT
>MBAA01000125.1:15352-17897 GCA_001940655.1 Promethearchaeota archaeon CR_4
TCAAAAAATATTATTTCGATCCAATGGATGCTCAAAAGGCAAAGGGAAAACTCCTCGCCATCCGGGACGAAATATTTGCTAAGTACCCCCAGCTTGGGATAGCCTCGGACCAACAATACCGCGAATTTGATTTGGCGATTGATTTTTGCGAAGATGTTCCTCGTGCCCCTTGGTCTATCGTGGAGGATGTCGTTAGAATTTTTCACAAACACGGAGCACAAGTGAAAGTAAGTTCAATACACGTGAACGGGTGGTTTGGCGACTTCAACAAACTCAAGACAACCCAAGCTCTGTTAGAAGGACAATTTAACCTCGACATGAATAGGTACACGGATAAACAAAAGGTAATTTTCATCGGGGACTCCCCAAACGACCAATCTATGTTCGAATTTTTTCCAGAATCTGTGGGAGTAGCAAATATCTCGGATTTCTGGAACAATTTGAAGTTCAAACCCAAGTATGTTTGCGAACAACCTGGGGGTTTAGGTTTCGCAGAGTTTACCCGAATTTTGTTAGCCAAGCGGTTACTCGACTAATTTTAACAAATTAAACACGAGTACTAGACATTGAAATTAAGATTATTAGGTTGGATTGAAAGTAAGTTATTATCATTTAGGAACCCTTTGCCCTAGTGATCTTGTGAGCGAATTACCTACCTCTGAAGCAAGTTTACCGCAGATTCCGGCGACTATTTGCTATGTTCTTGGAGTCCAAGTGCCGGATTTCCTCCCCACACCAATTCAAGAGATTGCAACTCAGTTTCGGGGCGTGGAAAGAGTTGTTTTCGTTCTACTCGATAACTTTGGGTTGTTTGAAGTTACTTACTACAAACCTCAATTCTTGATCGAATCATGTAATGCACTCGTGCTACTCTCAACGAAAAATCCCTACACGCTTGGTGTTCTCCACCAGATAATGTACGGGGGATTTGACATCGAACCCAACGGGTTTCACCTCTTACGATATTTGAATCAACGTGGCAAAACCACCGCGATGGTCGGACGAGACAAAGATCTCAAGCGTTATGACGGAGGAACCCGCGCGATCCCCAAGGACAGCGACATGAATACCTGGATCGAGGCGGCAAAGCTCACCAACAGGATAAATATGAGCTGGTTTCACTTCTTAGATTTTGAAAACCTGTACCGCCAGCAAGCTAAACTTGGACGCGAGCCGGGAGATCTCATCGACAAGCTATTGAAGCGTACAGATAAGTGGATTCTGTCAATGCACAAGCAGTTGCGGGGTAACTCCTTGATGATCGTATTGGGGGACCATGGCAGGTATAAGATGGACCTCAACTACACGGACAAGATAGCCCAGTGGAGACAGGCTTCGGTTCCCATTGCGATTGTGATTAAAAAAGACTAAATTCTCTCATTTTCTCTACAAGACGTGAATCTACGTGTCCCCTGACGATGAATCCGAATATAAACGGTTTAGCATCTCGTTACCAAACGATCTATTAGAGGAATTTGATGCTTTTGTTTCGTCCAAGCATAAATTGAGCAGGTCTGATGCTATAAGGAAGGCAATGCGCAATTTTATCACGAGTGACGAATGGAAAGACCTGCAAGGATCTCGGGTTGGGTCAATTACGATTCTCATGTCTCACGGAAGTCTGACGCACCAACGTCATACTCATGGTGATGTAAGTCATGAACCATATGAGCACGATCATAGAGATTCTGAACATATAGATCACGATCATGCCGAACCCCACGCTGATCTCCTGCGTAGCAACGAGATCGAACATATTTACAAGGATATCATCGTTTCCACTCTCCACGTGCATCTAGAGGATGATCGCTGCCTAGAAATCATCGCTGTCAAGGGACAAGCACATCGAATTAAAGAATTATACGACACCTTAAACGCTCTGAAAGGGGTCGCAATGCACGGGATCTCCATAATTTCTTAGAAGTATGTATTGTTGAATACCAAATGACGAGGGAATAATTTTCTCGATCATCCCGATCCTTGCATAAGTTAATTTAAACATCACAATTGAAATATTATTCTTTCCCATATTTCAAACAAATGCATTGCGAAAAATTGCGGTAATCGGGTCTTGAGGTCTGCCATTTTCGCCGCCAAAGTTGGCACACATATTGTGCAAAAAGGCTTCTAACACGAGAAAACTTATAATGCATACACAATAGTTTAGATACAATTCTATTATTTGGTGAAGAAAAATTACGTCAGACAATCCAGCACCAGCAATCCCGGAGAAAGAGTCTAACCCTGAAAAACCTCCGGTAGATAAGGTTCCGGAAGTGGGGGTGAATCTATCCCCTGATTTGAAGAAGTCAGTGAAAGAGGAATTGCAATTCTTGACTATGATAGATTTAATCGCAAAGGAACCACTCGCCATTATCTATCAAGATAAAATCTTGGCAAACTACCATAAAACGGTGTTTGAACCCGTACTGGAAGAAAATCAAAACCTGAAACAAGAATTTGAAGATAACAACATTGATGAAACGATTCATGAGTTGAAATCTATCGCGGAGGAAGTTGCCTGCAAATACGGTGTGAAAGCACC
>MBAA01000125.1:17950-18243 GCA_001940655.1 Promethearchaeota archaeon CR_4
GAGTATTAATCATCTTCTCTCTAGTTGAAGCGTTGGCTCCATTTTCACAATATATAATGTATCCTTTACTCTTCGCAGTTTGCTTTCTGCCCCAGCTTTTACGCCAAATGTACCAGAAAAAGTGGGTAAAATTTGTCAATCTTGCGATGCCCGAGCTAGAACAGCGAATAACCGGTCCCAGCGAAAATCTCCACGGATTTGCCCAGAGTATCATTTATAACGTGCGCGACAAATTAATCGCAGTCAATATGCCCTTGCAATCGATTCAATTCCCTCTCAAGTCGAACCAATAC
>MBAA01000125.1:18260-19423 GCA_001940655.1 Promethearchaeota archaeon CR_4
TGGAGAAACAATATCAGACAACAGACCTATGTATAATTTTGAGTTTGAATACCCAGCCGGTATGGAAATTCCTGCACAATTTGCCACACCTATTGAAGAAGTAGACACAAAAGACGAATTTGCAAGCTTCCTAATCAAGGAATTCGAAGGGGAACGTATCAAGGACTATTCATTCCAGTATATTCCATTGGAAGACGCTGAAAAAGTTAACAGATTATTGAATGCTTCCGATTTTACGGAATCGAAGCAGGCAGCTGAGTTTATTGAGGAAGTGAATGGGTTTAACCTCAAATGCAAGTGCGGTGAACCTCTTGTTTTTAAGGATTGCCAATTGTGCAACTGGGAGAAAGAGAAAGAATTTCACTTTTTCTTCGCAACAGGACAAAAGTGCAAGTGCAATGAAGTGACGTACTTGCTCTGTGCAGATCCAAAAGACGTGCCCGACGAATTAAAGAACGTTTTTATCTAATTTTTTAATTTCTTCTCTTCATCTAATTTGGATCTGGCATAAAGTAATTCAGAGAGACTGCTTAATTTTCGTAAATCGGACGAGCGCCGCTAATCCACGAACTGCACGCTCAATCTCGTTTAGAAAAATCGGCAGCTGGAGGTTCGTCCCCACGGTCATAATTCTTTCCTGACCATCACGTTCCGCGTGGATGAGGATTGTTATGATAGGTTTATTTGGGTATAATTTCCGCACGTGCTCGAAAATACCGAAATCAAATTCAATCTCGGAGAAAAATTCGAGGGCGAGAATTAGGGCGTCAATGTTGTCATCGGCAAGGAGGGCTTTACTGGCAGAGTGGTATACCCGGCACACGCGTGTCCCCACGAAATCTCGCGGTGGCCAATAATCCACAGGATTCCCGCGCATGCAAGTAGATCCTGCGACTTTTTCGAGGATAAATTGTTTTGTTTCAGCGGAAGGTGTACCCAGTTCGAGGCCTTGTTCGCGCATTTCATTAGTCACGAGGGCAATCGCGCCCGAGCTGGGCCCAATAATACCCACACGAGGGCCGCGTGGGAGGGGGCACCAGAGGAATAATTTCGCAATCTCGAACAAGTCGATGTAATCTCTAACTTCTATCGCTCCCGCACTCACCAAATCTTGATCGTTCTGTTTAGTACCAACTTTTTTAAAGAGGATAGGTTTGATCTTC
>MBAA01000125.1:19439-19757 GCA_001940655.1 Promethearchaeota archaeon CR_4
TTTGGACGAATGCAGGTTCAATTTTTCGTAGAAATAGCGAAATGACTTTGGTGTTGGGATCCGCCACAAGATAACGAAGAATTTCGTAGTCTTTTACATCGCAACCATCCCCAACGTGCACTATCTTGCTCAGCGGTAGATTCTGGGGTGTTTGCCACCAACCCATACTCCCTGCCAACCCGCCCGACTCGCAGATATAACTCAGACCAGGATGATCCAGAGACGCTTTATTCGTACGAAGTATGTGTGCCCGCGTTGGGATGATTGAGGTAGAAAAATTGTGTACGAAATCGATGATTCCGATTGTGGAAGGACCGA
>MBAA01000125.1:19767-20212 GCA_001940655.1 Promethearchaeota archaeon CR_4
ACCATACTTTTTAGCAATCCTATCGATTGAGGCATGAACCTCGTTTTTATTAACATCAGCTACCAAGTCGGTCTCAACAATCACATGTTTCACACCAATCTTGCCGAGAGATTCTAAACAAGCGGAGAAGTCCCGAATAACGATGATTGCAAGCTCGGGGATTTCCGGGAGGGCGAGGATGCTCCGGTATGATTTAATCTCGTCAATTTCACTCGCATTGGGATTGACGACATATACAGGCCCTTCATAACGCAATTCGAGGAGATTTTTTAATATCATTCCTGAGAAAGTATACGTATTCCGGGAGGCCCCTATAATCACAACGGACTTCGGGTTGAAGAATGTGTCTAAAATTTGCGAAGGAATATCCCTTTTGTCGGGCGGAACATTTGAAGCTGTCGATGGCACCCAAATTCACGAGTCCTTTTGATAACGAAAATCTCGT
>MBAA01000125.1:20369-20492 GCA_001940655.1 Promethearchaeota archaeon CR_4
CTTACACTAGAGTGGCAAAAATTGTATTTGAAAAGATCCGCTCCAAGGAAATGGCAACTGACGAAGCAGATCAGATCTTGGACCAGTTGGCCAAGGACTTGAGAATTTCGGAGAAAGTGTCCT
>MBAA01000125.1:20618-21207 GCA_001940655.1 Promethearchaeota archaeon CR_4
ATCAATTGTGGTAATATGTCCATCGGCGGTACTGAAGAGATCCTTCTTGAATTCCCCGACAGGAACTGCTTCCCAGGAAATGTCTGGATTTCCTTGCTGGGCTGCGATAATTTCCTGCATTTTTTTAAATGCTTTCCCCGAGCTCAATATTTCTTGGGCTAAATCTTTGCCAGTACCCGGGAGGGCTTTCCCTCCCATCTCGAGGAGGATTCCCGCGATTTCACAGGATTTGTTGATGAGCGAATCAGGCCCGGCAGTAAAGTCCTGCAGAAGATGCAAAGCCTCCTGTGCTTCGAGTGCAGGCCCAACCGCGTGCCCGACAGGTTGATTCGCTAAGGTGAGGGCGCACTCGGCGGTGATACCCACTTGCTGAGCAACTTCTTTGAATTGTATCGCGAATTTCTTGCCATCTGCGGAGGTTGGAAATTTTGTACCCAGACCGCATGGGATGTCTAGGACCATATGAGTGACCCCCATTGCGAGTTTTTTCGAGAGAATGCTCGCAATTATGATACCTTTCGGATCCATCCCGAGCGGTTGTTCTACCGAGATGAACACGGAATCCGCGGGAGTGAAGGACATCCCGCCC
>MBAA01000125.1:21232-22909 GCA_001940655.1 Promethearchaeota archaeon CR_4
TTGCGATTATGGCCATTAATTCTTCTTCCGAAAAGTCCACGCGCGCCAAAGTT
Organism: Promethearchaeota archaeon CR_4; assembly: GCA_001940655.1. Lineage (GTDB taxonomy): Archaea > Asgardarchaeota > Lokiarchaeia > Sigyniarchaeales > CR-4 > CR-4. The sequence continues at coordinate 21,286 of MBAA01000125.1, forward strand.
TCCATTGTATCTGCAGTACCAGAAGGGGAGGTAATCGCCCGAGTAGCCAGTTTTGGAATGAAAAGCCCCGCCGCGGCAACGATAGGGACAATAACAATCGTGACTTTATTGCCTGGAACGCCCCCTGTGCTGTGTTTGTCGTAGACGGGGTGGTTAAATTTGAGGACGTGCCCACTCTTTGTCATTGCCCGTGTGAATTTCGGAATCTCGGCATCCGTCAACCCGTTAATCTCGATGCCAGTAATTAATGCGGCCAACTCCACTTGGGTGAGAGTGCCACTGCAGGCGTCTTTCACGATCGAGTCAATCTCAACAGTGGAGAGCTCCTGCCCCGAGACTTTCTTCTTGATGAATTGAAAACTTGCAGGTTTGGAAGTCAGGGACGCATATATGTGAGTATCTTTCGGTTTAAGCTCTAATTTTTGTTGGACCTCCAGGTACAAACCCACTTCCCCGGGAGCTACAAATTCCTCGTGGTTGGTGATGTCGACAATACCCACCACTCCTTCGGTGGTTTTCGTGTACGAGAGGACGAGTCTATCTCCCGGATGGATGCCCCAACTGGATGTATCTTTTGCATTCATCATCACGCCAAATGCGGGGCTAGATTCAATACCAAGTCGCTTGATTTTCAACTTCATAGTATCACTTATCTGAATTATCCAAATAAATGCGAGCAATTAACCTTGATTAAGGACGACATTATTCTTTTTGGAGACGATAAATATCCACAATTTCTTGCGAGCTGGTTATTTGCGAAGCTGTTTTGTCCTCGCGAACACGCTGGAATACGGGAAAGCGAACGGAGTACCCTTGGTCAATTTCCGTCAAATGGCGGGCGCAGTCAAAAATCGGCGAAATGGTAATTTCATCACCTGCGAGCTCGATTACCAATTTTGGTTCAAACCAGACGTCTGGGGTTTCTCCGGTGTGAATTATGTCCTTAGGTTTCGTTTTCATTTGAAGGAACTCGAGTTTCTTTTGCATCTCTAGTAATTGTTGGTCGTTGAATCCGGTTGCAACTTTCGTGAAGCTCTCATATAGACTGGTATCTTCATTCAGCGTGGCTACGAGAAATGCCCCAAAAACACCTACACGCCGTCCTTGCCCATGGTATGCACCAATCACAACAGTATCAATTGTATCGGCCATCTTTGCAGTTTCGAGACCCTTCAACTTGATCCAGAGGAACCCTCGGTTGCCTGCATGATATACTGAGTCGGGACCGATAGCCTTATTCATTATACCTTCGGTTCCAGCCGCTCGGGCTTCCTTGAAGAAGGTGACAAGTTCTTCAGTGGTTTTAATAACCTTTCCTATTACGTGTCTCAATGAGTCGGACGGGACTAGGACATCTCCCAATTTTGCTTGCCGTTCGGGTAGGGGTTTGTCAATAAATGATAGACCATCACAGTAGAGTAAGTCGAAGGCGAAAAGGGCGACTGGCACCTCTTGCCGCATTTTGATAATGTCGAACTTCCGGCGCCGACGGGACACGATTTGAAAGGGCAGCATTTTCTCGTAAAAGTGGTCCATAGCAACGACTTCACCCTCGAAAATGACTTGTTCTGCTTTAATCCCCTTCACAACGTCTTCACAGACGTCAGGATATTGAGAGGAGATG
>MBAA01000125.1:22955-24786 GCA_001940655.1 Promethearchaeota archaeon CR_4
GAATCTGCAAACGTTCTCCATCGAGTTTGTATTCTGAAATGCATTCCCCCCCGAGTTTGGGGAGAATCTCGTCATAATTCAACCGTGATGCGAGCATCATCCGGATGGGGATTCCGACTCTGGGTTGGAAATCCTTGACCGTGGCAATGCCATTATCATAGAGAAGTTCGGCAATATGTCCTAAATCTGGATATAGATTGTAAGCACGTTCAATCGGGTCTTTGTTTTGTCTGCCACCAGCATAGGCCTCTGCAAGTGCCGCGATGATGGTCATATCGGCTACCCCTAACCGGATGGTGACGTTAATGATGCGGGCCAAGTAACGAGATTCGAGAGGAGTAGCGCGAGAGAATAAGCCTGCTACCATCTGGATCTTGCGTTCCATCGACCCAGGTCCCGTTTTTTTCGTGATATCCTCGAGCTTGCCATAGATGTCGGCCAATTGTAAACCTGTCGGGGCGGTGAAGAGCATTGATTGCGATTTTTTAGGTACGCTGCGACTTGCTTTTTGTTTCGAGGGTTTTTGGGGAAGAAATTTTTCGAGATTCACTTGTCGCTTGTTTTTCTCGCCAGTCTCGGCTGCCTCACTTGATTTCTTCAGAACTGCCTCAGCAGCGAGACCTACGTCCCCATACTTGATGATCGCTTGCCTTATTACATGGGCATCGCGACCAGAAGGAATGATCAGCGCCTGGATGAGCAATTTCTCGGCGATACCAATTTTCGACCGATCTTGCCAGTTTGGATAAAGATAACCTTGGGTGAGGTAGATGACGCGAGCTAATTCGTCTCTTGCGTTTGTTGCCTTTATTTCTCGAAAAAGATTTGCCAATGAAGCGATATTCTCAAGACGTTTGCTCGTACCTTCAATCTCGGAATAATATTTGCACAAGATTTTAAATTCCAAGTCAAAAATCCTCGAGAAATTAAAAAATGTTGATGAAAGTTAAATGCTCTTTGCCCGACTTAGAAACCAGTCTTGCACCGCTTTTGCCTTGGCAGGGTTGAGCTTGGAAAACGAGTCTGATGTAAACTGCACCTCATCACCCTTTTGCTTAAACCTACAGATCACTCCGTCCATAGATTCAACCTCGTACGTGCCGTCCGATTTCTTTGATAAATACACATCCGGTACTTGCGTGGTAATTGCAAGAACAACGAGGCCCATCCTCAACAGGCCTTTATCAACTGAAATGGCCTGAATCTCGGAAGATGTAGTTGGAATGATAATCTTGGGAGCTTCTAACCTAGGTTTAGTCACTACTGGTTCGACAGGTGAAGGTTCGGAAGCTTCAGGTTCTATCACCTCAGGTTCGGGTTCAGGTTCGGGTTCGGGTTCGGGTTCAGGAGGGGGTGTAGGCTTTGGTGCAGGTGTAGCAACTGGGGAAGGTATAACTTTCGGTACGGGTGGGGGGTTACTCACCCGCGTAGGAGTCTTAGGTGCTGCTGGGGTTGTTGTAGGCGCGATTTTAGGGGTAAAAACAGATGTTGATTCAGATGCCGGGCCAGTACTTGATCCAAGCACAACGACTTGTTCCAATGCTGCGTAGAAGGGTTGTTCGAATAGCTCGAGGAATTTTTTGCTATTTTTCGTGTTTTCCTCCTCCCGCCCGACCTTCCGGTCATCAATTTCAATGATGGTGTTGACACCCCGGCCGATAAGGTTTTTACCAACCTGATACCCGTGTCCCTTCAAAGAATCTGCTTGGCGCATGGCTGTGCGCCGCTTAACCAAACTATTTGCCTTCCCAATCCAGAACCAAAGTATGCTGGAATTTTCGTCAATGACAAAGATTATACTTTCGGGTTTTAAAGCCTCTTTTGACCACGG
>MBAA01000062.1:0-1459 GCA_001940655.1 Promethearchaeota archaeon CR_4
GTGCGCTGTATGATTTCGATTACCTTTCCCGTTTTATCCACAAGAACCCGAGCGGTGAAATAACGTGCTTTTGGGGCCGCAGTTTCGATAGATGTGAACTTCACGGTCAATTCCACGAGATCTTCATAGATCGCATTAAGGGATTTTTTACTATAGGATATTAAGAGGGGTCTACCAATTTTGGAGGCGATTTCGGTTTGTCCCGTTGAGAATTCATTCCGCTTTGCGCTATTGACAAAAATCTCCGCATTTATATCGCTATTTTGGTCTTCCTCTTGTCGCCCGATCGAACCAATTAGTGCGAGGCCTAAAATATTAGTGTCTTCCTTGCACATCACGAGTAGTGCGGTTATATATTTGTTGAATTTTTCAAATTGGGAATACGTATTATCTGGCATTCTGGAGACTCCTTCCTTAGAATTATCAGAGCTTTTTAATATTTAATAGGTGTTTTTTGACAACCGCTTGCCGAACCGATCCTAGATATCCATCTAATCAACTTAAGATTATTGGAAGAAACTTCGAGGTCTCGTTGCTAAGATTTTTTCTTCATCGAAGAGAGGGAAATTTTCGAGCAAGCTCCACCCCGTCCCAAGCCGATTCTTATCGTCAATCTTCTTGGTTTTCAGGATAAAGTGGATGACCCGGACAGGGAAGGTGTCTTTGACCACTCCCTCATTCATGCCTAGGGTTTTGAGGAGGGCCGCCAAATTTTCTTCCACGCGGTCAAGGGGTTGTTGATCTTGGATGAGACATAACGCGTAGAGTGCGATAACCAAACCTAGAGCCTGGAAATCTTTCCTCTTGAATAAAGAATTCGATGTCTCCTCGTAGGCCTTGCTAGCCTGTAAGAATTGTTTTTTTGCGAGGGCTTCTAATGGGTTCTTGTAGAAGGCGCGTCGCAAGGCGGTTCGCTTGCGCATTGTTTCCACAGCTGAATTTCGGGCCTCACGGGAAAGCAGGCGAAGGGATCCAATTTCATGTTCCAATTCCAGTTGGATATTCTCCATATCAACCTTAGTTTTTTCGGGTTTGACTTCAACTCGTTCCATACCTGCCCCAGAAAGAGCGACACTAGGTCTCTTGGTTGTAGTGGTTTCCAAATGACTCACCTCAGGATGTTCTCTTGCCCCTCCATCTTCAATGGATACGAAAGCTATACCAGTGAGTTTTGTTAAAACTTCGAGTTCCTCGCGAAATAGAGGTAAATTCTCCAGTAGCGCCAAAGCATGGTTCGCCAGATTAGTTTGTTCGTACTTATACATATCGAGGACAAATTTCGAGATTTTCACGGGGAACGTATCCTCCAGAATCTGCTGGGAGATGCCCGCTTTTTGAACCGCTTTTTGGTAGGTCTGTCGAGCGGGTTCTTCTTTTTTCCGAGCTAAATCCAGCATAATTGAGATAGCAAGAGCGAGTCCAGCTTCGCTCATCATCTTCCGCGCTAGGAATGTCTCGT
>MBAA01000062.1:1470-2556 GCA_001940655.1 Promethearchaeota archaeon CR_4
TATGCTGCGATGGCAGAATCATATTTCCCTGATCGAATGGCCTCGAGGCCTTCTTGGAACATACGTCTCTTCAATCCCACCCGTTTTTGGAAGTCTTCCCGTTTCGTCATCGCCATTTCGCGGGCGTCACTTCGCAGGCGCGTGATCTGGGCTTCGGTAGATTCTTTCACGTATTTCTCCTTGACCTCGGACGTGGCGGCCGCAGTTTTTCTCGCTTCGATGTCAAGAATAGTCGTGTTCAATCGGGAATAGATATTTTTATCCACGATTTTGTGTAGTGTTGCCTCAGCTTGGGCTAAGTCCTGGAGGGTGATGTATTTCGAGGCAATTCTTTCATAAACCAAATCATTTACTATTTTCTCTTTATCGAGTAATGAATCACTGATTTGCTGGGCTTGTTTTAGATATTCTAAAGCATCACGAATCGCTTTCTGGTGGTCTGCTTGTTCCGTTGCCTTGTAAGCCTCTGCTGTATAGAATTCAATGAATTTCTGCGCTACCTTCTTACCCTCATCGAATAGCTCTACGTAACGATACGCTTTATTGATGCCTTCAAAAATCTTTTGTACCCCTTCGATGCCTTGCCTTATGTAAACTAATTGAAAAGAATCAACAACCGCAGTAAAATTCGTCACGAGAAAATCCTTTCGAGTACCTGCATTGAGTTTTTGGATGTTTTCCAAAAATGCGGGCATATTGCCCCCTTTTAAGTACACTAAAAGTAAACGGATATGCACCGTTTCTGCAAGGATGTCGTATTTTGCCCAAAAGAGCCAGTCTGCACGTTCCTTTAAAACTCTCTCAGCGGATTGTAATTTATTTTCCTGCTCTAAGTTTGCTGCCTTTTTAATAATTTGTTCGTTCTGTGCCTGGAGGAACTGAGATTCTTCCAGATAAAATGCCTCAATGCGGTTCGCGGATTCCTGAGCTAGATTCGACTGACCATCCTTGCGTTGCTTGAGTAGCGCTTCCTCTTTCTCAATTTTCAACTGAGTGATATGTTTTTGCTCCTTATGATTCACGATTTTGGGGATTAACTCTTCAACTTTCCTAAATTCGCCCAAATTGATGAATAACTCCGCAGTT
>MBAA01000062.1:2567-6765 GCA_001940655.1 Promethearchaeota archaeon CR_4
TGTTGAGATATCCGGTGCATTTTTCACTTCAAACGTGTCCACGATATTCTCAAATTCGTCCAAGGAAGTTTTGGCTTCGGGAGCATTTTTGTCTTTTACCTGTTGAACGAGGATCAGTTTTAAAATGTCAAGAATTTTTCCCGTAACGATCTTCAGGTCTTCGAATAATCCTTCTTTTTGGTACGTGTCAATACACGCATATAATTGTGCTTTTGCGATGTTAATCTTCATAATCGAAACTAGGAAGTCTGCAGCTTGAGCAATCCGGGGGGCAATTTTGCTCAAGATTCTATGCTTGGTCTGGATATCGAGTTGGTCGACAATTCTGAAGGAATTTTGTACCTCAACGGCAGAAATCCAAGTTTCGACTGCTTTCTCATAAATACCCGTGGACAATTTATCATCATTTAACTCCATTTTCACCCAATTCGCAGCGGCTTCATATTTTTGGGCAGCCCCTGAAAACATTTTCTGTTTATATAGGTTATCCGCATCCCTCACTATTAATTGAACATACGCCTTCCGGAAGAATTCCGCCATTTGCGGGTCTACATCCGCGAGTACATGCTGCGCTTTCAAATACTCCCGAACTTCTTGGAATAGATAGGCCGATTGTTCTGCATAAACGAAATAATTAGTCTCATTGAATTTCTTTGCAATGCGTGCAACAGATTCTGCATTCAAACCTGCACGGTGATAATCCCCCTTTTTCACCAAAGCATTTATCTTATTAATAAAAACAGGTAACCGCATCCACACATTGTCGTAATTTATCGGAACGGACGATAAAATCATGGCCTCGGCGAGCGTTTTGATGGGTTCTTCTCTGTTTTTGTTCGACGCGGGTCCATATGCAAAAACTTCTATGTAATCAAACTTCACCCATACGTCAGATGCAAACTTGTTCACGGGCACGGGGAAGTATTTCTTCAAACTATGCAAGATAAGGCAGACAGGAATCACTCTATCGAGTTTTTCGATTACCTGCATAATGATGTAAAATGTTTGAAGTTCGGTATCGTTCGAGGGATCCAAGAAATAGATGATACCATCTGTTGTTGGGATAATCTCATCAAAATCTGCGTTATCCTTGAGGATCACACAGAGTTCTAAGTTACAACTGTTATTTTCGATAATAATTTCTTTGTCAAGAACCTGTAACTCATCGTTCGTTGCAATTTCGTCAATCTTGACGTTACCCGCGTCTTGGATAAATTGAATTGCCCCGATGGGTTCCCCAAAACATAATACTCGGAATAAATATCGCATTGCGCAATTAGCTCCCTATGCGAATTAACCGTTTGCAGGTTTTTATATCCATCTACGTTAGTTAATTTTGTTACGAGCGTTTAAAAAATCTTGGAGCTAGCATTACTTATGCAGGAAACGCCAAAACCCACCAAAGCGATTCTAACACGTCTAAAGAGCTCCCTTGATTTGCCAAAAAATATCATCAATGATATCCAAGCATCATTTCCCAATGCTCTCGTCATCTTTCCAGGGGATTACAAGAAGATTTTACTATTTCCGCGCCAAATTTCTCGTGTTCTGTGGGTTCGGCTAGAGATGTCTTCGAAGGCATTGCAACAAGACTTCTTTCTAGCGATTTCTAAATTGATTGAATCCCTCGAGTTAAAAGCGATTTATACGACAGGAATATGCTTCCAAGGGGCATATTGTACATGGGAAGGATTCTTCGATGATCTACCTCAAATTACAGCTAAGGATCTCGAGACAGAATTTCGTAAAGTTGCTACTGTGCAAAAAGTTGAGATCACGATCCTCGAGGTTGCTTAAAGAATGCCCAAGAGACAAAAACGGAAAATTTTTCTCCTCCATCCGACCCGTCGGGAGATTTATAAAGCTATTTGCGAGTTACCCGGCGTATATTTTTACAACCTCATAAACGAGCTAACCGAAAATGAGCGTTCTAATCTCAGTTTTGGCACATTAACCCATCATCTCAGAAAACTCGAGGAATCCGGACTAATTGCTTCCACAAAAATCGATGGGAAGCGAGTATATTATCCTAAACGTCTTCGGGATCCTGAAATCGAACGCACTTTCACCCTCCTCCGGAATGAAAACGCGCGGAAAATCTTCTTGTATATCGTTAATAACGAAAATTGTTACCAAAACGAAATCGCCCGGGCTCTTGGCCTCCACCATGATACGGTGAGTTACCATGCTGAGAAACTCCTCGAAGAATCACTCATTGAAAAGGAAAAGGAAACGAAAATCGTCAGATTCTCCATCGGCGAACGGGGGAAGCAATTGCTACAAGGGTCCTTAAACCTCATTACAGCCCAATTCGTGCACTTTTTAGAAAGTAAGATCAAGGAAGGTTGTTTAACGCCACAGGTTCTCGATCAAACTCCCACCTCCGTCACGATTCGGATTTCCTGCCCCCGCGAGGATGACATCGAATTTAGCATAAACCTCAAGGACTGGATCTTCACAGAGGAAGAAGTAACAGAGGATGATGATATTGACTCTTCTTCAACGACAGCTCATCCCGTAGATTAATATTTTTTTAGTTTGTTTGTTTGAAAAATTTGAAATAAATGTCGAAATTCCCAATATGCATCTTCCTGATTATTAGATTGAACTTATTATGCCTATTGATCGAACGCTCATTGAGCGAAATTACCGCCTGATTGAAGAAAGGATGAAAATTCAGGCAGATATCTCCCTCCGTTTTGGTGAACAGTTGATTGACGAGGAATTCAAGGGAGGTCTGAGTAGTCTCGTAGTTCGTCCCACGGTAAAATTGTTCTATTCCTTCTACGCAAAGAAAAATCTCAAGGAAGCCACAATCAAACAACTCTACGTAGTTCTCAACACCGCTAAGGAATTGCTTTTGGTTGACAAAAAACCAGATGACCCCGACTTTCAGGAATTGGTCCTTCAGAACTCCCGCGACTATATAAAAAACGATTCAACTGTGCTCTATTGTAAGAAAAAACACCCTAATTTCCGCCGTTTGATAGAAAACGTGAAAGAAGGGTTTCTTTTTCAAGTTAAACATACATGGATGTTGCTCGGCATAAATGGGGATATCAACGGGTATACAGACTTGTGTCGCAAGGCTTATAAAACCCGCGAGGCGATGCGTGAAACGATGATTACCCAGATGGATTTTATTGGTCGGGGGATCAGCATTGTCGAATCAGACCAGTCCATTCTTGATGTTCCCGTGGCGAGGTCCCTCATTATGCGGGTTCTCCGTAACGGTTATGAGCAGACACGTGCCCAATTCTTGAGAGATATTGACAATGACCTCCAGACTTAAAGAAGGGTTTTGAAGGTCTTCCGAAACGTTGTGTTCACTTTTATATTTGCGTTATTCTATTTTTCACGAGGAAGATGTTTTTGAAGATGTTCCTGTCAACTCCTCCTCAACGACTTCTCTTCCCGCGTTCTAAGATGTTGCAAAGTTGGTTTGTTTGAAAAGTTTGAAATAAAAGGTCGAAATTCTCTACCTCCATCCTCCCGATGACAAATTTGATCTCTTATGTCCATTGATTTAATGCAAGTTGAGCGTAATTACCGCATAGTTGAGGAAAGGTTGTTAGTTCAGGCTGAGACCTCCCTCAACTTTGCGGAAGAGTTGATTGACGAGGAATTCAAGGGAGGTCTGAGTAGTATATTACGCCCTGCAGTAAAGATGTTCTATACCCTATTCGCGAAAAAAAATCTCAAGGAAGCAGTTGTCAAACAAATCTACATAATCCTTGATACGGCCAAAGAGCTATTCCTGACTGATAAGAGACCAGATGACCCCGACTTTCAAGAACTCGCCCTAAAGAATGTAAGGGAGTACATAAAAAACGATCCAAATGTGCTCTATTGTAAAAAAAAACACCCTAACTTCCATCGTTTGATAGAAAACGTGGAGAAAGAGTTTCTTTTTCGAGTCAAAAATACTTGGGTGTTGCTCGGTATAAATGGAGATTTCAACGGGTATACAGAACTATGCCGCAAGGCTTATAAGACTCGCGATGTTGTGCGTGAAACTATGATTCATCAGATGGATATTAGTGATCGGGAAATCCGCATTATTGAATCCGATCAGTCCATCCTCGAAGTTCCTGCGGCTAAATCACTCATTATGCATATCTTACGCAATATGTATGAGCAGTCGCGGGCCCAATTCTTGAGGGATATTGACATTGACTTCCAAAATTAAGGATGGTCT
>MBAA01000062.1:6775-7279 GCA_001940655.1 Promethearchaeota archaeon CR_4
TTCCATAACTTTGCGTTCACATTAATCTTTGCGGTCATCTACTTTTATTGCTCAAAGTCATTCGGCCCATTCTTGATGTATTCCTCAATTTTTTCATTTGACCAAGTTAGAGTTCTACTTGGCGTAGCGATAGTTTTCGCGATAACGCTTTTTTACGGACCGATTCGTGGACTCTGCACGATAATCTTGGGGGAATGCCTCGTCCAGTGGAAATTGATTTCAATCCCCCAGTGGTGGTTTGTAGGTGTCTATTCCTTATTTCTTCTGCCACTCCTATTTGTAAAATCAGAATCGGACCTCTCTCATTATGGGCGGTTAGGAATAAAAGTTGTTACATTATCAGGTTTGGGCGCTTTAAATGGCATAGTAGGGTTTTTCATTCTGGGATTCCTGGGGGGAGTTCCCCTCGCGGAGCTGGTGCCACCCCTAGTTGCCTTTGTTATTTCTTCTGTCGTCACATTCATCCCAATAGCGACCGTACTTGCCGTGGTTTTCGCCAAGATC
>MBAA01000062.1:7384-8385 GCA_001940655.1 Promethearchaeota archaeon CR_4
GTCCCTACAAAAGTTCAATTTCTGGAATGATAAGACCCCCTCCCGTCTCATTAACGGTGCAGCCCTTGGGATCGCCATCTATATGTTGACCCAAACCCACCCCTTCGTAGTGGAAATGACTGTAATCATGGTCGTCTATTTCATTATCTTTTATGCAGTAATAGCCGGTGGAACTTGGTATCAGAGGAAAAAACTCCACAAAGAATTCGAAGAATTGGTTAAAGAAACCCCAGAAAAAGAAGAAAAAAATCCTCAAGAAACTACCGGAACACCCCAGAATCCGCAATAATTTTCCGGTGGTCGAACGCGATATCCAGCTTGTCAACCTCTTCTTTTGAAAACGCAGAAATACTCGCGGCATCATCTTTTGCCTTCATGGTTCCACCAATAATCTTACAAAGAAAGACCACGGTAACCGTGTGCCCCCGGGGATCCCGTTTCGGATCCGAGTAAACTCCAAGTAACCGTTCAATAGCAACATCCAAACTGGTTTCTTCATTCACTTCCCTTTTACAGGTCGCTTCAATTGTCTCGCCCACTTCCACGAATCCACCGGGTAAAGCCCACCCGGGCGGGGGAAATTTTCGTTTTATTAATACAAGCTTGCCATCCCCCGTGGGAATGACGGCATCTGCAGTTACCAATGGAGTGATTGGTCGCTTAGTGTTCGGATCTAATTTAACCATATATTGTGTATTGGCTTAACAGGTAAAAAACCTCTTGCTGAAATGGATGCGTTTTTTTTGGAGAAGACTTTAGTTACATCGTTGAATTGGCGATAGTTATGACTATGGATATTCGTGCCCTTCGCAAAAAGTACAGCACAATTACCCGCGGCGTTAACGATGATTTCATAAACGTGCACCCCATCCAACGAGGGGGCGTTTTAACGCCAGAGGCTCAAAAAGTGTTGCTCGAATTCGGGGATGGTTATAGCCTTTGTGATCAATGTTTGAAGGGCAGCTTGGAACGGATAGAGAAACCTCCCGTGGGGGATTATT
>MBAA01000062.1:8400-8490 GCA_001940655.1 Promethearchaeota archaeon CR_4
AGTGGGTCAATCTGGACCATAGCTTCGCAACGGGAGCCGCCCGCCACGCGAAGGAACTTGCTTTCAAAGTTCTCAAAAAACTGAATCCTG
>MBAA01000062.1:8506-10463 GCA_001940655.1 Promethearchaeota archaeon CR_4
ATTATAATAACCCGGAGATCGTGGGGAAGATTTGCCAGAAAAAAGGAGTGCCCTTCGTGCTCAATGGCGCGTATTCGATTGGCATCCTTCCTCCCCCTTCTTGCAAGTCTATTGGGGTAGACTTCCTCGCAGCCAGCGGGCACAAGTCGATGGCATCGTCCGGTCCTATTGGGATGATTGCTTTCAAGGAGGAATATGCTGCGGAGGTCTTCGTCAAGTCTTCCATCACGACGGATGTCACGGGACGGTCTTGGCCAAACAAATATTGTCATTTCCTTGGGTGCCCGCCAGTGTATGGCGCTCCCTTGGCAACTCTAATGGCGAGCTTCCCTGCAGTCGTGGAACGATGCCTACCTGAGAATGCCGCGGAAGAATCAAAAAAAATCAATTATCTGATCGATGAGATTAAAAAAATTAAGGGTTTCTCCATTCACGGAGTTCTCCCAAAAATACACCCGTTGACGAAAGTCTCGATGCCAGCCTTTGCGAAAATCGCAGAAACCCATTCCCGAAAAGGATTTTTTGTACGCGATGAGTTCAAAAAACGCGGTATCATCGGTATGGCTCCAGGGATTTCCAAGTCGATGAAGATTAATACCTATGGCCTAACCTGGGAACAGGTCAAACACGTTGCTTGGGCGTTTAGGGACATTTCCGTTCAGAACGGACTGACAGTGACCGAATAACATAACATCGAAAGATCGATCCACTATGCACATAGAAAACACTCTCATTTATTATTATGAAACTTTTATGGGCTCTTCACGGGGTTCCAATGCGAGTGCGCCCATTATCGTGTCTGGTTCAGAAGATCAGATATTATTTGACGCAGGCACGGGTGTTGGGCGGCGAACAAGGGAAATTTTAGTGTTAATGCAGAAAGATGGCCTTGATCTTGCGCGCACGACCAAGATATGCCTTACTCATTCACACCCCGATCACTGCCGTGGGGTGTCCTTCTATCGGCAAATTATTGCTACAGCAGGGGGCAAAGATAACATTCCCGTGTATGTCCACCCTATTGGCGTGGAGTTTTTAAAAGACCCGAAATTGGAACAGAGAAAAAGCGAAGAGGAATTAGGACCCGATAGGAAAGCAATCACGAAAATTCCAGATTCCCTTGTTGAAATCGCATTTAGTTTTCTTTGTGGAAGGAAGAGACGTTATGACAATGTTCACCCACTAAAGGACGAACAAATATTGGAACTGGGTGGTGGGCATCGGGTAAAAGTGGTATACACACCCGGCCACTCTCGTGATCATATCGCCTACCTAGTGGATGATCACATCCTGATTAGTGGTGACTTGATCTCCTTCAAGGAAAACGATGGTATGTTAGGCGGGCTAGCATCTCTCAATAATGGTCTTTCTGACTATGGACTCGAAGTGCAAACATTGGGAAAATTAGGAGATTATGAGATAACAAACCTGATTACGAGTCATTACGGGCTCTATTCAGGCAAAGAGAAAATTCGTGAATTTTTCCTCCAAGCCAAACAACAGGTAGAAAAAATGCTTGAAAATCTTGAAGTGGCATTGAAAGAACAGCAAAAACCCTTCCGCATCAAAGAACTAGTTCCAAGAGTCATTCCATTCGAGAATTACCTGTCCGGGCCAGCAACCCGCCAAAGCACAGTATATTGCTTATTGAAACATCTCGTGCGACAGGGAAAAGTTAAGAGGGAACTCGGCCCTAAGGGTGTTACTTGGTCGTGGGCGGCGTGAACGCGAAAAAAGGCCAGTTTCATATTCCTGTAGACGCGGGACAAATTCTCCCCCCTTCGGTGGATATCAAAGAAAAGATCAAAACCTTCCCAGACCAACCCGGTTGTTATATCATGAAAAATTCTCGGGGGGAAGTAATTTACGTGGGAAAAGCCGTTTCCCTGAAACACCGTGTAATGTCCTATTTTACGGATAATGCCTCCCGGGAACCCTACTATGCGGATAAGATACT
>MBAA01000062.1:10552-10766 GCA_001940655.1 Promethearchaeota archaeon CR_4
ACCACCAACCGTTTTTCAACGTGCGTCTCAAGGATGACAAGTCTTTCCCCTTCATCATGATAACCACAGGCGAACAGTTTCCTCGCGTGAAAATTATCCGCGGACCTGACCTTCTTCCACAAGATTATACCTTTTATGGACCATATATCGACAAGAAAGCGGCAGTTCGCACACTTAAAATATTACGCCGGATTTTTCCGTTTTGTACATGCAA
>MBAA01000013.1:0-1500 GCA_001940655.1 Promethearchaeota archaeon CR_4
CATCTCCAATAGGGGAGGAATAATGAGCTGCAAGAGAGTCGAGGGAAACATTGAGAGGAAATCCAAACCCACACCCAGCGTTCCTGATGGTTTGCTCGACTTGGGTGGTAAAATCGAGGAATTTCAATCCTGGTTTGCAGATCTCTGTCGCTTTTTTAAGTGCTGCAGCGATTGCCTTTCCGGCCTTAAGATAACAGGCACGTATATCTGCATCCATTATGAGGATACTCCTCTAAGGTGTCAGGCGATCCGGCGTTCGGGGGAAGAAGATCGCTTCCCGAATGTCCTCGACTCCCGTGATGATTAGTAACCACCGCCCGATGCCGAGGCCACAACCCGCGTGGGGGGGCATACCAAAATCAAAGGCGCGCAGGTGGGATTCAAATGAGGCAGGGTTGAGTTTCTTCTCCCGCAATTGTTGAGCGAGAACTTCCTTGTTATGCACGCGCGTGCCACCTGAGACCAACTCGAGCCATCCCTTTTGCAAGTCGAATCCTTGGCTGATTTTCGGATCATCTTGGTTCTTCATAATATAGAAGGGTTTCATCGACATAGGCCAGTCCGGGATGAAGTAAAAACTTGGCAGAATTTTTTCCAATTCGCGGTAAGCCTCTGTAGAAATGTCCTCGCCCCATGGGATCTTGAAATTTGCCTTCTTTTCGAGCAGGTGGAGAATTTCCGTGTAGGAATAACGGGGGAACGGTACTTCGGGGACTTCGAATGTTTCCCAGCGTTTTAGCGATTTGAGCTCGGATTCGCACTTCTCTTTGATTTGTGTATGACAATAGTGGATGAGGTTTTCCAGGACATTCATCACATCATGTTGGTCAGCAAAGGCTATCTCCAAGTCTAAGGTGTATATTTCACACAAATGTCGCTTCGTACGGCTCTTTTCCGCTCGATAACACGCCCCTAACTCGAAGACTTTCTCAAAGTCGCTCACTAGCTGTTCTTTGTACAGTTGGGCACTCTGGGAGAGAAATGCCTCCTTGTCAAAGTACATGATGGGAAAAAGTTCTGTGCCACCTTCAGTTGCGGACCCGATGATTTTTGGGGTCACAATTTCGGTGAAATTTTGATCACATAAATAGTCCCGAATAGATTTCAAGAGTACGTGCTGGATTTGAAATACAGCTTGATTACGTGGGTTCCGCAAGTCCAATACCCTATTATCAAGACGTAGGTCGAGTTCCGAATCAGTAACGCCAGTTATGTCGATCGGAAGCTTTTCAGGTGCTTTGTTTAAGATCTTTACTTCACTAGGAATGAGCTCGACCCCATTGGGGGCTTTGGCAAATTTTTTCAATTTCCCTCGCACGAGGATGCAATCTTGAAAGCCCAAGTTCAGCTGATTAAAGATTTTTTCCCCGACCACGTCCTTTTTCGCAGTCACTTGGACGTCCCCATACTTGTCTTGCATAATGATGAATCGCACGCCGCCAAGGTCTCGTTTATTTTTGACCCAACCCCCAAGAGTGACATCCAATTTCTGGAGAGCCA
>MBAA01000013.1:1690-3105 GCA_001940655.1 Promethearchaeota archaeon CR_4
CTTCGAGAGTCACGCCAATTTTCTGCAAAAATGCTGTGATTTGGTCATTCTCGGGCCATAACTCTATCTTGGTGTCATAACCAATTAATGGAAGAGTGGGAGCCGCGTGGTGTAAGTCAACTGCCTTTTGAAGTAGGTCTATGTTAGATCTCGTGCAATCAAAGAGAGATCTCGTCGGTAAACCAAAATATTCATCTAAAATTGTCACTCGGTCGCCTTCAAGGAGCTGGTTCAAGCGTTGGACGCGGGAAAATCTGAAATTCAAGTGGTTGTTAAAGATATATGATTGAAAAGAGGAGAGGATGAGACTTTGGAGGGATAGGGGCAGCTGTTTGAAAGCACCCTCATAGTCTGCCGGGTGGTGAAGTAGGTGGTGAGCGAGAATTTTCTCATACGCGAGACCGTCAGGAAAGTGATCCAAAGCCCAAACAAAATCTTGGGTTTCTTCCAATTTCGCGCGAAAATCTTGCGCAACTTGGGATTCACTCGGGAATCGTTCGAAGAGCATCCGTTTGATAGCATCCTCGAATTTCCCGAGGAGAACAAATTTTCCTATTTCCTGACTGTTAGGGCGGTGCATACCAAATCGTTGAATGCCAAAATAATTAGGAAATCCTCGGGCGTTGACTTGTTGGATGCATTGAGTGGCGATCTCTTGCGTTTCTGACAAAGATCGTTTGATTTCTCGTATAATAATGCTAAAATTATTCCCCCAAAGTTCCCCAATTTGAATGGGTTTATGGTTAAAGTTAATGTCGTTTATTTCGATGTTTCTTATTTGCATCTTTTTAAGCGGAATCCCTATGTTCCCAGTACATGCAACCCGTTGGACTGTAATGGCGCGGTTGTCTTTGATACCTGCATATGAGAAATCGGAAGGGTTACGCCCAAGGGATTGGGCAATCTCGCGTATCGCCAGAATTGTGTCCTTATTGAATTTTACCAAATTGAAATGGGTATAGGATACATCGCGAGAACTTCCGGGAACCTGTAATTTCCGATTGGTTGTCGTGACGAGTTGCGTGCCATCGAGGAGAATTTCCCGAACAATAAAATCGGAAGCTCTTTCTTTGATAAGTCCATTTAAACCCAAACTATCGGTGGAAAAATTCACAATCCCAACGAGACTCGCGACATCCAAGCAATATCGCCTATAACAGCTTTAAATCACCGCAGATTTTATCAACTTGATCTTCAGGAGCTGGCCCGATGCCCACTGCGGTCGTGGTTCCGGGTTCTAACTGGGTCAGACCCGCATCTTGAATAATGGACGCGGGCAAATTCATGCGGCGTGCCATCTGATATCTTGCGTTCAATGTTGCGAGGTCAGATACTTTTAAAACCACTTTTTTTTGCCCCGCGTGTTTCCATAAATTGTAGTTTGAGGGAGTTTTCACGCGAGATTCTTCCGCCGA
>MBAA01000013.1:3113-8506 GCA_001940655.1 Promethearchaeota archaeon CR_4
TTGCGTGGCACGCTTGGACACACTTTTTACCCGTACCCATTTGTAAGTCCATACGGAGAAGGATCACTTGTTTCAATTCCAAAATTAATACCTCCAAAATAGTATAATGAACAGAAATTGTCCAAACAGACTTATTCAAACTTAAGACTGACGGTTTTCCCCGTCAATTCCGAAAGTAAAGCTGCCAGATCAACCTCGGACAAAAGAAGGCGATCTTTGGTATTTCTGTCAATGCGGGCGTGATATTCCGTAGCACCTGTTGGGACGAAAAATTGGTCAAATCCAAGCATTTTCGCTGGTGCGATCAAGTTTTCGACATACTGGCCTAATTTTGAGGAAAATTCCACCAATTGGATTTTTTGGATTTCGAACTTCTTTTTAAAATAAGTGAGAATCTCCGGTTGATTTTCCAGGCGGGCTTTATCCCCTTGGCCAACTATGAAGATTACGAGATCACCGTAATCGATTGCGCGTAAAAATGAGACATCTTTCAGGATGGCATTTTTCTTTTCGAGCTCCAAAAATTCCCGCGTTAAATCTATGTCGAAAGTTGTAATTTCGCCTTTATCCATCTTTTTTTGGCACTTACTGCACAAAACGCCTCCAGCGCACACGACACAGACGGGTAACTTCTTGATGACGCATCACCATTGAGCTCGTCACGCCCACAATCTTAGAGGTCTACGATAGAACAGTCGATTTTACCCTGCAGCTCATCCGCTTTATTGGGGTTAGTTTTAAAGGTGACTAATTCTCGCTTCGTACGGAGTTTAAGCTTGACTACATCCCCACTTTTTTTCACGCGGCATTCGTCAGCGGTTTTAGCGATACGGAGAAATTCCTCCTCGCTAGTTATCTCACGTGGCAAGTAAATAATCTCCATGCATAAAGTTGTGGTACGGAATATGCACAAGTATCCTCCACGGGATATAAATTTTGCGAATTGAGGCGGGGTTGTTTGGAATTTTGCGTTCGTAAATCTTTTATGGCGGCCTGCGTTGCGTACAGTATCAAGTATCCGTTTAAATACACATTCGTGAAGCATCATGCCAGTGGCTGACCCGATTAAAAAGAAAATTGCGGCGACCCACTTGTTATACCACCAAGTCTGCCGGAAATGTGGCGCTCGCAACAACTTTAATTCAAAGAAATGCCGCAAGTGTCATTCTTTCAACCTTCGCCCCAAGAAACGAGAAGCTTCCAAGAAGTAGACAATTAGTCCATAGCTATTTATTTATATTAAAAGTAAAATCTCCTATTTTTCCGAATTGTTTTATAATTCTAGCATTCTAAATAGAAGTGAAAAGAGATTTCACACGTGAGAATGTATGATGTTTAAGGATTTGTCCCTCAATGGTGCGTATCTTATCGAGCTTGAAAAGTTTGAAGATGAACGGGGATTTTTTGCAGAGGCATTCAATCGTAGAAACTTCGAAAAACATCAATTGGGTTTTTCAATAGCACAAACCAATGTATCATTCAATAACAAAAGGGGCACCATTCGCGGGATGCATTTCCAAATTGCTCCTGTTGAAGAAATAAAGCTAGTTCAATGTATTAAAGGCGCTGTTTATGATGTTATTATAGATCTTCGCCCAACCTCTCCAACCTACTGTCACTGGGTTGGGAATGAAATAACAGCACAAAATAGAAAACAGATTTACGTGCCAAAAGGATTTGCTCATGGGTATCAGACTCTTGATAATGATTCGGAAGTGCTGTATTTAGTATCAGAATTCTACGATCCAAAGAATGCACGAGGAGTTCGGTGGAATGACCCAAAGTTTGGGATTAGATGGCCTATAATGAAGGAGGTCATTATCAACTCGCGGGATGCCAGCTATCCCGACTTTCAATGAGTTAAAGGTTAATTCTAGTATGTTCAATTAAAAAACAAAAAGTAAAATTATTTTCCGAGCTGTGCTTCTAATTTCTTTAATTTCGTTTTCTTCTGATCGATTTTAGCCTGAATCTTCGCTTTCTTCTCGGGGGTCTTAACGTCTTCTATCAAGTCCTCGAGGCCGGAGATTTCGGTTTCCAAGTCCTCAATTTCCTCTTCGATCCCGCCGCCTTCTTCTTCGTCAATTTCCCCCTCGCGAATGTTCCCTTCGGCTTTTTCTTTCTGAAACGCGAGCTCTGTAATTTTCTTGTTGATCTGCTCTAGTTCGGCCCGTTGGGCATCGGTCTTTTCAAAGGCTGGGATCTTTTTCAGTGCGTTCGCCTTTTTCTGGAGCGCGTCAATTTGGTCAGCAAGGGCAGAGGTGTCAGCCCCTTCGTCAGATGTTTTTGGAGACATAAGATGTCATTCCATCAAAATTTTTAATTTCTCGGAATATCGTTGAATCTAAGAACTGGTATCATGATTCGGGTAAAAAATTTTTCGAACGGTTATTATCTTGAAAAAAGGAGAATTATCACAAATTAGCCAAGATGCCTCGCGCCGCCAAAATTCCCGTCACTGCTGCGCCTATGATACCACGTGACAGGCCAGCACCATCTCCGGCAACAAAGAGGTTTGGTACCTGAGCACTCTCGAGATTTTTTTTGACATCGATCTTTTTTGCTGCAAACTTGACCTCTGGAGCATACAACAGGGTGGAATTATTTGCGATACCTGGGATGACCTTTTCGAGGCGCAGAAGACCGTCTGAAATGTCATCAAGGATGCGCCCGGGATATGCCATCGCAATGTCTCCAGGTGTAGCACTTTTCAAAGTGCCTTGTACTGGATTTTGTTGGATGTGGGATGGGGTGGATCGGTGCCCGCGACGAAGATCCCCCAATGTTTGCACGAGAGGGTTCCCACCGCCTAAGATAGTAGTCTGTTTTGCGATTAATCTCCCGTACAAGGTCGAATCTTCGAGTGGTGCTGTTAAATTCATCTGCGTCAAAAATGCAAAATTAGTATTTTTCGACTTCTTGGTCAAGTATGATATTCCATTCACGCCCGCCCGATTGTCGTCATACATCTCCCGCACGACGAACCCCTCGTGATTGACGCAGAAGGTTCGCATAAAATCGTTGTATTTATTGGAATAAATGTGAAACTTGGGATCCCGTTGAATTGAACAAATGTTATTGAAGAGAATCGATGGGACTTCTACTCGTACTCCGATGTCGATGGGACCATGAAAGGTTTTTATTTTTAACGATTCACAGACGCCTTCAAGCCATTCCATCCCAACGCGGCCTGACGCAATCAAGATAAAATCAAATGGGAAGGTTTCTGCTCGAGGTGTTGTGGTGAGGACTAGATCGCGGGTTATGTCCGTTACTTGGGTTTCAAGGCGGAATTTCACGCCTAACTTCTTCTCGAGAGTTTTTTTAAGGGCAGTTATGACTGCGGGGGAGTTCTCAGACCCCAACAATCGTTGGACAACGGGAATGTAGGTAATGTCAACCGAAGCCGCTTTTCGAATGAGGTGGTCGACTTTGTGTTCCCCATTTTCAGGTACGAATAAAGTCTGGGGGGCACCATGCTCGAGAAAAATCTTGTCAATGTAATTGATAATTTCTTGGGCGAGCACTTCAGAACCCGCTAAGTGCGCCAAGTCTCCTCCGATATTTGGATTGAGATTTAAGATTCCCGAGGAGTATACCCCAGCGCCGCCTACACCCGCCATGATATTACACGGTTGGCACTGGCGGCAATAAAATTCGGTCGAGGTGCACTTTCGCTGGGGAACATCGCGTCCTTGCTCGAAAATCGTGATCTCGAGGTCTTTATTAGCGCTTCCGAGCTCATAGGCCGCGAACAAACCCGCTGAACCAGCGCCGATAATTCCGACTCGCTTCATAAGCATCGAATCATTATTTTGTAAGGTCTAGAATCCTTTTCGCTAAGTGAGCGGCATTCTTACCATTGTCAATTCCAACGCAAGCGACCGGTACACCGGAGGGCATTTGTACGATGGAAAGTAAGGCATCAAGACCTCCCAATTTCGCGCTCACGGGCACCCCAATAACCGGTTTCGAAGTCAGACTAGCAATGACTCCTGGGAGCGCAGCGGATAATCCTGCAACCGCGATGAAGATCTTCGCTGCGGTCGAGGTCAGGTAGGTTTTGAGCTCTTCTGGATTCCGGTGGGCCGAGAAGATTTTCATCTCGCACGAAATTCCCAATTCTTTCAGCGTTTCGAGAACTTTTCCATATACCCCTTCATCTGAAGTACTGCCCGCAATGACAGCTACTTTAATTTCATTCACATTACATAACTCCAGTCACGGGTTTTTATTTGTCGCATTTAGAATACCAACACGGATTATTCAAATTTTCTCGCTCTCGTTGATTAATGATTTATACACATAGATTTATTCTGTCAAGAAATTGATGCTTTTCTTTGTTTTTGAAAAATGAGTGTCACAAAAGAAGCTGCTGAGTAAAATTGCTGAGATTGTTTGAATGGAGATTGATTGAGTAAGTGAAGTTAATTTGAATTAAAAAAGAGAATAGAGATTAATCCATATCGCCCATACCGCCTGGAGGCATACCACCGGGCCCACCAGGACCGCCACTTTTGCCGGCCGAAATTACATCATCAATACGGAGAATCATTTGACTTGCTTCCGAAGCTGACTTGATTGCTTGCTTCTTCACGGCCACGGGTTCGATGACTCCTGCTTTCATCATGTCCACGACTTCGCCGGTGTCTAAGTCAATCCCAGCATTCAAGTCGCCATTCCCGTGGGCAGATCGCACTTTCATGAGGGCCTCGATCTGGTCGAGTCCGGCGTTTTCGGCGAGCGTCTTAGGCACGACTTCCATCGAGTCCGCGAATTTACGGACCGCGAGTTGTTCTCGCCCACTCAGGGTTTCAGCATACTCGCGCAACTGTTTTGACAATTCAACCTCAATAGCCCCACCACCTGGGACGATGGCACGCTCTTCAACGATATCTTTCACCACGCAGAGCGCATCGTGCAATGCCCGTTCTGCTTCCTCGGTCACCATCTCGGTGCCGCCCCGGATTAAAATGACCACTGCCTTGGGGTCTTTGCATCCTTCGATGAAAGTCCAGTCCTCAGTCATCACTTTGCGTTCTTCCACGAGGCCAGCCACCCCGAGCTTGTCGTCGGTGATGTCATCAAAGTCGTTGAGGATCTTGCCGCCTGTAGCCTTTGCGAGCTTCTCGAGATCACTCTTTTTCACGCGCCGAACTGCCAGGATTCCCTTCTTTGCCAGAAAGTGCTGGGCGAGGTCATCAATGCCTTTTTGGCAGATAACCACGTTCACTTTTGCAGCGGCGAGCTTCGTGACCATATTCTCGAGGATCTTCTGCTCTTGGTCAAGGAATTCCTGAATTTGCTCAGGAGAGGTGATTTGCAATTTCGCGTCAAATTCCGTCTTCTCGACTTCCATCGCGGCTTGTACGAGGGCAATTTTCGCGTTCTCA
>MBAA01000013.1:8754-9454 GCA_001940655.1 Promethearchaeota archaeon CR_4
TTGGCAATTTCCACCATCATTTTCGCGGCGGGGTGCTGCACGTCAATCTCTTTGAGGATAGTCGCACCATCATTCGTGATGGTGACGTCCCCGAATTGGTCTACTAACATTTTATCCATTCCACGTGGCCCCAGCGTTGTGCGAATGGCCTCCGTAATGACTTTCGCGGCTGCAATATTATTCTGCTGGGCATTCTTGCCCATCTGGCGTTCTGCGCCCTCTTTCAGGATGAGAATAGGTTGTCCGCCTAGTTGTGCCATATTTTTCACCTAAATGCGTGACTCAGAGTTCTATATAAATATTAAATGACAAAAAGGTACGGATTGTTTTAAAATTTGCGGACTAGGACTTCTTTAAATATAACCCCTCGAAAATTTGAAAAAAAACGAGGTTGTTACTTTTACATGTAAATATTTCAGATTTTGAGTAGCCGTTATCTAAAGAAGGATAATAATTTTAAATTAGCTATATGAATGTAATGGATGGGATGCCTCTTTATGAATTTTCAACCCTTTAACATAACCCCCACACCCCGAATTATTTTCGGTTTAGGGAAAGTTACAACCCTCCCAAACACAATCCTCCAATTTGGAAACAAGGTCTTGTTCATAACAGGTCGATCGGTGGAAATCGGAGGAACGTGGAAATCCATTGTGAAGTTATTAACAGAGAAGAAAATCGAGTTTTCCAGAGAATTTGT
>MBAA01000013.1:9571-11932 GCA_001940655.1 Promethearchaeota archaeon CR_4
GGACTTGATGCCAGATATTGCATTAATAGACCCAGAACTACACCTATCATGTCCACCAGCGGTGACTGCTGCCTGTGGTTTAGATGCTTTCACGCAACTCCTCGAAGCATATACCTCGACCAACGCGAATCCGATAACGGACGTGCTAGCATTCTCTGGTTTAGAACGAATCCAGCAATGTCTTTTAAGAGTATCGAGTTCAGATGCGACAAATTTGGAGTTGAGGGCACGAATGGCCTATGGAGCGCTTCTCTCGGGCATTACACTAGCCAACGCAGGACTTGGTATCGTGCATGGATTTGCATCCTCCATTGGAGGTTTTTTTGACATCCCACACGGGATAGTGTGCGGTACTTTACTCGCAAGCGCGACTCGGGTTAACATCGAAGCATTAAATTCAGAGGGAGGGAGGGGTCTTATTGTCCTGGATAGATACGCGAAAGCGGGCAATCTTTGGGTTCCTGACAAGACTTTGACAATTCCAGAAGGATGCAATCTCCTCGTAAAGAAACTCTATGAATGGGAAGATGTCCTCCAGATCCCAAAGCTCGGAAATTATGGCGTAGGAATTAGTGATATTGAAAAGATCATAGCGAAAACGAGTAATAAAAATAATCCCGTCACGCTGAATAAAAACCAAATGCGCCAAATTCTCGAAGAGCGCGTGTAATTGAATCGGAAAAGAAGAGGGGAAGAAGGAAATTTACCTTATCTCTTCCCCTTGATATTTTCGATGCGTCCTCGTTCCATTTGGATGACCCGGTCGGCGAAAGAGAGCAATTTTTCCTGGTGAGTGACGATGACCATCGTCATGCCCATATCCTCGTTTAATTTCCGGAGCAATTTCATAATTTCGCCCTCGGTAGTTGGGTCGAGGTTGCCCGTGGGTTCGTCTGCAAAGAGAACACGTGGTTGGTGAACGATAGCTCGCGCGATCGCGATCCGTTGCTTTTCCCCACCACTCATTTGCCGGGGGAAGTGATCCTTCCGCTCGAGCAGGTCAACATCCCGCAGCGCTTGGATAGCACGGTTCTCCACTTCTTTCTTAGATAAAACCGTTGGCCAGAGGAGTGCCTCAATGTTTTCAATGCCGGAGAGGGTTTCAATGAGGTTGAAATCCTGAAAAACGAACCCGATTTTCTGACGGCGAATGTTGCTGAGACGGTCTTCATTTGCCCGGGCGATATTTTCCCCGTCGAGAATGATTTGACCATCATCTGGCAAATCGAGTCCACTCAAGACATTTAACAGGGTCGTTTTTCCACAGGCGGTTGGCCCAGTTATGAACACGACTTCACCGGCCTCAATGTCGAGATTAATGTCAACGAGGGCCCGGATGATGTTCCCCTCGCGGCGATATTCTTTCTGGACGTTAATTGCTTTAATGATTGATTCTCCCACGTTTTTCACCTCATTTCATAATCCGCAAAGCCATCATTGGCCGCACTTTCAAAACGCGATGATACGCGAGCAGCATGCCAACGACCTGGACCAAGAGGAAGATCGCGAGCGTGATGAGCAAGTTCAACAATGTAATGGGGGAATCCATCGGATCAACACTCCCTAATGGTCTGGCAGGGCCAATGAACCATCCAAGGACATTCACTGCAATGTAGTGGATGAGAATCTCGAGCGTGATGAAAAAACCCGAGAGGGTTGTCCACACGATCTCTCCCACAATCAACGTGCGCACGTTTGAATTCGTATATCCAACGCATTTAAGAGTTGCAATTTCGGTACGCCGGTAGTTGACAATTATCCATGCGTATAGGATTGACAAGAACATCGAGGCAAATAACGCTACAAGCGTTTGGGCGTAATTTGGTATCTCATCAAACATATCTTGCAATGAAATGCAAGTCCAAATCATTAAAACCGTGTAAGTAGCAGTGAACACAATGTAACGTCTTTTGCTCCTCATAGCTAGTTTTATTGCTTTGCTAAATAAACGCATACACGTCACCTGATGTTTTTCATATAAAGCAGTGATATCTTCTTAGTATAGTCTTAAATATTAACTTATTAAATCTTGTAAGAAGTTATTCCACCAATAATGAACTTCACGGGAGCTTTTTTAAGGGGAATTGGTGAAAGTATTTCTCAAACAACGTGGGGAAAAAAAAATGGCCGAGAAAGTCGAAAACCTCGTTTGGGAATTAATTAATGTCGAAAATAACATAGGCGGCGTGGCTGTCATCAA
Source organism: Promethearchaeota archaeon CR_4 (assembly GCA_001940655.1). Taxonomy (GTDB): domain Archaea; phylum Asgardarchaeota; class Lokiarchaeia; order Sigyniarchaeales; family CR-4; genus CR-4. The sequence continues at coordinate 11,772 of MBAA01000013.1, forward strand.
TCAAAGCGGTAAAGTCGTCTTTCAAACCGAAAACTGGGATCTCCAAGGGGACGCCGACCATTTACTCAAACTTAACGAGAGTGCCTCTTCTGTGACTATTTTAGGAATACGATACATGATCGTCGAAAATGTGCCGGAGCGGATCATTGGGACGAACGTCA
>MBAA01000180.1:0-4776 GCA_001940655.1 Promethearchaeota archaeon CR_4
ATAATTCATTAATCAATTTAAATAAAATATTTTTTTACATATTCTATTTGACGATCCCGTTTTGATAGCTTTTATTGTACGATATACACGGTTGGAATGCTCCACTATCTTAATTCGTATCAAGAATTTAAAATTACTCATATCAGATTCCGATAAGGTTCAATCCTCGCTGCAGGGCAAAGCAAAGCATACCTCTTCCGTGAAATTACTTTCCATCTCAAGCATATTTCGTATGTATGGGAAAGAGTGGAGATTTTTTCTGTCGCATATCCGATTCCCTCCTTCACCTTTTTTTAAGAGTGACCACCATCCGATCATAATATTTTTCTCCAGTATCCCGATGCCAAAACTCCCGGCCTTTCTCGTTAAATACGGCACAAACGAGAAAATCACGTACACGGGCAAAAAGCAAATTGCCACGTACAAAATTGTAATTAAAGTATCTGTCATATATTTTCTTCTCCATTTTGAATATTTTGATACATTTTGCTACAGATCTCAAGAACCCGATCCAAGCTGATACCTCTGCTGTATGCTTCCACTATTATTGGTTTCAAATTTTCCTTAATTTTCATTATCTGCCTCTCAGATGCTTGCATTTCGGATTTTTGATTAATAATTACTCCTTTCTGGCGGTGGATGGTGAAAAATCCTTCCTGTTTCAAGATCTGGTATGCTTTATTGACTGTGTGCAAATTTATTCCCAGATCTAGCGCCAATTGACGAACCGAAGGAAGACATTCGCCCGGTTTAAGAGTCCCCTTGGCAATACCTTCGATGATTTGGTTCCTGAGCTGTTCATAAATCGGGTTTTCCGATTCGAGGAGAATTTTTATCAACATAATTGATCAAATGGAATATTATATCTGTTATATCTGTAGTATAACAAATATATTTTCATATTATTTTTTAAATTTAAAAGTTTTTGTGCATTAGAAGTGTAATTATTCTGTTGCCTCAGAAATTTCAACCCAGAAGAGGTGGTGTATCAATGGCAGATGACGCAACTGAAAAAAAAATAGTTGAACCGACCAAACGTGAGACCATTGCATTTGGATTCGGAGCGTTAACGGATCAAATGAGTCACCAGGCGTTCCAGTCTCTAATTTTTATGTTCTATTGGGCTGTAATTGGCGTAGATGTTTCCATCCTTGCAATAGGTTTCATCATCTTCGCGATTTGGGATTCAATAAATGATCCAATCCTAGGGCCGATAAGTGATAGGACTCGAACTCGATGGGGGCGGCGGAAATTTTGGATTCTCGTAAGTATAGTACCGTTCGCTCTGGTGAACTTCTTATTGTTCACATCACCGATGGGTGACCCTTTAGGTGATCATCTCGTTGAAACCATTTACTTTCTTGTCATCATCATAGTTTACGACCTCGTCTACACTGTTTTTTCAACGAACCAGTTGGCTCTCTTCCCGGAAATGTTCAAAACAGAGCAGCAGCGAAGTCGAGCGAATGTCTTCAAGAATATCTTAACAATCGTTGGTTTACTGTTGGGGACCGCGTTACCTGTGGCTCTTATTGATCCGATGATCCCCGATAATGAGAACCCGGCTGTTGCTGTTGAAGCTCAGTACATCCTTATGGGGGGCATTCTGGCAATTCTGGTTGTTGTCTTTGGATTTTTATACTATCGATATGGGATGAAGGAGGACCCTGTAAACCTCACTAAACCTCAAGAATTGCCTGGAATAAAGGCATCCCTAAAGAGGACTTTGAGGAATAAAACGTTTTTAATTTTCATCTTTGCTAACTTGCTCACTTGGTTTGTATTTAAACTCCTTACGACAACAATCATTCTGTACGGAATTAAAGTCTTGTTAATTGAGCAACCTTTCCTGAGGACAGCACTATTGCTCTGTGCCTTCCTCTCGGCTGCGGCATTCTTCCCTGTTCAGCGTAAAATTGGAAATAAAATAGGAATGCGGAATGGTTTTATGGTAAGTGGAAGTGTGTGGATTGCATCGCTCATTCCGTTCTGGTTCATAGATGGTAATCCCATCGCGGGACTTGTATGTATGGCATTAATGGGATTTGGGTTGTCCGGGGCTATGTATTATGTTGACATCATCATTGCATCTGTCATCGATGAAGACGAGGTGAAAAACGGGTGCCGCCGTGAAGGGGCGTTCTACGGTGTTAATGCGCTTATCAATCGCTATTCGACTATATTGGTCTTCGTGATAATTGCCGTGGTCTTGACCGGTTTCGGGTGGGAGGAATTCCTTATTGATCCCACAAAATTTGAAATGGATTATCTAGCACAAGGGTTGAAAATTTTGGTGGTTGTCTGCCCTATTATAGGTATATGTGGAATTCTCGTCCTTCTCAAATTTTTCCCATTACACGGCGAGCGTTGGCAGAAAGTGCAGGATCAATTGAAAGCGATTCGAGAACGCAAAGCTTGTGAGGTTCCGTAAGTCCGACATATTTTCTTTTTCTTTTCCAGTTATGGTTTTAACGCGTAGGGATAGATTTAGGATCAAAAGACGGATAGATAATGCAAGGAAATTGTTCTTCTGGGCAGAAGAATTTCCAATGATATTTAATCCATTTCAAATACAGGCAATAATTGCCTTCATTTACACCATTCCCATCTTTGCCGCGTTTGGATTGATGATCCGCCATTATAAACTTTACAAAAGTCGCCATTCCCTTTTTTTCACCCTTGCATGGTTTAGTTACATGCATGGTTTAGTTGCATAGTTTAGACAGGATCCATCTTGGGGTTCCTGCTCGGGTTTTGGTATTTATATTATATAGTGCGAATTTATCAGCATTCTCCTCGGAATATACAAACCTACGCTCGACTTTGCTTGTGCGGCGCTGTTTTTATGGGATTAGGGCCATCAATTTCGGTTTTACTAGGTTTTGACGTCATCACACTATTCGTTGGGACTGGTGCGTTGCTCACGGCAATAGCATTCGCTCGCCGACCCCAGCTTGAAGAAAAGATCAAATAAAATGTTGCCCCCCACATACGAGCAGACTTTGACCTGTAATCCAGTCGCTGTCACTAGATGCGAGGAAGAACGCAGCCCCGGCAACGTCCTCAGGCATTCCGACGGGCTTGAACGCCAAAGCAATGTGGGCGTTATTCTTTGCGAGGTTTTCGGCTGAAATGTTGCCATAGATAGGTGTTAAAGTAAGTCCCGGGCAGAGCGCGTTGACTGTGATCCTGTTCTTACCCAATTCAAGCGCCAATGTCTGCGTTAAAGACACTACACCGAATTTGGACGCGGAATAGGCCCCAAAATGCGCCCGCCCGTACTTTCCTCGTACCGATGATATGTTAATGATCTTGCCTCGCAATTGGTCATCAGGCACCTTAGCTTTAACCATTTGTTTGGCGAAATATTTTGACACGAGGAACACGCTCCTGAGGTTGATGTTCATCGTCCGGTCCCACGTTGCTTCTTTCATCAGGGAGACGGTTTCCATCGTTGATCCAATTCCGGCATTATTGACGAGAACATCCAACTTGGACCATTCCGTGAAATAACGCTCTACCAGCGCCTGCACTTGCTCGCTATCTGATACGTCTGCCGGAAGTACCAAGCTCTTCACGCCGAGCGCCTCGACCTCCCGAGAGGTCTGTTCGGCACTCTCGACTTTCAAGTCGTTGATCGCCACATTTGCCCCCTCGCGGGCATATCGGAGGGCAATCGCCCGCCCGATGCCTGATCCTGCTCCCGTGATGAAGGCATTTTTCCCCAACAATCGCTTTTCCAAAGAACTCATAGGTAAACCTTTGCGGGTCTCCTTCAAAAAGGTTCAGATTCATCGCTTATTCCTGGAATTGAAGTGAAAAATCAGCAATACTATTAGCACAATAAAGGAGAGAAGGTCAACCTGGATAGCAAAGTTCACTTTCCGGGAAAAGGGAAGTAGGTGGCTGATTCTGATTCGATGGTTTAACCAATTCACACTAAGTCTACAATACGGAACTCGCCTTCCCCAACCAAGATGCGGTACATCCCACGGTAATCCTTGTCTAAAGCAGGGTCTCGAGTATCAATACGTAAATGCCCTCCGGGAAGGGTTTGGAACTTTTGACGGGTGAGAATTATTCGCCAATGTTTGGGTGGAACTCGGCGCAAAATCTCGGGGGTGAACTGTAAGTTTCCACGCCCGAAAATGAACCCTTGCGCGCCAATGGCGGTGATCACGATCTCCGCTTCCGGGTATTTGTCCAACAAACTGATAATTTGCCCGGCGTTTACATCTCGGGATATCCACTGCTTGTCTACCATCGCGTCCACACCGAGAAGGGTTTTGTCGAGTCCAAGCACTTCAGCGACAGCCCGACATGTAGTTCCCGGTCCCACCAAGTACAGTACCTTAGAGCGCATGTCTTCAACAATTTGCCGTCCTAGCTCCAGCTGATTGTCGTGTTCGTCTACAGTGGCGGGTGAAGCCGCTTTTGACCCTTGCATAACAGCGGGTTGGGACGGTGCAAGCATGTACCCAAATAACTGGGACTGGACACTGCCCGCGCGAAAGGCTTCCTCGTCAATATCCAAGACTTCCGCCTCTGAGAGACCAATTTCCTCCCAGAGAAACCGGAGCAGAGCATTAGCAGCGGCTTCAGGGTTTAGTCCAAACACTCCCGAATGGATTTTCACACCCGCAGGAACGCCAAGAACAACTCCTTTTGGCCCTAAGGCGGTATAGATATCCCGGGCGGTTCCGTCCCCGCCAATAAAGACTACAATCGCAACATCCATCTCCTTTATATGTTGAGCGCACGCGATGGTGTCTTGTG
>MBAA01000180.1:4785-6827 GCA_001940655.1 Promethearchaeota archaeon CR_4
AGATGTCAGGGGGAGTCCAAATGATCTCGTGCGGGAAAGTGAGTTCGTGAAGGATTGTTTCCCCCATCTCGCCCGCGGCTGTGAAAAAAAACAGCTTTTGTTTAACAGGTATCAAAAATTGGAGAAATTCTCGTGCCCGGATATATGCGGTTGGTTTTGCCCCCCTTTTACGGGCTTGTGCTAAGATTTCTACCCCATCCGTGCCCTTGAGTCCTACTGAACCACCCATTCCGGCGATGGGATTCACGATGAATCCAAGTTGGAATCGCTCGGGCGAAGACGCAAGCACGTTTTTCTCCCTTCTTTGAAAAAAGAACCATAAGTTAACATCTAACAGAAAAGGAAAGAGAAGTAATAAAAAAGGAGATTTAGAGGGTGGACAGGAATTTCTTGTAGGCGGCTGCGTCCATGATGTTACCCTTTTCAGCACCAAGTGCAGATGCCTTGATTTTGAGTAGCCACCCGTTGCCGTAGCAGTCAGTGTTGACGAGCTCAGGGGAGTCTTCGAGCTTCTTGTTTACTTCAACGACCTCGCCGGAAACGGGAGCAAAGATGTCACCGACGGCCTTAGAAGACTCGACACTGATGTCAGGGACGGGGTCCGAGGAGGGATCGTTGCCGGAGTACTTTGCCTGTTCGACTTTCGTGCCAACGATGCCCGAATAGTTGAGATCAACCATTGAAATATCCCCTAATTGCTCTTGGGCGTAGTCGCTCAACCCGATTGTCACCTTGTCGTCTTCTATCTTAGCCCAAATGTGACTTTTATTGTAGAGAAGTCCATCTTTGACGTTAGCCATAATGTTGTCACCAATTTTGAAATGAATTCTCCTAAGAGACAAAAGAAAATCTTCTTCGTATTTATTAAAAGTTCCGAAACAAGTCTCTCTATCTAATGAAAAAAAACGAACGCTTGGGAGATATGGAAAAAAGCCGACATAGAAAGTTGTTTTCAAATAGGATGGAAAATAACACAGCATTTCGCGTAGATTATGAAAAGATCCTACAAGTATTTGGATTTGACGAGCTGCGCGATGTAGAAGGGCGGGACAAGCTTTTTGAAATCCTGCCATCACCTAACTGGAAAAAAGTCGCAAATGAAATTCAGAAACGCGTGAAGGACAAGTGGGTCGTTGTAGGGGGGAGTGGCCCGTCAGGGCCTGCAGAATTGGAGTGGATTCTGCAATCGGGTTCGGAACAAACACGACAAAATTGCATATTTATCGCAGCCGATGGTGCTACTCGTTATTTCCTCACGAAGAAAGTGATCCCAACTGCAATCTTTTCGGATCTCGATGGTATTACGCCGCAAATTATGGCCGAACTCAATCGAGAAGCTTCGATTTTCGTGATTCACGCTCATGGGGATAACATTGATGCACTCACAACCTTTACCTCAGAAATCCGGCAGCTAGACTGGATCATTGGTACCACACAGACTCATCCCCGTCCTCCCGTCATTAGTCCAGGTGGATTCACGGATGGGGATCGTATATTATTTTTCCTATCTTGCCTGCCACCGACATTCAAGATTTTGCTCATAGGAATGGACTTTAGCGCGACCGTGGGGCAATTTTCAAAACCAACCCTCACAGCAGACATCCCTGCAACACCGATGAAGGCAAAGAAATTAGGGATTGCTGCGAAGTTATTGGCGAAATTAATTCCCACGATGCCCCATTCAGTTTATGGCCTAGAAGGATGTTATCCTTTTCCGAGTGTCCGCAAGCTTACGCGAGCAGAATTCGAAAGTAGTTTATAGGTCTACCGGTCCTGCTGCACCTAGTTTAAATCCAACTTCACCTTCGGGACCGAAAAGGGAACGCACGATCCTGAAAAAGTGTTTTTCCTCCTCCGTCACCTGCAAAAAGAAAATCTCGCTGGCAAATGTCCCGATTATGGCATCGGCAACAGGTCGCACCTTGCGCTCGACCGAAGTATCAAATTCGGGGCGGACTTGGTTTGTGAGAATTGTACAAGTCGGAAAAACATCCCTAATTCGAGCGAGAGTGCTCAATTCCTCCACGAGGACATTTTTCAAC
>MBAA01000180.1:6914-7161 GCA_001940655.1 Promethearchaeota archaeon CR_4
CTGACGGTCTCGTAAAGCTTCCGGAAGAAAAGCTGCTGGGAGGAAAAATTTGGGAGTCTGACCACGGTAATCCGGTCGAGACATTCTCGAGGATTAAGGTTTTGCGCGTGGGCAATTTCAACGATTCGCTCCGGACGAAAGGTATTTTCTGTATCGGCATATAAGACTTGGAACCAGTCAGTATTTCGGGAAATTGCCTGAAAAGATGTTGCAAGCGCGTGACATAACTGTGTTTTGCCTGAGCGGT
>MBAA01000180.1:7472-7638 GCA_001940655.1 Promethearchaeota archaeon CR_4
TCCAACGGGAACGAGTGCTCAATAATGGGAGGTGGACCTACGTGATTCGTCTCAATCAAGAATTACCCCGCGTGGAGGTCAAGGGAGCAAAGTCTTGGGAAACGCTCGACAATTGCCCGTGCTTCTCGTGCCCAGAGCTAGATGCTTGTAACGTAGGGCAGAATAA
>MBAA01000180.1:8115-8270 GCA_001940655.1 Promethearchaeota archaeon CR_4
CCGCACGGAAATCACGCCAGGGACAGGACGTATGGAAACGCGATCAACCCCTACAACGGGAGTAGAGGGGTTTGAAGATAATTTTCCATATTTTCGGATTGCGGTAACACTATATTCGAGCCAAGACCCCGGCGAGCAGCAGAGATCCAGTACTG
>MBAA01000180.1:8284-9711 GCA_001940655.1 Promethearchaeota archaeon CR_4
AAAAGGTGGAATTTCTCATCCATTTCTTTTAACTTGTATACGGACCGGGCGCGATATCCCTCTTGCTTGGCCTGGGTATAGAAACGTTCTTTACGGTGGCTCGCAATCCATGCTTTTTTCCGGCCCATAACTACTTCCAAGGGCAAGAGTGAAAAAAAGTTAATGGCACTAGTGTCTTGATCTCTCTATGCCACACGCACATCCCTCGGACTATGCCAAGAAAGTTGTTCATGAAGGGCGGGCGAGAATTGTGGTCTACGAAAGCGAGGGTGGGAGTGTTCCCACCAAAAAAATGCCTGTGTTTTACAACCCCCGCATGTTGATGAACCGGAACTTTTCCGTGCTCGTGGTGCAAGCATTCCAAAAAGAAATGGGGCGCTCTCTCATAATTTCCGATCCAATGGCGGGTAGTGGCGTCCGAGTCGCACGTTTCATGTTAGAAGTGAGTGGCATTGATAGTATTTACGCGAATGACATTAGTCCAGCTGCTTACCAGCAGATAATCCAAAATCTTGTTCTCAACAGCATCCCGTCAGATAGGGTCAAACTCTCAACGATGGACGCGAATTTGTTTTTCCTGCAACGTCACCAGAAAAAAAATGATTACATTGACGTTGATCCCTTTGGATCTCCCGCGCCTTTCCTATTCAACGCTTTCCACGCGCTTCGGATGACTGGTGGCCTGCTAGGGGTCACTGCTACGGATACAGCTCTCCTCCACGGAGCCCACGCCAAGGCGTGTCTATTGAAATACGCAGCCAAACCCTTGCACGCGCCTTTCCTCAAGGAGCTCGGGGCGCGAATATTGGTACAATACATCTATACCGTGGCGGCATCGTTAGGGTACGGGATCGAACCCAAGGTCGTCCTCAGCCAAGCCCACTTCGTGAAGGTTTTCGTGAAAGTGAAACGTTCGAAAACCTTGGCGCTGAAGAATCTCGCGGATATCGGGTGGGTGCATTTCTGTCCCCAGTGCTGGCATACAACCATAACGCGGGGTAAATTCCCGGATGGATTGATAAATTGCTGCGCCCATTGCGGTGGTGAAGTTCAAATTGCAGGTCCCGCGTGGCTCGGGAATCTATTTGACACGAAATACTTGGAAACTATGGTAGATAAATGCCAGCGCGAGGAGGATTTCCCTAACAAAGATGCAACGATCCGAATTCTCGAATTCATGCGCCAAGACCACGAAGGGCCCATCTTCGGGTTCCACATCCACCAGCTCTGTGACAAACTCAACGTTTCCGGGCCGAGTTTCGAAATCATCCAAAAAGAATTAGCGAAGCGGGGATTCGCCAGTTTTCGGAGTCATTTTGACCCCCTCGTTATAAAAACTACCGCTTCCGTGGACATTCTTTCCGAGATATTGCGCCAGGCGAACGTCCAATCATAAAACCATCCCTAATCCCTCATTCGAACTTGGT
>MBAA01000180.1:9753-10114 GCA_001940655.1 Promethearchaeota archaeon CR_4
TTGGCTACTTACGGCGCGGGCAAAGGCATTCGCGTAGGCTATCACGAGGTAGAGCACGAGGTTGGTTGGCATGTAAGCGAGTGCGTCCGAACTTGTGACTCGTGGGGTAGTCGTCAATTCCAAGGGGAACTCAAACCGGAGGATGGCATTCAACGTGGGAGTGACCGTGAGCGTACGGCAGAGGCACTCGGGACCGAGTTCTTGGTTGAGGGTGCCTCGCGCGAACTCGGTTGCCCGCTCGAGTTTCTGGGTAGAATCCAATTCCCGCGCCAGCTGTCCGAGGGTGAAATAAATTCGTTGGATGTCTTCGATGGGGATTTCCATCTTCGGGAACAGGTGGATGGGGACGTGGTTTTCCGGG
>MBAA01000180.1:10166-10380 GCA_001940655.1 Promethearchaeota archaeon CR_4
AAAAATCGAGCAGGAATGCGAGGTCTTCCGTGGCCACCTGCCCGCGCGCCGCCTGGTGGACGTAAAAATGTAATGCGTTGCCAAATTCGTCATCGTGGGTATACTTGAAGAGAAATCGCACGTCATCGAACGGTTGGATTGCGAGTGCCCAGTCATCCGCCTCTAACGGGAGATTCTCGACAATTTCACCCTTGCAATATTGCCGAGCCGTCTC
>MBAA01000214.1:0-7081 GCA_001940655.1 Promethearchaeota archaeon CR_4
AGATGGAATGGACTCCCATCGACAAAAATTAAACACAAGCGACCTTGTTATTAATTCATATTACCGAAGAAAGAAATTAAAAAAATTGAGGAATAGAATCAAAATGAAGAGGAAAACAATATGGGAATACAATTAAATGCCAGGTCTAAAACGATCTTGGTCATAGCGGTCATAGCAGCAAGCGGACTTCTCGTAATTGCCTTGCCTATTGCCGCAATGGCGGCTGACTCGAAACCGATCTCGCTCGCCTTCACTGGTAGCGATCTTAATCAGAATTTTACTTTTGGGGGGAACGACTCGCGGGCGATCTCGTTCGAGCTTAGCATCCCCGCGGGGAAACAGGTCAATATCACCTTTACGAACAAAAATGGGACGCAAATGCGGGTAACCGCGTCCCGCATTCAACGCCAGAGTCAGTGCGGATTTTCGCGGGATTACTGCATTAGCGTGCTTACAGCTACTACATTTCCAGGTTCTTCACCATACACGCCGGAAAATATCTCTGTGGTCTTTACCACGCTCGGGGACACTAAACTCTGCCTCTCCGCCCAAGCAGTAGGAAAATATCCATCCACCGCCCGCTGGAGTGAAACTGGGGGTTCCATCCAGGTGCGGGAAACGGGGAATTATTCTGCAACGCCCATCGCGCCAACCCAAAATTCGCTCAATGATGTGAACATTACAGCAACAAATATCGAATACTTACGGGAATTTAGCGTGAGTACGTCGGGATATTACCTTTTCAATTCGACCGCCAGTCGAACTATAGGATCTAATCCAGCAACCAATGTTCAAGTACTCTTGAAGGGAACTGGCCCTGCAAGCGAAATAAATAACCTAATTAGTGGTGCCGCCAGGGAGATAGCAATATTAGACCACTCGGGGTCTATTTCAACTTCAACCCGATACACGGTGGTTTACCTCGAAACGGGACATACTTACATATTGCGATACTCTGGAGGGCGTGGATTTGTCAACTTCACCCGGTGGGAACTCATTAAACCCGTTCAAGGCATTCTGGGAGCTGACGGCATAACGCTGGATTTCACTGCTTCGCCTGCCTCAGCCACGGTCTATAAGTATAGTTCCTCGAAAGCGATGATGTTCGTAGATTTCGCCACTCTACTACGCTACCACGTACTCTATGACATTACTTTCAGCAAAGATCCCTATCCGGGACGCTTGGGTTTAGGAATTGCCCCCGTTGACAATGATTGGTACATGAAATTCGAAAATACGGGGACGGGGGACTATTTAATGAATGGTCACAATGGCCAGATCGTGTTCCTAGATGATAGGTGTGAACCGATAACCAAAGATGGGCAACCCGAAGAGCGTAATCATGGATATATCCGAAAGTATCAAAGTACTTCCCCGTGGGGGAATTATAGTCTCAGGCCTGCATGGGTGACAGACAATGTACCCCATGAATGGAATATGCAACACCAGCTATTTGCAGTTTGGTTTACAAACACCACAGTCGTACCATTCCCCACCGGAGTGAAATTAACCGTGAATAAAAACACCAACGGCATACCGGTCTTCCCGGGTGTTGACACGAACGGTGTGTCTAGCGCCACCCTCGCCTTCCGCAATGATGGTGCAAACCTGGCAAATGGTGTTGGCCTCTACAAGATCACGGGCAAGAGAGATTCGGAATTACAAATCCAATTCACGGCAATGGGCGAATTGTATGATCCCACACCAACTTTTAGTTTCATCACGCAGAAAGGTAACCAAGGCGCATGTACTCCCACAGGAACGAACTCCTTTAGTTTTTCAAACACCACTCGGACTTGGGGTGGAACCCAACCAGACTGGGATACACCAAAGGTTTTCGAAGTAGGTCTCATGGAGGATCCGATATACGTTCTCTTTACCGGAACATACGACGACACAGCAGTGTCCAACGTTACAACGATTACAATGTCATACAAGTATGAGTCGTTCAAGAGCATCAATGCCCCTTTTACAGTGAGTCGCGACAACCAGCTACAAATCTTCAAAGCAATTGCCCTCCCCGCTAGTGGCATGATCCAGAGTTACGTGGACTATGGTTCCTGTTGCAATTACGCGTCAGGGTCAGTTACCATCGTATCGTCATGCAATTGCCTCGCCATCACTCATGTCGGCAATACGTGGACTTACTCTGCCTCAAATCCAACAGCAAAAGTATGGTCGAATAGTCCCATGGCATATGTAGTATGGACGCGAAGTGGGATGACTGGGGGTTCTGATGGTCGGTTTGATGGTGCGATCCTGCGCATCAATATCTGGTCGGTCGCCTCCTTTGATTGGCTCCCGTGGGTGTTATTCATCGGCGCGGCCGCAGGGTTAGGTGTAATTGGTGTGATGTTCTGGAAGAGGAAAATCATGCGCATCGGGTAATTAACTATCTTTTTTCCCCTCGTCTTTTTTTCTCCTTCTAAGGATTATGATTTTTCACCCCTTTCCGATTTACTGGAAAATCTCGGTTTTGAAAAAAAAATGTTGATCTTGAGACAATTTTTAAGAAGCGTGGCACCCAATGAGAGCATGGGGACTAACATGGTCAGAATCAAACCCTTCCGCGGTTACTATTACAATCTTGCCAAGATCCGGGATTTTGCACAGGTCATTACCCCACCATATGATGTAATCTCCCCCGAATCCGAAAAACTCTACTACGAGAGATCCCCCTACAATTTTGCCCGAGTCGATTTACCCAAGGCAAGTGGGTCACATAATCCATACGAAAACGCGGCAAATCTCCTACAAAGCTGGATGAAAGAAAAAGTGTTAGTTCAAGACCCGGAACCTGCTCTCTACGTGTATTCGCATACATATGCTAATGATAATAATAGCACAGAGATCACCCGGTTTGGATTCGTGTCCTTGCTCGACCTCGCCCCAGGAAATGACGTGTTCGCTCACGAGCAGACCCTCCAAAAACCCTTCGAGGACCGCCTGCATTTGATGGAAGCGACTCGGGTTTATTTTGGCCTCATTTTCTTACTTTACGATGACCAAGAACGAGTCATTGATCGATTACTGGAATCCCACATTCGGGACCACGCGCCCCTCATCCATTTCAAAGACAACGATGGCGTGTTGCATAAACTTTGGAGTTTTTCAAATACAGACCACATCAAGCGGATAACAAGAGAGATGGAAAAGTATTCTTGCGTGATTGCAGACGGGCACCACCGGTTTAAGGTCGCGCGGCAGTATTACAAGGAATGTGTGGAACATAATCAGGATCCTGAGAGTGCTCGCTGGCCGATGGTGTGCTTTGTCAACTCATATCACGAAGGGTTCGCCATCCGCCCCACGAACCGCGTTCTCTTTAACCTGCCGGTACCACCAGACTTGGTGAAACGCTTGCAGGAAAAATTTGATGTGACGGAGGAGAAAGACATCATAACCGCCCTCCGGAAGGTACGAACCACCTCAATTATGGTTGACGAAACCCAAAACATCAAGAATATCGTCATCGCGATGTTCGATAATACAAAGCAAAAGGCATATTTCTTGCGCCTGTGGAACCCTACAGCGCTTAAGAGCGGACATTCTGACATTTACACGAAAATCGACGTTAATGTCCTGCACACGCTCATCTTCCAAGACATTCTAGGCATATCCTCTGAAGATGAAGAAAAGGGCACGAAACTGACCTACGTAAAAGGCGATGAAGCCACCCTCGATCTTTTACGTCTGTATCCTAAAAAATACATTCTAGGATTTTTCATCAATCCTCCACTCAAGCGTGAAATCTTCATGACTGCCCGGAATGGAGAGAAAATGCCCCAAAAATCCACGTATTTCTATCCGAAATTGTTCAGTGGCATCATCCTCCACAAATTACCGGAGCTTCCTGCAAAAAAGAGAAGGAGATAATTGCCTATTTTTGATCCAGAGCAGCTCGGCAAGACGGGATTACATCCTCTATTTTTTTGACTCTCGACTTACTATTTAATTAGAGGTTGATTCCTAACAGAATTAATATGCGAAAATTGTTTGAGAAATCGAATTATGTGAAACACTGGCAGCTTCTTAGCGTCTTAGGTATCACGTGCATCATCATCACCCTGTGCATCGCAGTTTGGATGATCTTAGGTGACTATTGGTCGTGGATTTGGATTCAGGGAAACCAGATCATTTTACTTTTTACTTTCTTTGGTTTCATTTTCATCTGCACAGGATGGTGGATTTTCTGTATTAGGAAGTTAATTTCCACGCAGGGTAAGGGCAATTATCGCTACATGAAGATCAGTACGGCGGTAGTGATGGGGATGATCATTTTCTCGACTTTTTATTTTCACGAACCGATTAACGATCTGACAAACAAACCCTTAATAGTGTTAGTTGGCCCAGTCCCATCATCGACTGCAGTAATTACGTGTTATACCGCATTACCCCAATCAAATCTGGAACTCCAATATAACTTGAAAGACTCCCCGATGACAAACCAAATCCCCGATTCGGGAGATCATTTATATCACCGCTTCTTCCTCACAAACCTCCAATGGAATGCCACCTACGAGTATCATTTGATTGCCACTACGACCAAACAATCCGTGCCCGTTGATCTCAGTCAAACACAGGTGTTCAAGACCACCCCCCGCAATTCGGCTGATGGCTTGAAATTTCTTTCCACCGCGGACATTCATTCGGCGATGCCCCCTCAACTAGCAAATCAGATCGCCCAAATGCCTGCCGATGTCATCATCGAGGGTGGAGATCTTGTCGATTATGGCAGTGTGGATGCGGAGTGGGATGGTTACTTTTCTTCAACTAAACCGATATACTCCCGAACAAACCTTGAGAATCCTGCCCCATTACTACTTCCCGTGGTGGGAAATCACGATGCGTTATTTTTCGGCAAAAAAAATTTTGGTATGTTCTTTAGTGGAGTGGGTAATGGGAGTACTGCACCTTTTTATTACCGTGTTGACATTGGGGACGTTCACTTTATCGCCCTTGACTTAGAATGGGGGTTGGAGAGCTTTTCTGAGGCACAAGAGTTGTGGTTAAATCAGACTCTCGCGGGAATAAATCCCGCGGATTGGACCATTGTGATCACTCACTGCCACATCTATTCCTCTGGTTCTTTTGGGACGTTCCCGGAGGTGACGGCAAAAATGACTCCCATCTTCAAGAATGGTAACGTTGATCTCGTTATCTCGGGCCACGAGCATCATTACGAGCGGTTATTGGCCGATGGTATCACGTATATTATTACTGGAACAGGTGGCTTAAAATTTGATAGTCCTAAGGAAACCACATGTCCTGAGTCCCAGTTATACATCACGGGACAATCTATCTTTGGTTCGTATTCCATCACAAATAACACGATGGACTTCAAAGCCTACTACGCAAATGGAAGCATCGCAGATTCCACAACGATTTTCTCCATATAATTTATTCGGGGTAAGGGCAACACAAAAAAAGGGTGGGGAGAAATGCAATTAAAGTTCGAAATTTTCCTCCTCCGGTCCTCTGTCGCTAGAATTTTTTCGACCTCCTCTTGATAAAGACAAAGATGCCTATTACCGCAGCGATTGCGATTCCCCCCACCACGATGCCCCATAGCAATAAAGAATCAGATTGATCGTTACGTGTGGTTACTGAATTTGTGTTTATCTGAGTTAAGTTAGCATTGATAATGGAATAACGCAGATGTATCGGATTAAGACATCAGAAGAAACATATTAAATTCTAAAATTCCACAATGGTATACAAGAGGTCACGAAGAATTATGATGGGACAACTGATTCAAATTTGGCAGCGGAAAGGAAATAATATCATTTACTTTCTCATTTTTGGATGCTCTCTTCCGATCTTTCTAGCCCTCACATTCATATATTACTGGTACGATTTTGATACTGCATATTATGCTCTGTCCTTGGAGAAGAATTCCTCCTGGATTTGGCCCTATCTAACCATAAACCTCGAAAACTTGATGTTTACGGGATTTAACGCAATTCTGAGTCCACTTGGAGTTTCCCCCTACTGGGCGATAACCATTCTCACTAGCGTGTTTGCCTCCTTATCTCTTGTAGTGATGTATGCGTTGGCCTTCCAACTCTTGAAGGATCGCCGCTGGGCATTTATTGCAGTAATTTTGTATTTCTTTAATTGGTCATTTATGATGGCGGTAAAGTCGAGCTCTAACAAAACTATCGTATCGTTCTTCACGCTCTTATTTTTCTGGTACCTCACGCGGATCTATCAGGCAAAACAATACAATTTTAAACATCTAAGTATATTAGGATTAATTTTCGGGTTGACTCTCGCGTCTCATATCAGCTCCATCCTTTTAGCCCCATGTTTCATCCTCCTCTTCTTTCAAATGATGAAGTTCCAAAAAGAGAAGAATCGACAATCGGGAGATCTTGTGCTAAATCAATCATCGAATACCCCAGCGGAAAACCTCATAACAACAAGTTCTATGCCACGTAAGGAACGAAATTTCCGCCATTTTTGGCACCAGATAAAAAATCCCCTGCTAGATATTTTTTTGGCTCTACTGATTTGTTTTTGGGTATGGATCGGATTCATCCTATTGACCTTCTTAATAATGGCGCCTGGACGGGAGCTAGAATTGCTCTTCTCCCTTTCTCCCAAGTTTTTCTTTCAAACGGTACATACTGATTTCTTTGAATGGGAAGGATCCGGAGCATCGTTGACATTCCGGTCCTCGCAGGGATTTCTCATGGATTTATGGTTAGGATTTCTTTTTACGTTCTATGGAATGGAGGCATTACCGCCAGGTACAGAGGGGGTCTTGATCATTCTCCATATTTGTATTATGCTCTTCATTTTCGCGCATGGATATAGATGTCTCCTCAAGAAAAACTCCCATCTCGCAATGAGTTTAATCCCCTTGCTGGCTTGGGTTTTAGTTTACGAGACATACGAGCCAGAGCGCTGGACGTGGGTTGTCATAATAACCCCCTTATTAGGTGCCTTGGGACTTCAAAAATTCTTTGCACGAATAAAACAAATACACGTATCCACGGTTACTAGTCCGCGACAAGTAATGAAGAAATTTATCAAGAAAAACTCCCCAGCAATCTTTACAGGTATTCTCATCTTTTTC
>MBAA01000214.1:7088-14635 GCA_001940655.1 Promethearchaeota archaeon CR_4
TGCCAGCAGTTTTTCAAGCGCGTAATTATGGCAGACACTCGAATGAAGTGGACGCATTTGTAGAGCTTAAAGCAGTCGTACTCCAGTATGCCCCTTCTAAGGATCTATTTTTCCCGGTGAGCGAAAATGACACCTTCACATATTATGCAGGATTGGAAGTGTATCCTCCTGACATCATTTTAAAAACAATGTACTTGAATTATGGTTTTATAACCAACATCTCTATTCGTATGACATTCTATGATAAAAAGGTAAATGATACGGGAGTAATCCTTTTTTTGAGCAATTTTACGAAAACAGCCTTCTTGGAGCAAGATATTGTCAAAATAGAAATCAGTTCTCAACCCATCTTCACGAATAAACTTGGATCTTTGTATAATTTCACTATCATTTCAATGATCTAGTTCCTCAATTTGGGGAAAATCATACTCTACAAGGATTTGTGCACAAACTTTATCCAAGGTTATTAATAACTTCTTTACTTTTTGAAAACCACGTATATATAGTGCATCGCGTCTTGATTTTATAATACTCACCTGAATAAATCTAACGGGAGGATAATTTAATCGAATTGGGGATGTGAAAGAATTTGAATTTCCCGGAGGTTATTTCTTTAAATCCTCAAAATATTTAAATTCCTAAAGCGCAACATATATTTCACCTATTATTATAAGGAGGTTTTTTCTTGAAAAAACGTATACTAAGTATCGTAATGCTAAGCTGTTTGATAACGGCAGTTGGCGCAAGTTTGGCCACTCAACCCGCCGCGGCAGCAGCATCCACGTGGGGTGTGGCGCCAAACGATGTGATTGAGTTAGAGATGAGTATTGAACTCACAGCAGACTTGCCCGCGGGAGTCGATGATCTACTGGATGCATATCTACCTGGTGGGTATGATATTTCCAGTATCCTCACGATGTTAAAAGCAGAATATGATATCAAAATCACCGTCTTGAGTATTAACGACATATCCTGCCTCGGTGGACCCCTAGGCGGGGGTGAAGTGATTAATGTTACAATCGAGGGAAGAGTCCATGGAACATCCAGTTATTCGAGCGTGGGTACTATCCTCGCCGATTACGTGGGCAAGGTAATTGATGTCATGAATTTGTTTTATGGCATAATAAGTTCAGGCGAAATTTCCCCGGAGGAAAAAGGTTGGATTCTCGGGAATATAACAGCGATGAGCTATACTAATATGCCTTTCTCCTGCTGGGTGACAACTGATGTTTTCGCTGATGAATTGGGAATCATTCTACCGAGCGATTTCCCGCTGGATACCCTCCCTATGCCAATGGTAGGTCCGGGTTCGATGATGATCATTCCCACCACAGTGAATATCAAAACCCTGTATAACTACGCAGGTTCTATGTGGAGTACCTACATGCCCTCCTACTTCGGGACTCTGGACGAGATTTTAAATGCCTATGGATCCTACGTGACCCCGGGCGACCGGGATATCCGCTTTGGGTGGTCTTTGGAAGGTCTCCAAGAATACTTGAAAGATATCTACGGATATGACTACATCGGACAATATACCAAGGATGCCAAATTTGATGTCGGCGCCTATTATGGTGTGGATACGAGTGGGGTGCTTTCGGCGAGTTGTCTTTACATGGACGCTTCTGCCACCATGGATTTAGACTTTACCGCTTATGGTGGACCTGACTTGAGTGGGGCATATACCTTCAGCGCTTCGGTGATTATCCATCAAAAAGGAGTGACCGTCCCAACGAAAGAAAGTTTATATGTGAAAAAGGGGATTCCCGGTTATTCAGTAGGTCTTATCATTCTGGCAGCACTCGCATCGGTGACTATGGTTCTCATCAGATTCAAACGCCGTAAATAAATCTCTTTTTTCTATTTTTACTTTCTGAGTTCCAATCGAATTACTTAAACCTACTTTCTATTAAACTTTTAAACCCTCATCGACACCTGAATCAATTATCTTTGGGGATTTTGGACATCCCCGAATATCCGCTCGAGTTTGCGCCAGACGTGCATTATTTTGAAGTAATATGATCCCTTATTTCACGCTGGGATCCGGTAAAGCACCAAAATTTCCCGCATACGTTCGTTGTGATAGTGATTTTAGAGGCGCGGGACGATTATCAGGTAAAATTGCCAGCACATCGGTTTCGGACAACCACTAGATCGCAAGTACAGGAATATCATATCACCCATACTCGATGCCTCACCGCTCGTAATTTTAGGAGTCAGCGGTTTAACCGCTTCTTTTCAATGTTCCGTTGGAGAAAAGCTAAATGTTTTTCACTACTATTTGTCGTAGAAAAAGGTTAAAAAAATGAATAAATCACAAACGCTTCTTTAATTTGAACGCTAAATTTGCGAGTAGATAGATGGTCAATCCCATAAGAAGAGGGGGGATGAGGTAAAGTCCCACGATTTCCCAACTTGCTCCTTCGATAATGGTAAAGAGTGCCGCTTGAGTACAATAAAACATCGGAATCCAACGCGAGACGTCAGGATTGATATTGGCGAAAGTCCCTCCCATTAGTTGAAAAATTATCAAAATCAAAAACGCGATGGTCCCAGAGGTAGCAGCATTTTTCGTGGTCAAACCGAGTAATAAACCGATACTGATGCTAACAAATGCCAGCGTACTACATATCAGTAGAAGAAGCAACCAATTGAAATTCGGGTGGATGTACGCCCCGGAAATCCAAAGTAATCCTGTCAAGATGAAAATTTGAATCCCAGAGATGATTAACTGGGAGATTGTAAGGCTAAGTAGATTAACCCCCCGGGAAGCTAGGGTTCGATCCACCAATGAAAAACTTCCCTCTTCCCTTTCATTGACAATGATGGTCGCGACTGCGGAAATTGGCATAAGACCTGCAATAATGATATATTTGGCCATGAAATAATCAAAGAAACTTAATGGTTGGTCAATGCCATTTCTTATAAAAACCTCGATAGTAGTCATATTTAAGGCATTGTAGGACAATAAAAGTTGGTCGACAATCCCCACTAACGTGCTGGTAATAAGGGCACCGTCAATGGGATTGGGAGTCAACCCAATGGTGAAATTAGGTTGGAATCCCGTTGGAAAATTCGTGCCATTGACTGCAGCGGTCAAATTTTTCGCAAACTCTATGTCAACTCCGGTACCATTTAAAATTTCACTAATATTTTCAAAATTTCTCATTTTCAGTACCTGATACCACCAGGTTGATCCAATCGCCACCTCGGAGAAATTGGCGGGAAGTGTGACCAAGACATCAAGTTTTCCCTCACTCAGCAAGGTGTTACCATATGTTTCCGTGATAGGACGGCCTTCGTATTTATTGCTATTATCATAGACCTGAAATAATGAGATATTTTTGGTAACAGCAATGAAATGGTGGGAAACCAAACCTCCCGGATCAGTACTATTAAGTCCTTCTTTGTCAACATTCAGGAAGGCTATATTATAGGCAACTCCTCCGTTCATAGTTCCCCCCGCATTTTGTGCTGAAAACGTGACAACGAAGATACCCATTAAAATAATTGGCGAGAGGAAGGAAATAACCACAAGTCCGTGGTTTCTAATGAAGATTTTCAAGTTCTTGATGAGCAGGGAATAGAAATGCCGGATTCCCCCCCATTTTTTGGGTGATTGTTTTGCCAAATATAATCACCATTCTCCCGGATTTAGGTGTGGATTCGTGCTTCATTTAATACAAGCAGATATGCATCTAAAAGAGTTGGTTTGCGCACCAAAACTTGGCTAAACTTGTCGGAATTTTGGAGTTTTTCACGGAATTCCGTTACAATCTCAGAGTTCCCAGGTATTGTCAATTTGACTTTCACTAAGTTACTACAGAAATTTTCTACTTCTATCACCGTAATACCCGTAGAAACGCTTGTTATTTGATGTAATACCTCCGTTCCTCCGGTGAAAACGCACTCAATAACCTGTTGATCCTTGACTAAATTATGAATAATTTCCGCGGGCGTTCCCGTAGCAACAAGCTTTCCCATATTGAGGAGTAACACCTGATCACACAAGACTTCGATGTTACTGAAATCGTGAGTTGTCAAGAGGATGGTAAACCCTCGCTCGCGGAGGGTCATTATTTGATCTATAATCAATCTACTACTTTCAACATCCAATCCCGCAGTAGGTTCATCTAAGAGCAAAATCTGCGGCATATGGAGTAGTGCCAGCAGGATACTTAACCGCTTCTGTTGCCCGCCACTTAAAGTCTTTGCAAGTTCATTTTGCTTCTCAACCAAGTTAAACATTACTAACAACTGGTCGATAGTCGCATTATATTCCTTGGGACGAAGGTTGTAGAGTTCTGCAATCAAGCGTAAATTCTCTTTAACCGTAAGGTAAGAATAAAAGACGGGATTTTGGGGGCAATAACCCACGTTTTCCTTCGTCCAACCGAGATTTCCCCTGACTTCTTTTGTATTGATCTTAATACGCCCGGTACTAGGACTCTCGAGGTTCGCAATCAATTTAAGCAGAGTGGATTTTCCCGCGCCATTGGGACCTAAAATTCCATAAACGTAACCTGGTTCGATCTGCCAATTTAAATCCTCGAGGGCAATTGTGTGCTTGTCATAAATTTTCGTCAAATGTTCAATCTGAAGTACTCCTTTCTCATTTCCATTTGCAGTTATGGAAAAATTTTGTTGCATACTGATACCTGATCTTGTCGGTAAAACGATCTTATAATCCCTTAGATGTCTACCAATCGTGTTTAATATATTTTGTTAAGTTAATTTGATATCTACATCGAGGATTGTTTTCTGTCACTCAGATCCTTCACAAACTCTGAGATTAATTTTGCAAATTCCTTACCCTCGCCAGCGGAGATGCTTTCCACCCGCAATCGCCACGAATTGAATCCTAGATCCTCCATAATCTCCCGGAGCACTTGGTAACGGGTCGCAGTTTTATTGAATCCTGTCGTGTAATGGCAATCTTGGGGATGACAACCGGCAATGAGCACCCCGTCCGCGCCTTTCGCGAGTGCGGCGATCACGTACTCCGGGTTGACCATTGCGGAGCACATCACGTGGATAATACGAATATTCGGGGGATATTGATATTTACTCGTGCCTGCGAGATCCGCTCCCGCGTAGGAACACCAATTACAGAGGAAGGCAATGATGAGGGGTTCGATCTTCTTGTCTTTGAGAGCTTCGTCAATCTGGACCAAGATTTGATGCTTGGAAAATCCCGGTAACTCGATGGCATCGGCGGGGCACATAGCGGCGCATGCGCCACATCCCACGCACAGAGGTAAATTTATGATCGTCTTGTCTTTTTTGGCTTCTATCGCGTGGAAATTGCAGATTTCTTGGCAGAGACGGCAATGAATGCACTTTTTCGCATTTACACGGGCTTTATTTGGTTCTATCTCGATCTCGCCAGCTTGCATCAACCCAACTGCTTTGATGCCGGCAGATTCCGCTTGCGCGATGCTGTCGGGGATATCCTTCGGTCCTTGAGCGCAACCGGCGAGGAAAATGCCCTTGACGGAGGCTTCAGATGGTTTAATTTTGAGGTGCGCCTCAAGGAAAAATCCATCGGGGCCAAGGGCTATATTCAAGATATTTGCGAGTTTTTTGAAGTCCGGGGAAGGTTCGAATCCAACCGCCAGAACCACCAAATCCACTTCGGTCTCAAACAATCTTGAGCGCAACGTATCCTCACCGCGGATGAGGAGCATGTCGGCATTATCTTTCTTCACGACCTTGGAAATCTGCGAGCGGTAGAAGCGAATCCGCTTGTCCGAACGAGCGCGGTTGTAAAATTCTTCGCAACCTTTTCCGAATGATCGAATGTCTGAATAATTTACATAGACTTCTACACCAGGCACACGATCTTTCAATAAAGTAGCTTCTTTGATTGCGGCCATGCAACAAGTGCGGGAACACCATTCATGGTTGATTTTCTCGTTACGCGAACCAACGCATAACATAAACGCGACTTTTTTCACGGGTTTTCCATCAGACGGACGGACGACCTGGCCTTTGGTTGGTCCATCCGCGTTTAACATTCGTTCGAGTTCCATGGTGGTTATAACATTTTCGAAAGTTCCATACCCATACATTCCCAGTTGCGTGGCATCAAACAGCTGGGCGCCAACAGCAACAATGATCGTCCCTACTTTGATGGTTTCCGTGATCTCTGCTTGATTAAAGACAACTGCCTCCCGGTCGCAAGCAACCTCACAAGCCTTGCACCCGATGCAGAGGTCGGGATCGATCGTAGGAACGAGGGGAACCGCTTGAGGGTGAAACACGTCAATGGCCTTTCGCGGGTAAAAGCGACTTTTACTCGTAATGGGACAAACCGAGGCACATATGTCAAAACAACCCGCACACTTTTTCTCATCCACATACCGCGGGTGATGTTTTACATCGACCGAAAAGTTCCCAATATACCCCTCAACTTTCGAAACTTCCGAATAGGTAAATAATTTGATTCGCGGGTGTTCTTTGACCTCGGCCATTAATGGTCCAAGGATACAAATGCTGCAATCGAGAGTTGGGAAGGTCTTATCGAACAGTGCCATGAGGCCACCGATGGTCGGTTCTTTTTCCACGAGAAAAACCTGAAAACCAGCATCCGCGATGCTTAGGGCAGCTTTGATACCCGCAATTCCACCCCCAATGACGAGTGTTGCTTGCTCAACTGGAACCTTGACCATTTCGAGACGTTCGGCGAGTTTTACCTTCTCTATGGACATATGAATTTGGTCGATCGCCTTCTCCGTGGCCTGCTGGGGATAATTATGGTGGACCCACGAGTTCTGTTCTCGGATGTTGCTGAATTCTACGAGAAAACGATTAATGCCCGCTTTTTCGATAGCCCGACGAAAGAGGTCTCCGTGCAATTTCGGCGAGCAGGCAGCGATCACCACTCGGTCAATTGCCTTTTCCTTCAAATAATCGGCTAAATGCTTGAGACCGAGATCTGAGCAAAGGTACCTGTCATCTAAGGTTACAACATTAGGGACTTTTTCAAAATGCTCTCTTACCGCCTGTATGTTGATAATCTCTCCGATATTAAACCCGCAATGACAGATAAATAAGCCAATCTTCAATCGAATCGTCACACCTTGACAATTTGCTCCCCGTAAGGCATATAGAGCGATGCCATATTAATGGAGGAATACTTCTGAAACCATTTTTCTCGCTTCTGTACTGCGTCTTCCGTTACAATTTCCGAACTTATTTTTGACGCGTGCAATTTACTTGGTGGCAGCTGTCCGAGGATGTCATTTTTCGACACAACTTGGCCACTTTTAATCGTAACCCACGTCCGTGATAATGAAGATTCCCGAACTGGTTCGTTTGGTTTAAGATCAAGAATGCACACGTCTGCATCTGCGCCGCGGGCAAGGTGACCCTTCAATGCATCGATTCCCAAGATCTTTGCGGGAGTGACGCGGGTCATTTGGATGATGTCCTCGAGATTTAATTCGGTTGTCATTGTTTTCAAAGTACTTTTCTTGAAATACGATCCTACACTGGTTTGAGCTTGTTTTTCTCGCAACGATCTACTTGCAAGGAGGGTCATTATT
>MBAA01000214.1:14653-15416 GCA_001940655.1 Promethearchaeota archaeon CR_4
AGACCATAGTTTGGCGCATCGAGGGAGATTGATGCGGGTAAATGTCGTTCGCCAGCTGAGAGGAGTAATTCGAGGGCACTCATCCAAAATTGTGCTTCATCCTTATTCTGGAAGTTCCAAGTACGTAATCCAACTGCGATATCTTGATCAAGCTCGAAGGTTCCTTGCATTC
Organism: Promethearchaeota archaeon CR_4; assembly: GCA_001940655.1. Taxonomy (GTDB): domain Archaea; phylum Asgardarchaeota; class Lokiarchaeia; order Sigyniarchaeales; family CR-4; genus CR-4. The sequence continues at coordinate 14,826 of MBAA01000214.1, forward strand.
CTGTAGTGCTATTTTTTCCAATGGTTCGTGAACTCGTGGTAAATAGGTTCCGCCCAATCCGAGCACTACATCCTGCGTCCATTGACAACCAAGGATGTTCGGAAAGGAAATTTGCCAGAGAAATGCCACTAGATTTATCTGCATCTTGCGTAAAACAATTTCCCTGCACAAGATGATACGGCAATTTCTCGGAATCGATTCTCGTGATGTGATCCTTCAACGCAGCAAAACGCGATTCTTGGTTGACTACAGGCAATTCTACAAGGGATTTCCCAGAAAAACCAGCTTTCTTCGCTGCTTTCAAGGTTTCAATAATGACTTTCTCGGGTGCAACTTCAAAATGTTTCACGGGAGTTAAGAGCGATGCATTTTCATCACTCCAGTGCCAATATTCAGATGAAAATGGGCGAGAAACGTGTACTGCAAGGGGAAATAATTTCGAACCGAAGTATGCGAGGGTAGCGGCGATATTGTCCGTGTTTCCTTGCTGGAAATCCAAAGCTAGCATCCACAGGGATCCGGCAGAGAGTAATATGCCAGAATCCACTCCCTTAATCTGAGCGAGAAAGTGAGAGGTACTTAGAACATCGA
>MBAA01000214.1:15463-18783 GCA_001940655.1 Promethearchaeota archaeon CR_4
TATTCCTCAGAAATGGTTTTTGCAGTCCACTCTTTAGAATAGAGGCCTGCAAAACGGGCAACATTCGAAGCGATGTGAGCGTGGGGGTCGATTCCTCCGGCCACCACGAAACGTCCCCTGGCATCGAGCTCCTCTACCTCCCCACTCGTGATTTTCTCGACAATTTTTCCTTCTTGCATTTCCAAGTCGGTGCGTTCCCCTAAGATTTTATTTCGGGGATCGAGCACGCACGCGTTTTTTATCCGGAGGGGCACGATATCACGAATGGGATCTATTTTAGGAAATGGCTTGATGTCCTCGTGCTTATTTTATTGCGTATCGCATTTAATTTTACGCGCTTTTCGCTAAGTTTTTTTCCCCCCCTCTCATTCATTATAATGGGATATTGTACTCGGATCGCGTGAAACGTCAAAGAAATTTTTTGAATTTCGCATTATCAGTTGGCACGATGAAAACCTGTGCTGTTTCAACCCTTTATCTTAAAAGAAAGACGCAAATGGTGGATACTCTGTGGCGGGAAAAGCTGTCGTGATTGTCGGTACACAGTGGGGTGACGAGGGAAAGGGAAAAATTACGGATTATTTCGCGGAAAAAGCGGATATAGTTGTCCGATTTCAAGGTGGAAATAACGCTGGTCACACAGTCGTTGTTGGAAAGAAGAAATTCAAGTTTCACCTCTTGCCTTCAGGAGGCCCTCACCGAAAAATTATAGTAATTGGGAATGGGGTTGTGGTGGATCCTAAAGTGTTACTCGAGGAAATCAAAATGATGCAAGATGAAGGGTTTGACGTAGATCTCAAACTGTCTTCCACAGCCCACGTCATCATGCCATACCACATTGCATTGGATGGTATGGAAGAAGCGATAAAGGGTAAATTTAAAGCCGGCACAACAATGCGTGGTATCGGTCCAGCATATAGCGACAAGGCCGCCCGTTTTGGAATCAGAGTATGGGACTTACTCGACAAGGCAATCCTCGCGGAAAAGCTTGAGAAAGTCGTCCCCTTTAAGCAGAAACTTCTGGAATCGCTAGGTTCAACGAAAAAGACCGATCTACAATCTATTGTTGATGAATATTTCCAATTAGGCCAGAATTTGAGAAAATATATTGTAGATACCCCCGAAATTATTAACAATTACCTAGACGAAGGCAAATCCGTGCTTTTTGAAGGGGCACAAGGCACGTTATTAGGCATTGACGAGGGAATGTACCCGTACGGCACCAGTTCAAATGCCTGTGCACTGGGCGTGTCTGCCGGAGCAAGTGTGGCACCCACGCGGATAACGGCAATTTTCGGGGTGACCAAAGCCTATACTTCCCGAGTCGGGGAGGGTCCCTTCCCTACCGAACTTTCAGGAGACATTGCGAACAAAATCCGGGAACAAGGTCACGAATATGGCACGACAACTGGTCGTCCTCGCCGCGTTGGGTGGTTGGATGCTGTCGCAACGCGATATACTCGGCGAATCAACAATCTTGATGGTATCATCGTTACCCTCCTAGACGCGCTATCAGACATCAATCCCGTGAAAATCTGCACGAGTTATTTGCTTGACGGCAAAAAACTCGGTTATTGGCCAATACAAGCAGAAATCTTAGCAAAAGTCCAACCCCAATATATCGAATTACCAGGATGGAAGCAACGTTCTGATCAGGAATGGTTGGAAATCGCCCGCCAGCAGAATCTAGAGGCGTTACCAAAAGAAGTGCAATCATACCTCGCGAAAATGGAAGAACTCCTAGCGGTCAAACTATCTGCGGTGTCAATCGGGGCGGACCGAGAAGCAACGATCTTACTGAGAAACATCTTCTAACTTATTTTTTCTTCAATCATACAAATTGTAAAGATTCTTCCTCTTTATTCCGAATTCCTGTTGGGATACTCGAATCTCGACGATTGGAAGACAGTCTGTGTTGCCACAGTCGCTGTTTCTGAATTAAACTCGCAACGATGATCGCCCCCATCAATCCTCCGGCAATAATCCCAGTCACTACAATGCTATCGTGTATTACCAAAGAGTGGATAGTGATTGAATAATAACTATCACCAGTGGATTTTTTATCGATCGCATTTTCCCCATAATCTATCGCCGTGTAATAGTATTGCATCGTTCCCGCTGGGAAGTTGTGTAACATAGTGGCAAAATTGTCGGTATTCCCTACTCTATTTAAGGAATAATTTGCGTAGGTCTCGAAATTATCATAGGAAACATGTAAGACTACCGCGCCAACTCCAGACTGGTTATCTGTCGCGGACAGTCCGAAACTGAAGCCGTCATTGACAGTATATCTGGGGGGAACCCGATCAGGCACCGGGGGTATTTCATTTACCTCAATAATTTTGGGAGGAGTGGTTTCAACCACCGGGGTAAAACTACAATAGTAGGGGTGCATATTCGGGCCAGTGATCGTCACATTATAAGTGCGGTTTTCAATGGCAAGACGAACGTCAACTTCATCCCCGGTGCGGTGGGAGGTATAGTAGAAGTCACCAGATTGAATGCACAGCGTAGCCCCCGGCACAACCTCACCAGAATTATTATTTAAGAGATCGAGCTTTAAACGTTGGCCGGCATATACGACCGCGGGGAGGGGATTCTGGAATGTGTTTAACTGAGCAGTATAGATGTTTACCTCCGGATCACCCCACAAAGTGTAAGTGAACAAGTTCTTTCGCTCGTATTCCTTGCTTAAATTACCCCAACCCGACTGAAACCAAGTAGAATTCAAGTAAGATGCTTTTCCATCAGCAAGTGCTTTTCCTGGTTGGTGTCGACTATTATTGAAGAAATTCTGCCAAAAACACCGGGCCATGCCCCGGTTGAGCGAATTCAGGCGATTATTGGTTTCATCTTCTTGGGATAGGCTGAAATACCAAGTTGTGCGTAACGCCCCAATATACCCAATTACACCTTCGTATTGCCGAAAGAGCAAGGATTCCATCAGAGTGGAAGAAGAAATGTCAAACGCGCCAGTTGAACACGCGGCAGCGAACATGAGACTAGTTTGATTCGTATTTGTCAGACTTAAAGCGTTTCCACTAGTAAAAAATGATCCCAAATAAGTTCCCAAACCATTGGTGCTTCCATGCCCTTGGAAATGGACAAGACTCTTTCCTGCATTAAGTTCATTATAAAAGGTATTATCCGTCAAATTGTTGTAACTAGGATATGGAGTATAATGTGAGGAGGTTTGAATGCATAAAGTCGTGTCAATAGAGGAGGGCACGTAGCTGTCCGCAATCGCTTGGACGACATAGGCTTCATCGTTATAAAGGGGAGCATCATCTGAGAGAGCACCCCCTAGGAGAAAGTCATTC
>MBAA01000214.1:18790-20313 GCA_001940655.1 Promethearchaeota archaeon CR_4
TGTCGTTGAGTGGATTTTTCTCGTAGTTTAAGGTTTTGTCAACCAGAATTTGAAGAACAACCCCGTTACTGGAGGGGAAGCGACCAACATAGACATCCGGGATCCAATCGACCTCTTCCACTGCGGCCGTCTTGTTATCAGGGCGTTCTCCCCAGTTTTTGTCACCATCGGTATCCCAATTGCCGGTTAGGTCAGAGTAATAGAAATCCGTAGGTTTGTAATGGGGATCAGAGCCAAATGTCTCAGACCCAAAGGACCCTCCAAATTCTTCCTCCAATTGACCGAAATCGTCATTTAAAACGTAACGCATCGGCACCGTATCGTTATCACCTGCGAGGAGCACCCACTTCAAGGAGGCATTAACATACAGATCCTTTAGATAATTCCGAATCTTTTCGGCGTTGTCCCGGCCGGTGTATTGGGCGTAAATTTCCTCGGTCGTTTTGACGACGCAGGGGGTTCCCTTCTGGGTCTTCCACTGTGCGAGCGGTTCAAGGGTTGTTTTGAATGTACCAGAGGTAACAATAACCATTTCTGGACGGAACACGTTGGCACTCGGAGATGGCATGTCAATTCCCGTACCCTGTGGCATCCACGAGGATTGCTCGTACGTACCGGCAAATCCCAGCGGAATTACCACTCCCACGATGATCACGGTGATGATACCAGCCGTGAAAAGGAACGACCGAGGGGGAATTTTATGAACGTGCCGCATTATAGTAATCTCCTGAAAGGACTGCTATATGTAGGATGTGGTTTCGGGTTGAAAAAGTTTGAACCAAATCACAAATGAAAAACTTCAACCGACTTAAAATCATTCCTCAAGATCCATTTCCGTGGTAATCTTGCGGTCGAGCATTTTTTCCAATATCTGTTCCAATTCCTCGGCGGGGATGTCAAGTAGGGTGATTTCCATGTGTCGCCCACGCTGGTTTTCCGCAATTTGCTTGGTCTGCCCGCTCAACACTTTTGCTTTCGTGAGGTTACGGATGTTCTTCCGGAACGTGGTAATCGTGTGTGGTTCAAGATTTCGTTCCTCGCACGCAGTCCGGTAATCATTGTAAGCTTCCTCGACAACCACGTGAGCATCCTTGGATGCTCGGAGGTTGCGGGCGACACCTTGTAGGGTCAAGAGCTCGTGGATTTTAAATTGATCGAGCAACTCCCCACGGAATGAGGAGTAAACCTGGTCGCGCGCGAACCGTACCATTTCGGCACTGACTTCCTTTTCCCCCTTCGCGTCCACCTGGCGCCCGCAGCTAAGGAACATCTCGATGCCCGTGCGGATGTTTTTCGTGTCGAATGTGGCATCAACGATGAGTTCGAACACGTCGTCCGGGATCACCCCCTCGTTTAATGCCATCCTACGCCGGTAATCGAGAATCTCGCGTGTTTCATTACGATCGTAAGGTTTCAGGTTGATGCGGTCTTGGATGCGACTCATGATGCGTTCGCTCTCGAAACGGGTCCAGTCGACCTCTCGGGAAACGAGGATGATGGAGATCCGGGCGCTGCCTTGCGGG
>MBAA01000214.1:20328-20402 GCA_001940655.1 Promethearchaeota archaeon CR_4
TTGACAAGGGAGATGATGTCGCTGTCTATAAGCACGAACACCTCGTCTACGGTAAGGATGAGGTAGGCCTTTTC
>MBAA01000214.1:20486-24093 GCA_001940655.1 Promethearchaeota archaeon CR_4
GTGGATGAGGCGCTTCAGGTCGTCCGTGCGGTGGGGGAGTTTTTCTGGCACGTAACTGAGGGCGAGTGTTTGTTCGTTACGAAACACGGACTTTTTGAATAATTCCCGCTCGAAAATGTCTTCGTCCATAGTCCTCTTCACCTACGCCCCTCTCGATCCAAGTTGATGGAGACTGGGAAACGGAGAAGTTATTCTTCTGCCTCTCGTTCTTCCTTGCGTTTTAAGAGCCAGTTGAGATAATCTTGCTTTTTCTTTTTCTCCGCCTCAACTGGATCTTCGAGAATGAACCGGTCGCGAATGTCATCCCGCGCGCGGTCGAGTTCATCCCGCGTCAATGCAAGCCCGCACGACTGGCAGACCAATCGTCGGATACTGGGGTTTGATTTCATTTCTCCGCCGCATTCTGGGCAACGTGCCAAATGATTTCATCTCACGAGCGCCATTCTGACAAGCGTCATTCGTGGCTTTAGATAGGTACACATTAGGGCGATTTTGTTTTAACTTTTCTTTTTACCAAGTTTCGCGCGATCATTTAGCGAAGGGTTGGAACGATACATATATATACTCTCAACTTGGAGTATATCCTCTCTCGAATATCCCCCCGCTTTATTTTTTAGCAACTTCGTTGGTGGCGATTAAATTCAATTTTCGTCCGTTTTTTCATCCCAGAATTTGAAGCAGTGCAGGGGATACTGGTTTTAGATTTAAAATTATCATAACCAAAAAATGTAATTGGAAGGGATGCGGGAAAAATGAAAATGGAAAAAAATCAAGCAATTATTGCGAGGGATTGGCAACCGTCATCGGCTCGAGCAAGTGTGTCTTCTTCATGTCGTAAATGACGCTCCATATGTGATTCTTGGATTCCTTGCGCCCGGCGAAGGCATACTCCAACAGTAGTGACATGAAGAAGAAGGGGCGTTCCTTCGTAATGGCCTTGGCAATCTCGTAGATCGCCCGTTGCAACCGGGGGAGTTTCTTCGTATTGATGCTGGGATTGGGCACGTGTGGGTAAACCAGGGAGATCTCAAAGACATCTTCAATCAAGTTTTCCCCGCCCCTTAATTCATTTAAGTTTCCTTTCCATGAGACCAATTCCTTGCGGTAACGGGCTTCATACCTTTGAATGAAGCGCAGGAGTGCCTCTTTGGTCGTCTCTGAAGCGTCCATTTCTAAAATAAGCGCCGCCCGGATAAATTCCCCGTCTTCGAGCAAGATCTTAAAGTCCGCGTAATCTAAGATAATTCCCTTCTTGCCAGAAGTCTCCTTTTTCTTCATCCCGATTTCGGACTGGAAGCTTGTCATTGCTGTCAGAAACCCGCTGATGAGGTTGGGGTCTAATTTTTCCGAGCCCATACTTTGGGATAAGATAGATGTCCCCGAGTCCTTGTGGATTACGAGCACGTGCTGGATGTTCAAGACGTCAGTCAACTTCGCCACCCGCGTGTCCCAGAACCGCTCGGCCTTCTTGTGACGAGACCGAGTATACAGAGACATTGCCACGATGGCGCCGATTGCTGCAATAATGTAAGGGGACAAACGAATGAGCGTGTTCATCAACTGTTGTGCTTTTGTCACGATGATAAAGGTACTCGAGATCGCAGTTTCTGCCTTAGCGATGGTTTCTGTTCCCGCATAATTTGCGGAAATCCTGAATGAAGTTACGCCTGCGGGAATCTGGAAGTCCACTGTCGCGAGACCATTGGCGTCCGTTAAAGCCTTTTTCTTCACTTCTTCTTGCCCTGATGCCGTGAGGAGTTCGAATACGAATTCCACCTCCTCGTTAGGAACAGCAGAGGAGTTGGCTTGATACGTAAGCGTGGCCGACACGGGGATTACTGCCCCCTCAAGGATGTCCAAGGGCAATGATGAGAAGTTTGGGATCAAGACGGTGCGATTCTTCGCGAGGACGATCAACGTGAGATCAGTAGTGGATGTTGCGAAATCCGTTTTTTCTGCAATTAAACGGACGGTGTACTTCCCGGGCGCGATACCTGTCTCGAGAGTGTCGACCACTGAATCGTAGACGTAGAGAATCTGGTCGAACGTGCCTCGCTGAGATGGTGTCCCACCCACCAGCTCCCAGGTAAGAGTAGCTCCCGTGATCAGGTTGTGGTGGAAGGTATCTTCGAAACTTGCCCCAATTTGCAACGACTCGTTCTCCCAAACCGTAAAGGTCTGTTGGGTGAGACCTAATGCCGTAGGTAACGGATCCACGCGGATGGTGACGTTTACCGAACTGTCAAGGTAGATCGAAGATACAACTGTCAGGTTTAGGTTATAACCAACTGCTGAATTTGAGAGTCCGGTCGTATTCAAGAAGACCCGATAATACCCGCGGGCGTCCTCCAAACCAGTGGTAGCAAACTCATTGATGACTAGTAGTTGTCCGGTGGGCCAATCTGGAGTTTCGATGGTGATACTTGTCAAGTTCACGCCGTATACCGTGTCATTCACCCGCAGGCGGAGGGATCTGGTCGTATCATTCACGTAGGGATTCGGATTAGTCACCCATTTCCCGTCTTCGACACTTACTCCATCTCCCTCACATAGGGTGATCTCGGTCGGTAAACCTTTCACCCAGATGTTGGTAATGTTGACTGCAATCTGGTTTCCCATCGAACATATAGTAATCCACGAGTAGTTCCCAGGCGTGAGCGTCGTGCTATCTATGTCCCACGTGAATGTGATATTATTTTCCATCGCGTTATCATAGGTATCCACTTGTTGTGTGTAAATGTTGGACTCGAACACATCGAGCACATTTTGCCGCCACTTGAGCGTGACAACTCGGGAGTAATTGATGGTGACATATAAGTGATCGAAGAATGCAATTGCTGCAGATGGAGCCCAATGAGTCAAGTTCAATCGAATCTGGATATTATTCGAAGAGACACCATAGTAATCTCCTACATTCTTAGCAAAATTTATGCTGGTAACGCAATCTTGAGTAATGATAGAGAGATTTTGCGGGGTATCAAATTGACCGCGCGTTGAATTGAAGATGGACACCGTGAAATTGCCCTCGGCGACGGGATTGAGGAACGTGTAATCTAAATTGATCAAATCCACTAGTTGCGTATGAGTATCCCCGCCTTCATATGAATCCGGAGCGGTAGAATTCCAGCAAAACCTTACTTCGTTCTCCGTATTAATGTAATTCGAGATATTGACAGTATTATTGAGTGATGAATCCCATGCTACATATCGCCAACGATTGGGATTTCCGTATATTTGCCATTCTCCCACCTTCAAGCATGATTTATCTAGCATCTCCCATTGGTTTGAGGAGAAATTCCAGGCCAGAAGGAATTCTAAACACGAAATGAAGTCATCCGTGAGATTGTGAACAAAAATAGCGTTGAATCCTGTTATGTTTTCGTTTTTGACATTACCAAGCCAATTTGCCGTGAAATTGAAATAGATACTATCGGTATATTCTTCACCCACATTAACGTTGAAATCCACGCCTGCAAAATCGCTATCCAAAATGTAAGTTCTTCGCAATTCTGCAGGAGAGATTGTTGAATCAATGTCCGAAAATAAATTTGTAGCATTTTCCCTGTCAATGCTGGAATTCGAGGTGAATTGTTCAATCGTGATATTT
>MBAA01000214.1:24164-25874 GCA_001940655.1 Promethearchaeota archaeon CR_4
TTGCATAAAACCTATGCCTTGCGTTTTCAAAGAGAGATAATTATCATCACTCGTATCCAGTTTATTTAATAAACCCTGAGTCGACCCAGAAATGACCGAGAGGGTTGTAATGTCCCCTTGGGTGTCCGTCCGTTTGAATATCGGTACGCCGTTGGGTCCCCCAGCTACTGATCCCGTCAGGCGGAGAACGTCCGAAATGTTCGTATGGTAATATTCCCCATAACGCGTTGAGTTCACGCTGGTGGAGAAGGCGTAGATGGGACTTTCCGCGTTTAATAACCAAGTTCCTGTGCTTGCATTGTGGATGGTAACTTGATCATAATCGCCCTTGGGAACTGTCCCACACCAGAAAAATGCCCCTGGATTGCAAATCTCGTAAAACCCGCCGGTCAGGTTAACTGCATTCGTAGCTGTCCAATTAGTTGGCAATTGGAATTCGATATTTGTACTATTTATGGTTGCACCGGCAGGATAATAGGCGTTTAATGTCAGGTTCCAATTAACATTCTGCGCGCTAGTGTTCACGATATATGTAATAGAGGGTGAAATTGCTTGCCGGACGGTGTATGCTTGCGAGACTTTAAACGTACAGTTGACATTCGAAAAGTATTCGAAATCCGTCCATTCACTTGTCACGTTGTAAACACAACTTTGTCCAGTGGGTTCTTTTAACAGCCAACTGAGGTATTGCCCTTGCCCTGCCATGTCTTGGAAATTTTGCACGGGTAAGTCGTCTACTTTAAAACCGATTTCGGAGGGTTTTGGTGTATTACTGACCGGAGCAACATCCAACATAACTGAAAAATCAACAGTTTCATTGTTTGGACTGAGCCATTCCTGCCAGACTGTGAGGCCTTCACTCCCATCTCCGCTAGATCCCTTGACTTTTGCCCCGAGAAGAGCTTCCCCCGAGTCAATGCCAAATCCAAAACTATCCTCGGCGCAATACCAGATGCAAGTAGGGGCAAGTGGAACAAATGGCATACTCAATCCTATGAAAAATGTGGCAAAATCGCCATAATGCGCAGTGTGGCTATAATTGAGGACGACACGATTGGAGGAAAAGTCAAACTTTTCCCAATGGGCGATTGTAGAAGGTTCACCTCGGGCATCGGTTGTGTTCCAATAAGTGGGATGAACCATTTTATCGGGTAAGAATATTTGCTGCGTGGAGTCATAGGTGGCATTATAAATTGACATATTAACCGTATAAGCTCCGCCTGCTTGGAGATATGCGGCAATCCAATTCACGTAAGCATCCGTGGGTAAGAAGAATTGCTGATAATATGTGATGTTCACATTACTGAGCTGATAGTTTAATGCAAAGTAATTATTGGTCATTTCGAGAAGGTAACTCGCGTTACTCGCTTCGATATCGGTAAACGTGAAATTTGTAAATCCGATATCATTACTTTCGGTGTCAACGCTGATGGGATATTGAATATCGTGAATGGATGAATCCGTATTCGTTAAATTATACAGCAAGAACGTGGGGATGTTATTCCCATCTCCCCCTATCGTGTAATTATCGAGATCCCGCAATTCTCCAAGTATTGGCGGCTGTTCCTTTTGTAATCCCTCTTCTATGGCATTCATTGTGGGGGTAATGGTAACAACATTCGATAACATAAACAGGCAAATCAATCCATATGCAAAACACCCTTTTATGGGTCGGTTCTTCAATAACATGCCAAGTCAAACCCCTTTTCC
>MBAA01000228.1:0-76 GCA_001940655.1 Promethearchaeota archaeon CR_4
AACCCGTCTAACACCATCTAACATTTCTAATCCCATCTCCTACCCCGTCTTGTCCACCTCGTTTCTTTCCCCTCTT
>MBAA01000228.1:172-2935 GCA_001940655.1 Promethearchaeota archaeon CR_4
ATTTATATATAACCATTTTTAGACGTGCCGATTGGAGGAAATACGAACCGACATTAAACGTTATTTACTCCGGCCGAAATTATGTTGAGACTTATTTAGTTTTCCTGCGGTACATTCCATTACAGGCGAATAGAAAGGAGGAGTTGTTTATATGTTATTGATCCCGGCTGAATTCGGGGTGAGACTTATTTACCTTTCCTCGGACCTGATTCCCTCCAGGGTTGGAGAAAGGAGGAAAAAGAATATTAGAAAACATTCTCTTGAGTTGTATTGAATCTTCCTGTCCTGGCATGCCGGGAGACCACGGGTGGCGAGGAGAAAAAAACGTGGAAATTATTTTTTTCCCGCGGGTTGGAGTTTGAATCCCTTCTCGCGGACGTCCTTGATGGCGACCTCGAGGACGGGTTTGAGGTCGGGGTGGTTCTTCTCGGCCTGCTTCAGGTCTTTGACAATCATCTTGACGTGTTCCTTGATTAGTTTGTCCATTTTCTCCATTACTCCCTGGTTTTGGTCAGAAAATATTCTTCCAGTCGGCGGCTGTGGTCGCCGCTTTCTGTTCTTTGCCCTTTTTCACGAGGGCGTCCACGGTGTTTTTGCCCAGGGTAATCTGCTCGAACCCCCGGATGGTAAAGTGGGCGTCTATGTAGCAGAGAATTACGAGCGAGGCATCATGCACGTAAGGATACCGGACGGGGAATATCTTGCTCCCCGTGACGAGCGTGGAATCAATCACGTCCTGGTGCCACTGGTGGCATTTCGGGCATTCAAATTTGATGGTTGTTTTTTCTCCCATGTCGCTTCCCGCCTTGTTTCTTTCCACGGTTTCCCGTGTAAATTACCCGGGAACAGGATGTACCCGCCGGGCGTCTCGGACGGCCTTCCCCACGAGCGGGGTCAGGCAGGCCAATGCGATGCGGAGAATGTTTGCCATCGTCTGGTCGTGGGTATACTCGGCGTGGGCGAGGAGTTGGTGCACCTCCTCCACGAGACGAATAAATCCCTGGAGGGTCGGGGCCTGGTATTGCTGCTCCGCACAAGTGCGAATTTCCGCGAATTTACATTTTTCGCGGCTGTCACATTCCTTACACAGGAGGATCCCGCCGGCTTGCGGGCATTCTGTGCCGGTTTGGAGGTTTGTTATCATTTAAAATGCCTCTTTTCACTTTTTTTCATTTTGTTATTGTAGTAGTAGTATAAGAGAGGAACCGCGGGTATTTAATATTATCCTCCGCGATTATTATCCCTCCACGCCCATATGTTCGTATTCCCGGAATATTCCGGGGTGGGGCGGGGTGTGTTCAGTCTCTTCACAGATTCTTCTGCATCGGCAAGCGTGAGAAACTCGCCCATGACCGCGTTAAAATTGTCCTCGTTTAGGACAACGAAATGGTGTTTTTCGTTTTTTACTATTTTCATGGTGTTTCATCTCCCCCCCCGCGAGGTGCGGGGAGGTCTGGGAGAAAAGGAAAAAAAATTAATTCTCTGATTTACAATCCTCGCAGAGGAAAATTGCAGTCACCTGTTCCTCCGTGCGAAGATCGCTGGCGTCCACGGTGATGGAATTCCCGTCCACGTGCAGGATTCCAATTGTCGGCTCAGTCAAATATTGAGATTGAGGGAGATCGCGGAATTCATTATTCACGTCACTCGCAACGGCGAGGGCCGAACATCTTTTACAAATCGCCACGTTTATTTTTTTTACCATTTTTTTTACCTTCGTGTTTTTGTCGGTTGATTTGAGAAAGGAAAATTACGTTTCGCGGTGGAGGGTATAGACCGTACAGTTTACCACGCCATCGCCGCGGTACTCGCTGTGTTTGCCTTCGTCTTCGTACTGCTCGGTCGCGAGCACTTCCCACTCGTGCACGATGCCGCACTTGTCAGCATCTTTCACCATCTTTACGAGGATCACGGCAGGAACGTCCACGTCCCCGGGGAACGTGATATTGCAGAATACATGGTCGCCGTCTTCGTCCTGCGAGTCGTCAAACTCGCAGGTATAGGTTTTGTAAGTTTCTATGGGTTTCACGCGGTCGTGAATGACGATTTTTTCAGGCATTTTTTTATCATCTCAGTTTTGTCTATTTATTCCTCGTCTACGGAGCACCAGGACATCTCGATGCCCTCGACATATACGTAATCGGTCATATTAAAAATACAACTCCTCGCCACACTCCTCGCATTTCCCACTCTGGCAGAGTGATGTATTGTACTCGACTGCTACGTCCTTCATATCTACTATATTAGAGATCTTCCCGCATTGCGGGCAATATTTTTGTTCATACATGGGTGTTCATCTCAGTTGTTGTCATACAGTATAGGGCAACACGAGTATATAATACTTGTGGTATTCAATACTATTCCTCTCCTATTGTATAGTATCCTTTATATGTCCCTTCATGTTCTTTATATATGCCTTATATGCCCCTTATATACCCCTTATATACAACCTGTCTGTTCGTAAATATGCCCTTATATATGCCTTATATATTCCCATTACATACCATTCCTATGTGTATCCATATTACATATCTCTCCGCGTGTGTTCCCTCGCACCCCCCGGACGCCGATTTCTGTGCACAACCGAAAACCCAGCGAGGGTGGCGGAGAAAAAAAGGCGTGAACAGAAGAGATTAGTAAGACTGGTAAATTTATATAGTGGAAGGGAGATCAAGAGTCTCATACCAGTGTAGTGTAGTGTAGTGTAGTGTGGTAAAACAAGGAGACGACTGAACGAAATGCCAGAGATGCAGACTGCCCCGG
>MBAA01000228.1:2952-4048 GCA_001940655.1 Promethearchaeota archaeon CR_4
AGTATCAATTTGAGCGTGGTGAATGTCCGGTGGGCGCGGGGAAAGTGCCTGAATTTGTCGGAGTATGTCGACCAATATCTAACGCGGGAGCGGATGAAAGATGCAACCGATGAAAGGATCTGACGCCCGATATAGTATTACACCCGTTGGAAGCGTGTGGTCGTGGTTCACCCGATCGTGGAAACCTTGGCATGATAAAAACGGATGTGCTCGCGTAGATTTAACCCAGCATCATAAAACCCGCCATTTCCAGGTTGGACGGTTGGTCGCTCCGTTAGGATGTACTGCCACGTGGACCACGGAACCGGTCGGCAGTTATACGTTAGATTTCACGGATATACGGCCATTATTACACCCCTGTAAGGAGGCGTCCCCGCCATGAACCCTCGCAGCACGACCCAATGTTGCATCGACTGCCCCACGTTCCCCCAGTGCGATGGTGTGACGTGTTGCTCCCGCTGCCCGCATTACTGGGATTGCCCGGAGGTAGAAACATAATGAATCTGCAAGAATATTCCGCCCGCCTCGCGGGCATTCCAGGCGCGGTCAATCCCCGCGAGGAAGAGACGATTCTCGAGACCATCCCAGATGAGTGGGCGGTAGTTATATTATCGCTCGTGAAGGGACATATTGCCCGGCGTTTGCCGTTCTTGACGGCAGATTACCTGTACGGGAAGGTCAGAGAGGCCCAAGGGCCGCACCCGGAATCTCTGCTCGATGATTCTAACCGGGCGATTTACGATCACCTTACACACCTCAAACACGTGCCCGCGTGGGGCAATATGGACAACGACCAGGTGAACCCAAAATGATAGACGCGAGTAAAACTATGGAAACGAAAAAGAGTCCCTTGGACAAGAAATGTGAAGAGTGTGTAAATTATGACGCGAGGATGACCGTCCCGTGCGTGTTGAAGGTACAGTGTGACAATCGCTCTCTTTGGCAGCCCCGCGTAATCCAAACTTGTAAGAATTGCGGGCACTTCCACGTGGTGGATGACAAAACCACCCCGAATCGTGGCGGGTATTGTGATGCTATCTACCCTTATACTCTGAATTCCCCCAACAATACCAGTGGATATACTATCGCTAAAGAA
>MBAA01000228.1:4109-7088 GCA_001940655.1 Promethearchaeota archaeon CR_4
TATCTTCGTCCACGTGTGCCCGGTGTGGCAAGGATGCCAGTAAAACGTGGCTCACGGGGGAAGGCATTAACATTCTCCTCTGTGCCGCTTGTTATACGTATTGCGATGAAGTTGTAACCAATAAATATCACGCGCTCTCCGAGGTTCAAGATCACGAAACCGCCGCAGGGTACCCGTGGGCGTGCGACCGTTCCCGAATGGTGATAGACCGGAAATATGGGTTTGTCAAAGAGGATTATACAGAGGCAATAAAATATATAATGGGTAATACGAATCCCAAATTTATCCCTGACAATACTCTTCCCCCACAATATACTCCGTTATATACTAAAAAAGAAGTAAAGGAAATGAAACCGGTAATCCTGATTCCCGAACAAAAATGGATTCTACCTCTACAAGCGTGGACCTATGAATGCATTGAATGGCGTTCAACCAAAGAATGTGGAGATTGCCCGTGTCGCGTGGAATATCCATTCAAAAACGGCAAACCAACCACACATGAAGAGAAGATTAATCTAATTTGTCATTTCGATTGTGATACGAAAAATACCAAGAAATTTATCCGAATCAAAAAAACGGAAGTGAAACCAACTATGGAATGTCCGAATTGTAAAAATACGATAGAGAATAACCGCGGGGAGAAAGAGGTGAAGTTCTGTCCCTTCTGCGGCAGTGACATAATCGGAAACCCAATCGGATCGGCGGTTGAAGGATACGAATATACTATTAAACGACTCGAATATGAATTCGCCAAGGCGAAACAAGACAACGCCGACTTGAAACGTCTTCACGAGACGGACACGAAGGCGGCGAAAGAATGGGAACACGAGGCCGAGCAACTCCACGAATTAGTGGCTACCTGCGAGAGTCGGAACGAGAACTTGGAGAATCAAATCGCCAAACTGACCCAGAAAGGCATTCTATGGAAATGTCGCCGGTGTGTCCGGAAATATGGACAATGTTCTCATCACTATTCTCTCGAGGGCAAACGCGAGCAAGGACCGTCTTGTCAAGTTCCTGCCAAACCGCCGCGGGTGAAATTATCCAAGGAGGACAAACGGAAACAACGTCAATGCGCCAGTCGGAAAGAATGCCGGAAAGTCGCGGGAAAGAATTGTCTCGCCGCAACGTGTACGTGTTTCAAGGAGAAACCGGTCACCCTCAAGTCCCTCCAGAAACAATACCGGAAACAACGGAAATTACTTCAGAAAGAAACTGACCAGATTATCAGGTCTGTCTGGAGAGTCTGGAGATTAGTAATAGGAACGGACTTTCATTTCGGGAATTTCTCCTATGATTATAATAATAATAATTGTCTTAAATACTGTGGTGATGAATTGGTTAAAGAGGGAGAAATAAAAAATGAGAAACTGTGGCATGCACAGAAGGGGAACGTTCTCCCGGCATTACAAGCATTTCTCCGGGCACAACTCGCCAAAAAGGAGGGAGACCAGTGAAATTAAAAGAGCAGTTGTGGTATTTAGCCCACGCGTACTCGGGGAACATCGTGCAGAATATGGCGTCCGTGAACATCCTCGCCGCGAAATTATTTGATTTGGGAGTATTCTTCTATTCCCCACTGAGTATGACCCATCCCATTCACACGACCAGAATAGACCTGCCAGATTACCACGGGGATGGCGTGGACTGGGAGCAGTGGTTACAATTTGACACGGTATTCATGAACAAATGTGACGGGTTGATTCTCTGCCCCGGGTGGACAACGTCCAAGGGATGTCGCCGGGAAAAACGGGTATTCGAGGAAGCCCACAAACTGGTTTATACTTATAATTATTTTGTCATAGCATTTACAAACGAACAGAAAGTGGAATACTTGTATTTACAAGGAGAGAAAACCCCATGAATAGACTTCCCCGCATTACCCAACTGAATGAAAATAAGGAGTGGGTGGAGGAACTTCCGAACGGCCGGACCCGCACGCATGACGGGCAGGTCGTGTGGATTAATACCCGCGAAGCCGAGTACCTCCAATACATACACCGGCAGGAAGCGGCCAAACGCAAGATGGAACAAATGAAGGAGAGGAATTCTAAATGAGACCCGCCACGCGGATATACCTCGCGAGTTTGATTGATTCGCTCAAATATCCATTCATACAAATAATTCGAGATGCGAAAGGATTTAACTCGTATTATAAAATCCGGTGGGAGGCGGGAATCGCCGAGGCGATTTATGATTTATTTGAGCGGGTGGAGCACCGGACGGCGAAGGAAATAACCCGATTAAATCAATTAATGCAACCTCGCCCCATAACTGAAGAAGAATGGCAAGAAAAACTAAATCAATTTAGATGATGGGGAGATCAAATGAAAGTAAATTCCTTCTTGACCTTTGAGTCTAAGGTAGTGTGAAAATGGGGTTCTTAATTCAACGCATATCCCCCCGGAGGTGTGCGAAATGTGGGGTGGAAGCGAGTCATACCATTTTATTATATAGAAATTCGGATGGAAAGAAATACTGCGAAGTTTGTCGGGAACGCGACAACCAATTCATTACCCGGCAGAAGCAGGACTATTATCTCGCCACGTGGGGCTGGGACCCTGAAGCTACGAAAATACCATTGTCAACAATAAGTTGGAAATGGGAACAATTCTTTCCGTTGGACAACGATCCGGCCCTTCGCGCCGCGGGCGTGGAAATCGGTGCTCGCGTGGAGGTATATCCCCATTTTAATGATTATCTCAGACTGTGTATAAGAGGGCGGGTGGTCTTCTGGCGGAATGACCACGATTTATATCATAATTATGAATGTACTGTAGACTGTACGCATATCGCGGTTGCCACCCTCGCCACCGACCAACTCCCGGCCGACCAGCGGGAATTCGCGAAAACTACGGAAGGACACGCAGAAATCAAATTAGACCCGGAGGAGCATTTTGTCGCCTTACGGTCGTATGTTCAAGGCATCGCGGAGATCGGGTTGGAAAACATGTTTGCGGCGAAATACCCGGACGACCC